>NZ_JBFBHW010000132.1:0-1030 GCF_040685395.1 Kitasatospora sp. NPDC088779 | reverse complement strand
CTGAGGACAAGCCCTCGGCCTATTAGTACCGGTCAACTCCACCCCTCACAGGGCTTCCATATCCGGCCTATCAACCCAGTCGTCTACTGGGAGCCTTACCCTCTCAAGGAGGTGGGAGTGCTCATCTCGAAGCAGGCTTCCCGCTTAGATGCTTTCAGCGGTTATCCCTCCCGAACGTAGCCAACCAGCCATGCCCTTGGCAGGACAACTGGCACACCAGAGGTTCGTCCGTCCCGGTCCTCTCGTACTAGGGACAGCCCTTCTCAACACTCCTACGCGCACAGCGGATAGGGACCGAACTGTCTCACGACGTTCTAAACCCAGCTCGCGTACCGCTTTAATGGGCGAACAGCCCAACCCTTGGGACCTACTCCAGCCCCAGGATGCGACGAGCCGACATCGAGGTGCCAAACCATCCCGTCGATATGGACTCTTGGGGAAGATCAGCCTGTTATCCCCGGGGTACCTTTTATCCGTTGAGCGACGGCGCTTCCACAAGCCACCGCCGGATCACTAGTCCCTACTTTCGTACCTGCTCGACCCGTCAGTCTCACAGTCAAGCTCCCTTGTGCACTTACACTCAACACCTGATTGCCAACCAGGCTGAGGGAACCTTTGGGCGCCTCCGTTACTCTTTAGGAGGCAACCGCCCCAGTTAAACTACCCACCAGACACTGTCCCTGATCCGGATCACGGACCCAGGTTAGACATCCAGCACGACCAGAGTGGTATTTCAACGACGACTCCACAACAACTGGCGTTGCTGCTTCAAAGTCTCCCACCTATCCTACACAAGCCGAACCGAACACCAATATCAAGCTATAGTAAAGGTCCCGGGGTCTTTCCGTCCTGCTGCGCGAAACGAGCATCTTTACTCGTAATGCAATTTCACCGGGCCTATGGTTGAGACAGTCGAGAAGTCGTTACGCCATTCGTGCAGGTCGGAACTTACCCGACAAGGAATTTCGCTACCTTAGGATGGTTATAGTTACCACCGCCGTTTACTGGCGCTTAAGTTCTCAGCTTCGCC
>NZ_JBFBHW010000131.1:0-1083 GCF_040685395.1 Kitasatospora sp. NPDC088779 | reverse complement strand
CAGGGGGTTGATCTCGGAGACGGCGCCGACGAGCGTGGTCTTGCCGACGCCGAAGCCGCCCGCGACGACGATCTTCGCGGAGGTGGTGGCGCGGGTGGGGGCGGCCGCGTTAGAGCTTGCGAAGTCCACTGAGGACCCTTTCGAGCAGCGTGACGTCGGGCTGGTTTCCGGATTCGCCGCCGGAAGCGGGCTGGTGGATGGCGACGAGGCCGGCCTCGGCCAGGTCGGCCACGAGGATGCGGGCCACTCCCAGGGGAAGGGAGAGCAGCGCCGACACCTCCGCGACGGATTTGACCTCCCTGCACAGGGTGCAGATCCGCTGGTGCTCGGGGAGCAGGGTGGCCAGGCGCTGCGGGTCGACGTCGGCGGAGACGAGGGCCTCCAGCGCGAGCTCGTAGCGCGGCCGGGTGCGTCCACCGGTCATCGCGAACGGCCGGATCAGCGGGCCGGAGTCGGGCTCGTCCTCGAACTCCTCGACGTGCCCGGGCTCGTGGGCCGGCCGGTAGTCGGGGGCGGGCGCCGGGTAGCCGGGCGGCGGCGTGTCGAAGGCGGGCTGCGGCTGTCGGTACCGGCCGGACCGGCCCTGCTGGTCGTACTGCTCCTGCTGCGGCTGCCCGTACGGGTGCTGGGGCTGCCCGTACTGGTGCTGGCCGTACTGCTGTCCGTGCTGCTGGCCGTGCTGAGGCTGGCCGTACTGCTGACCGTGGCCGACGCCGGGTGCTCCGAAGGCGTCATGGCCTGTGCCAGGGTACGGAACGCCGTACTGGCCGCTGCGGTCGTCGGGCGGTGTCACGGTTCCTCTCCTCACAAGGTGCGGCGGTGCGGTGCGAGCTTCGGCGCAGGTCCGGAGCCGGTGGTGCGAAGGCCGTACAACGTCCGAACCCGAGCCCGCCGAAGCGGGCCCGGGAAGGACGCGGAGGTACTTCGAATACCTGGACGGTATCCGACGGACCGTCAGTGCAGGAGACTGCCCTGGAGTTCCGCGCGGAGTGCGGGGGTGAGGACGGCGCCGGCGCGGTCGACGAGGAGGGCCATCTCGTAGCCGACGAGGCCGATGTCGGAGTCGGGGGAGGCGAGTACGGC
>NZ_JBFBHW010000130.1:0-1088 GCF_040685395.1 Kitasatospora sp. NPDC088779 | reverse complement strand
TGTTGTCACCTGATGGTGTGGGCGGGGGTGGAGTCCGCCCGTCCGAGGCCGGTGGTCTGTTGGGGTGGTGAGGTGAGTGAACGCAAGCCGTACCCGAGCGACTTATCGGACGAGCAGTGGTCGTTGATCGAGCCGGTGCTCACGGCGTGGAAGAACCGGCACCGGTCAGTGAGTGGCCATCAGGGCGATTACGCGATGCGGGAGATCGTGAACTCGATCCTCTACCAGGGCAGGACCGGCTGCCAGTGGGCCTATCTCCCGCACGATCTGCCACCGAAGAGCGCGACGTACTACTACTTCGCCGTGTGGCGGGACGACGGAACCGACCAGGTCATCCATGAACTCCTGCGCTGCCAGGTCCGTGAGCGGGCCCGCCGATTAGAGGACCCGTCCCTGGTCGTCCTGGACACGCAGAGTGTCCATGTGGCCGCCGGGGTCCCCACTTCCACGACCGGCCGGGACCCGGCGAAACGGGTGCCGGGCCGTAAACGGGCCCTGGCCGTCGACGTGCTGGGCCTGGTCATCGCCGTCATCGTCCTGGCCGCGAACGCGCACGACAACGCCGCCGGCACCGCCCTGCTGGACCAGGTCGCCGAGCACGCTGGCGGCAGCGTCCGAAAAGCCCTGGTCGACCAGGGCTTCAAGAAGCAGGTCGTCGCGCACGGCACGGGCCTGGGCATCGATGTCGAGATCGTCGAACGCAACCCGCAGGACAGAGGGTTCGTCCCGCAGCCGAAACGCTGGAGGGTCGAGCAGACCTACGGGATCTTGATACTGCACCGGCGCCTGGTCCGCGACTACGAGCACCGCCCGTCCTCCTCCGCCTCCCGTGTCTACTGGGCGATGACCCAGGTCATGGCCCGCCGTCTCACCGGTGCGAGCACGCCCACCTGGCGCGATCCCCATGCGGTGACGGCATGAACCTCCAGCCCCTGCTCGACGCGCTCGACATCCAGGAGAACGCCGCCCAGGCCATGGCCGACGGCCTCCGTACGCAGATCGAGGAACTGCAAGGCCGGCTGCGGGAGGCGCAGACCCATCTCGAACACCTCGCGATCACCCGCAAGACCGTCACCGCTCTCGCCGAC
>NZ_JBFBHW010000129.1:0-1113 GCF_040685395.1 Kitasatospora sp. NPDC088779 | reverse complement strand
GTAGACCGTCTCGCATGCGATATGCGGATGGGGGCGGGCTGACGGCGAAGGCACGACAGCGCCGTGAGGCCGTGCGCTTGGAGGCTGCCGCGCTGTTCGGCGAAGGAGTCAAGCCTCCGGAGGTCGCCCGGCAGTTGCGGGTGAGCTGCAAGTCGGTCTACCAGTGGCACCAGGCCTGGAAGCGGGGCGGGGCGGCGGCGCTGGGTTCGCGCGGCCCCCACGGGCAGCGGTGCAAGCTGTCCGTGCGGTGCCAGGAGAAACTGGCCGCCTACCTCGACCAGGGACCGGCCGCCCACGGCTGGGACGAGGACCAGGTGTGGACCGGTGCGCGGGTGGCCACACTGATCGGCCGCAAGTTCCACGTCTCCTACAGCGTCTCGGGCGCCACCCGGCTGATGCGCCGGCTCGGTTTCACGCCGCAGATACCCGCGAGGCGGTCCGCGGAGCGTGACGAGCAGGCCGTTACAGCGTGGAAGGAGGCGACTTGGGCGGAGGTAAAAGCGCCCGGGCGGCCTGCGGCGGATGGGTCTGCTTCGAGGACGAGGCCGGCTTCACGCGCAGGCCGCCCCGTGGACGCACCTGGGGGCGGCGGGGCGTCACCCCGGTCGTGAAGGTCTCCGGCAGCCGCTCCGGTCGGGTCTCGGTCGCGGGGCTGATCGCCGTGCGGCCCGGCTCCCGGACCAGGCTGTCCCATCGCATCCGGCGGCACACCGGTCGCAAGGGTGAGCGACGGAGCCTGTCCGAGCGCGACTACATCGGCCTGATCGACGGCATCCACCACCTGGTGAAGGCGCCGATCGTGCTGGTCTGGGACCGCCTGAACACTCATGTCTCCTATGCCATGCGGGACTTGATCGGCGCGCGGGACTGGCTGACGGTGTTCATCCTGCCCGCTTACGCGCCGGACCTGAATCCCGTGGAGTGGCTCTGGGCGCACGTCAAGCGCAGCTTGGCCAACCTGTCCTCGGTCGCCGTCGACCGCCTCGAAGCCCTCGTCCGCAACCGGCTCAAACGGCTCCAGTACCGCCCCGACATCCTCGACGGATTCCTCGCCGGGACCGGCCTCTCCCTCGACCTCCCGCCGCCATCACCCTGAAGCGCCAATGTCAGTAA
>NZ_JBFBHW010000128.1:0-1161 GCF_040685395.1 Kitasatospora sp. NPDC088779 | reverse complement strand
CTAGTGTCCTGCGCCGGAGATCTGTCGTTAGATCTTGCGTGAGTGATTCTTCGGATGCGTCGGTGCGTCGTCGTGGTCCCGCGTTGGAGCCGTTGTTGCTGTCCGACGAGGAGCGTGCGGTGCTCATTCGGTGGGCCCGCAGAGCGACGTCAGCCCAGGCGTTGGCTCTGCGGGCACGGATCGTGCTGGCCTGCGACGGTCCGGATGTGCCGTCGATCGTCGGTGCGGCAAGGGAGTTGGGAATCACCGCGGACACGGTCCGCAAGTGGCGGCGGCGCTTCCTCGCCGAAGGGCTGGACGGCTTGGCGGACGAGCCTCGGCCGGGCCGGCCGCCCACGATCGCGGTGGACAAGGTCGAAGCGGTTGTCGTGGCGACGCTGGAGGAGATCCCGAAGAACGCGACACACTGGTCGCGGAGTTCGATGGCGGCCAGGTCCGGCCTCTCGAAGTCGACGGTCGGGCGGATCTGGCGGAAGTTCCAGCTCAGGCCCCACCTGGCGGACACCTTCAAGCTCTCCACGGACCCGCTGTTCATCGAGAAGGTCCACGACGTGGTCGGCCTCTACTTCGACCCGCCCGAGGGGGCGGTGGTGCTGTCGGTCGACGAGAAGTCGCAGATCCAGGCGTTGAACCGCTCCCAGCCGGTGCTGCCCATGATGCCGGGAATGCCGGAGCGCCGGACCCACGACTACGTGCGCAACGGACTCACCACGCTCTTCGCCGCGTTCGACACCGGCAGCGGGAAGGTCATCACCTCCCTGCACCGCCGCCACCGCGCGGCGGAGTTCAGGAAGTTCCTCGTCAAGATCGACCAGGAGGTTCCCGACGGCCTCGACATCCACCTCATCTGCGACAACTACGGAACCCACAAGACCCCGGCGATCCGCACCTGGCTGGCCCAACACCCCAGGTTCCACATGCACTTCACCCCGACCGGGTCATCATGGATCAACCAGGTCGAGCGCTGGTTCGGCTTCCTCACCGACCAGATGATCCGCCGCGGATCCCACAAGAACGTCCAAGCCCTCGAACGCGACATCCGCAACTGGATCAAGAACTGGAACGAAGACCCCACACCGTTCACCTGGACCAAGACCGCCGACGAGATCCTCGACTCCCTCGCCCGATTCTGCCGACGGATCTCCGGCGCAGGACACTAGG
>NZ_JBFBHW010000127.1:0-1183 GCF_040685395.1 Kitasatospora sp. NPDC088779 | reverse complement strand
AGCCGGCACAAGAACTTCGGGGTCCGTACCTTCCAGGCCGAGGACGAGATCGCCGGGATCGGTGCGGCGCTCGGCGCGTCCTTCGGTGGCGCGCTCGGCGTGACGACGACCTCGGGCCCCGGGGTGGCGTTGAAGAGTGAGACGATCGGCCTGGCGGTGTCGCTGGAGCTGCCGTTGCTGGTGGTGGACATCCAGCGCGGTGGGCCCTCCACCGGTCTGCCGACCAAGACGGAGCAGGCGGACCTGCTGCAGGCGATGTTCGGGCGCAACGGCGAGGCGCCGGTGCCGATCGTCGCTCCGGCGACGCCGGCGGAGTGCTTCGACGCGGCGCTGGAGGCGGCGCGGATCGCGGTGACGTACCGGACGCCGGTGTTCCTGCTCTCGGACGGCTACCTGGCGAACGGCTCGGAGCCGTGGCGGATCCCTGAGGTGGACGAACTCCCGCTGGTCAGTCCGGATTTCGCGACCGGGCCGAACCGCGAGGACGGCTCGTTCTGGCCCTACCTGCGGGATCCGAGGACCCTGGCCAGGCCGTGGGCGCTGCCCGGTACGCCGGGGCTGGAGCACCGGATCGGCGGGATCGAGAAGCAGGACGGGACGGGGAACATCTCCTACGACCCGGCGAACCACGACTTCATGGTCCGCACCCGGCAGGCGAAGGTCGACGGGATCGCCGTCCCCGACGTGGAGGTCGACGACCCGAGCGGCGAGGCGCGGGTGCTGGTGCTCGGCTGGGGTTCGACGTACGGGCCGATCACTGCGGCCGTGCGGCGGGTGCGGGCGGACGGCGGGGAGGTCGCCCAGGCGCACCTGCGCCACCTGAATCCCTTCCCGGCCAACCTGGGCGCGGTGCTCAGGAGTTACGAGAAGGTCGTCGTGCCGGAGATGAATCTGGGTCAGCTCGCGCTGCTGCTGCGGGCGAAGTACCTGGTGGACGCGGAGTCCTACAACCAGGTGCGTGGGCTGCCGTTCAAGGCGGCGCAGTTGGCGGACGTGCTGTCGGCGGCGATCGGCGCCCTGGACGAGGAGGACCACCGATGAGTGAGAACGGCTTCCCGTCCCTGAACCTGGTGCCCAAGGCCGAAGGTCCGCAGAGTGCCCGGGACTTCAAGACCGACCAGGAGGTGCGCTGGTGTCCCGGTTGCGGGGACTACGCGGTCCTGGCGGCGGTGCAGGGTTTCAT
>NZ_JBFBHW010000126.1:0-1323 GCF_040685395.1 Kitasatospora sp. NPDC088779 | reverse complement strand
GTGACTGGTCGTTGTTTGAGAACTGCACAGTGGACGCGAGCATCTGTGGCCAAGTTTTTAAGGGCGCACGGTGGATGCCTTGGCACCAGGAACCGATGAAGGACGTGGGAGGCCACGATAGTCCCCGGGGAGCCGTCAACCAGGCTTTGATCCGGGGGTTTCCGAATGGGGAAACCCGGCAGTCGTCATGGGCTGTCACCCGCTGCTGAACACATAGGCAGTGTGGAGGGAACGCGGGGAAGTGAAACATCTCAGTACCCGCAGGAAGAGAAAACAACCGTGATTCCGGGAGTAGTGGCGAGCGAAACCGGATGAGGCTAAACCGTGATGGTGTGAGACCCGGCAGGGGTTGCCATCGCGGGGTCGTGGGATTTTTCTTGATCGGTCTGCCGGCCGGTCGGCGAGTCAGAAACCGTATGGGTAGTCGAAGGACATGCGAAAGGTCCGGCGTAGAGGGTAAGACCCCCGTAGACGAAATCTGTACGGCTCGTTTGAGAAACTCCCAAGTAGCACGGGGCCCGAGAAATCCCGTGTGAATCTGGCGGGACCACCCGCTAAGCCTAAATATTCCCTGGTGACCGATAGCGGATAGTACCGTGAGGGAATGGTGAAAAGTACCGCGGGAGCGGAGTGAAATAGTACCTGAAACCGTGTGCCTACAAGCCGTGGGAGCGTCGTTCATCAGCTTGCTGGTGGGCCGTGACTGCGTGCCTTTTGAAGAATGAGCCTGCGAGTTTGCGGTGTGTAGCGAGGTTAACCCGTGTGGGGTAGCCGTAGCGAAAGCGAGTCCGAATAGGGCGTCTGAGTTGCATGCCCAAGACCCGAAGCGGAGTGATCTAGCCATGGGCAGGTTGAAGCGCGGGTAAGACCGTGTGGAGGACCGAACCCACCAGGGTTGAAAACCTGGGGGATGACCTGTGGTTAGGGGTGAAAGGCCAATCAAACTCCGTTATAGCTGGTTCTCCCCGAAATGCATTTAGGTGCAGCGTCACGTGTTTCTTGCCGGAGGTAGAGCACTGGATAGGCGATGGGCCTTACCGGGTTACTGACCTTAGCCAAACTCCGAATGCCGGTAAGTGAGAGCGTGGCAGTGAGACTGTGGGGGATAAGCTCCATGGTCGAGAGGGAAACAGCCCAGAACACCGACTAAGGTCCCTAAGCGTGTGCTAAGTGGGAAAGGATGTGGAGTCGCAGAGACAACCAGGAGGTTGGCTTAGAAGCAGCCACCCTTGAAAGAGTGCGTAATAGCTCACTGGTCAAGTGATTCCGCGCCGACAATGTAGCGGGGCTCAAGCACATCACCGAAGTCGTGTCATTGCAGCA
>NZ_JBFBHW010000124.1:0-1437 GCF_040685395.1 Kitasatospora sp. NPDC088779 | reverse complement strand
CAATGCCGGTGACTTTGTGGTCGGTGTCTCGTTGGTTGTGGTGTGGCGAGGGTGGGGCAGGTCAAGGCGCCTGCGAGTGAGCGGATATCGGACCGGATCGCGATCGGGGTACTGACCCGGGCGTTCCCGCCGGGGCTGGTCGATGAGGTGATCGCCGAGACCGGGCGGGGTGAGAAACGCAGTCGTCTGCTGCCGGCGCGGGTGGTTGTGTACTTCGTGCTGGCGATGTGCCTGTTCTTCGGGCAGGGCTACGAGGAGGTCGCCCGGCTGCTGGGTGAGGGGCTCGGGGACGGGCGGCGGTCGTGGCGGGTGCCCACGACCGCCGCGATCGGCCGGGCCCGCCGACGGCTGGGGGTCGAGCCGTTGAAGGTGCTGTTCGCGCGGGTCTGCCGCCCGCTGGCCGTGCCCGAAACGACGGGCGCCTGGTACCGGCGGTGGCGTGTGGTGGCAGTGGACGGCACCTGCCTGGACCTGGCGGACACCGACGCCAACACCGAGTTCTTCGGCCGGCACGTGTCCGGCCGTGGGGCGAGTGCGTTTCCGCAGGCCAGGGTGGTGGGGCTGGCCGAGTGCGGCACTCATGCGATGTTCGGCGCGGCCATTGGCCCGCTGTCGGTCAGTGAGCAGTCTTTGTCCCGGCGGCTGTTCCCCCTTCTGCGGGAGGGGATGCTGCTGCTGGCCGACCGGGGCTTCTACGGCTTCGAGCTGTGGCAGGCCGCACGGGCGAGCGGCGCGGACCTGCTGTGGCGGGTCCGCACCAACGCCGCCCTGCCCGTGCTGCGGGTCCTTTCCGACGGCTCCTACCTCAGCACTGTCCACGCCGAACCGGACCGAAAGAGCCGCCGCAACCCGGTGACCGTGCGGGTCGTCGAGTACACCCTGACCACGACCGGCGACCAGAGCGTCTACCGGCTGGTCACCACCGTCCTCGACCCCGAAGCGGCACCGGCAGCCGAGCTGGCCGCGCTCTACGTCCAGCGGTGGGAGATCGAGACCACGCTGGACGAGATCAAGACCCACCAGCGCGGCCCCAAACTCGTCCTGCGCTCGAAGTACCCGTGGGGCGTCGAGCAGGAGGTGTACGGACTCCTCCTGGTCCACCACGCCATCCGGCAGCTGATGCACCAGGCCGCCCTCAGCGAGGGCCTGGACCCCGACCGCCTGTCCTTCACCCGCAGCCTGCGGGTCGTACGCCGCCAGGTCCCCGCCCAGGCGGCGCTTTCCCCCCGGCACACTCGCCAGCGCGCTGACCCGCACCCTGGCTGAGATCACCGACCGCCTGCTACCCGAACGCCGCAGGCGGACCTGCCCCCGCGTCATCAAACGCAAGATGTCCAACTGGCCCCTCAAACGCTCCCAACACCGCAACTGGCCGCAACCAGAACCGGCGACAGTCACCATCACCCAGCCAGGAGCAACCTAAAGTCACCGGCATTG
>NZ_JBFBHW010000123.1:0-1577 GCF_040685395.1 Kitasatospora sp. NPDC088779 | reverse complement strand
CCCGCCAACCGATCCGCCACCCGCCGACCGGTCTTACCCGTCCCACCCACCACCAGCACCACACCAGCACCGACCGGAAGATCCACAACACCCTTGGCAACCACAGCAGCCACCCCATTCGGAGAAGAAGTCGACGAAACCAGCGGACCCGGGCGGTTCTGCGAACCCCGCGCGTCCGTCCTCATGTCCACCAGTCAAATCCACTCCGGGCCGGCGAACCATAGCCTCCACACTCACATCCATGCGCGAGCGTCTACCGTCCCCCGGTGTGCCCCGCCCCGGGTCTGCTTCGCCATCCACCAGAACACACCCAACCCGCCACGAACCACCCGCCTTGAGGCGGCCTCCAGTGGATCTCCAGCGCCGGCACACCGCCCCCACACCCCGGCCCGGGCCACCGCAAACGGAAGGGTGCGCGTCGGGTGGGGCGGGAGGCGGACCCGGAGTCCAGGCCGGACGCGCATCCGGGTGAGCGGGGTGGTCGGCACCGGTGAGCCGTCGGCGGCTCAGGGCAGCAGCAGGCCCGGGACGAGGACCAGGCCGACCAGGCCCGCGACCAGGGTCGGCAGGCCGGTGACGCCCATCCACACCAGGTGGCCGGCGAGCCCGCCCGGCGTGTCCGCCGACAGGCGGCCGGGCACCACCAGGACCGTGCGGGGCCGCGCCACGTCCCCCACGTCGGCGGCGCTGCACTCGTGCCGCTGCGCCGTGCCGAGCTGGTCGGTCACCCGGTAGGTGTACCGGAGCGTGCGCCGGGTGCTGCGGGAGTGGCCGTGGACGTCGTGCACCCTGTACTCCCCGAGGTAGGAGCCGGTGAACTCCGCCGGGCGGAGCTCGCCCAGTGCCTGCTGCTGGCGCCAGTACCGCAGCTGCCAGGGCAGGTTCGCCGCCCAGGCGGCGCTCACCCACCAGGCGGCGAAGCCGGCCCAGACGAACCCGGCCCGCACCGGGTGGCCGAGCAGGGCCAGGGCGACGGACTCGGTGAGGCAGCCGGCGAACAGGGCGAGGAGGCCGAGCTGCCAGCCGGCGGGCCGCAGCGGCCTGGGCCGCCGGAACGGTTCGACGCGGATCCGCGTCGGGTCGGCCGGAGCCTCGGCGAGCCGTTTCAGCCGTTGCGCGTTGATGGCGTCGGCGAACGCCTGGGCCTTGGCGTCGGTCGTGCCCAGGCGGAACTCGGAGCGCTCGCCGCGCCCCGGCGGGTCGACCTCGACGCACAGGTCCCAGAGCACGCCCCGGCCGGGGACGGCGTGCACCCGGTGGATCCGGCCGTAGGGGATGTGGAAGGCCTCCGGTTCCTCCTGCCACACCAGCGCGGATCCGGTCATCCGCACCGAGCGACGGCCGAACCAGGTGCGGAGTTCCCTCGGCGGTGCGAGTACTGCCTGCCCGGCCATCGCTGTTCTCGTGCTCCCCCGTGACGTGATCTCGGCCGCGTGATCATATAGCCGCGGCGGCCCCCCAAACGGCCGTGGGGGGGGGGGGGGGGGGGGGGGGCCGGGGCCCGGGGGGGGGGGGGGGGCGCCCCCCGCCCCCCGGCGCGGCGGGGCGCGAGGAGCCCCGGCGCGGGGGGAGGCGGG
>NZ_JBFBHW010000122.1:0-1734 GCF_040685395.1 Kitasatospora sp. NPDC088779 | reverse complement strand
CAGTACCGCTCCGACATCCTCGACGGCTTCCTCAGCGGAACCGGACTCTCCCTCGACCTCCCACCGCCATCACCTTGAAACGCCGAGGTCAGTAAACGACAAGTTCAGCTTGTGCTTTCTGCTCCTTCGCCGTCATGCGGCGGCAGAGGGATGCTGTAGGCGGCGTCAAGCCTGTTGATGATCTTCCGGAGTTCGCGGGCGGCCCGTGGTGACATTGCGTGCATCACCGTGTCGAGGAGGGCGCGAGCCTCCAAGGGGTTGCCGCAGCAGTACCAGTGCACGTTGCCCAGCTCGTAGTCGTGCCAGTGCTGCCGCTTGGAGCGGCGAACGTGGTCCCGCCACAGGCGCACAGCGACGGTGACATCCCCTGGTTGCAGGTAGTTCCGGATGCGTTCGAGACGGGCTACCTCGGAGAGTGCCCGCGAGGAGACACCGTCGATCGCGGGTCTCGAAGCCTGTGCCCGGTGTGGGGGGAGGCTGGTCCGGACGTCCGTCGGCCGTCTACGCGGCATGGACCTTTCGGTTCGTCATCACGCGGCCCATGGTGTCACGATCACGCGCGCTTTTCGAACGAGTTCACTCATCCGGGAGTTCGCCGGACGTGGACATGGCCTTCGTCTGACCATGTGCTCCGACCAAGGATGCACGTGAACTCGACGGAGGCCATGGGGGATGAGTCTGCTGTACAGCGATGCCCAGCGAGAGCCGTTCGCTGAAGCGTCACACTTCCGGAAGGACTTCTACGGATGCCTGACCGCGCGGCGTGACGAACTGTTCGAGATCGCGGACGCGCTGCTGTGTGCGGACGGACCGGTGGTGGCGCCGGTGGAGCTGACGCTGGTGGCCGAGCACTGCCGCGGGCACGGCGCGCTGTACGACGCACTCAACCGTGGCCGTCTCGACGTCGGACAGCTGCGGCGGACCCTGGCCGCGTTGCCCCAGCCGAAGGCCGCCGACAACCGGCTCGTCCTGGCCGTGGATGTCAGCAACTGGCTGCGGCCGGACGCGGAGTGCAGTGCGGACCGGCTGTTCTGTCACACCTTCGGCCGTGGCCGGGACCAGCACCTGATGATCCCGGGCTGGCCGTACTCGTTCGTCGCCGCGTTGGAAGCGGGTCGCACGTCCTGGTGCCAGTTGCTCGACGCTGTCCGCCTCGGTCCCGAGGACGATGTCGCGGAGGTCGCCGCGGTTCAGGTCCGCCGGGTGGTCGAGGACTTGATCGTCGGTGGTCGCTGGTGCGCGGGCGATCCGGATGTCCTGGTGGTCTTCGATGCCGGTTACGACGCTTCGCGCCTGGCCTACTTGTTGAGGGACCTGCCGGTGGAGGTACTGGGCCGGATGCGCTCGGACCGTGTCATGCGGCGGCCGGCGCCCTCGCTTCTGGAGTATGCCCAGACGTATCCCCTGGGCGGGCGGTTCCCGAAGCACGGCAAGGAGTTCCGCTTCGCCAAGCCCGAGACGTGGGGCGAGCCGAACGTGGCGACCGTCCAGGTGACAGACCGCTACGGCACCGCGCGGGCGATGGCCTGGGACCGACTCCACCCCAGGCTCACTACCCGCTCGGCCTGGATCGACCACGGCAGTGAACTCCCCATTACTGACTTCGGCTTGTCAGGGTGAGGTTGGGGTGTCGAGGGTAAGGCCGGTGCCGGCTATGAAGCCGTCGATGGTGTCGGGCCGGTACTGCAGGCGTTTGAGGCGGTTGCGGACGAGGGTTTCGAGTCGGTCGAGGGC
>NZ_JBFBHW010000121.1:0-1775 GCF_040685395.1 Kitasatospora sp. NPDC088779 | reverse complement strand
GTCTAGGCCCGGACTTCGCACATGGGGTTTTAGGTCTCCAGCCAGCGGGGTCGGGTTTCGTCTATGCCGAGGAGTTCGAGTAGGTGTGCTTGGACTCCTCGGCTGATCAGGACGACGGGTGGGCTGGTGACGGTGCCGGGCCGGATCATCAGGCTGGCCAGGTGGTAGAAGATCATGCGACCGGTGGGACGGACGGCCCGGCTGTCCGGGTAGAGGCCGCGCATGGTCTGCTCGGGTCCCAGGGCCTGGCGGACTTGGCGTTCGATCAGGCAGAACACCAGCAGGGCCAGGCAGATCACAGTGATGAGGGCGGCGATGCGCCGGTTGTGCTGCAGGAAGACCGGCGCGACCGCAAGGGGGCCTTTGAAGTCGTGGTAGCGGCGTTCGACCACGGCCTGGCCCTTGTAGCGCAACAGGACCTGTTCGGCGGTGGCCTGTTCGGGGGCGAGGTTGGTCAGCAGCGCGTACCAGCCGTCGACGGCGGCCTGAGCGTCAAGGACGTCCTGATCGAAGTGCCATTCCAGGACGGGCCGGCCGTCAGGGTCGGCGGTGATGGCGGTCCGTAGGCAGTCCTCGACGCGACGGGTCCTGGCGATCACGCCGATCCGGGCGGTGATCTTCTCGGCAGTGCCGTAGAAACGTCCTCCGGCGCCGCGTTGGAGCTTGTCCAGGTCCTCGGTCGCATGGGCGAGGCGTTTGGCGCGGGCGCTCTGCTGGCCGCGGGCGTTGCCGCTGGAGTGGACCAGGATCCGCCGCAGGCGGATCTCGGGGTCGCTCTTGCGGCGGCCGGTCAGGGTGTGGGTGTCCTCCAGCACGCGGTATGTCTCACGTGCTTGGGCGCTCTTGCCGGCGTCGCGTTCCGGAACGTGGTTCACGAGCTGTGCGTCCTGCAGGTTCAAGCCTGCGTAGACGTGGTCGGGGACCTTGGCGGCCGGTGCGGGGGCGATGAAGGCGACCTTCGCGTCCAGCAGGGCGGTGACGTTCGAGTGGGACACCAGTTTGGAGTCCGCGACCAGCAGGAAGTTCCTGCGGTCGGCCATCGTGCGCAGGGCCTTCATCGCGCCGACGACCTGGGCGACCTCGCCCGCGCCGCCGTCGTAGACGCGGTGGAAAAGCGGGATCCCGCCGTCGCCGCTGACCGCGAGGCCGGCCTGGATCTGTTTGAGATCGACCCGGCGGTCCTTGGGGTGACCGTACTTGACCTGCGGGAACTGCTCGTCCTGGTCCTCGTAGGCGCCGAAGAGGGACATCGAGGTCATGTCCCAGTGGATCCGGGACACGTCGATGCCGAATTCGGCGATGGCCTGGGCGCCGACCGTGCCGACCAGCTCGTCCAGGTGCGGCGCGATCGCGTCCAGCGCGCGGGCGAGCCGGTCATCGCCCAGCAGGTCCGGCTCGACGCCGAAAACCTCCTCCACCGCCCACTCCCGGGCCCAGTCGCCCACCCGGACCAGCGGCGCCGGGGCGGACAGCCGGTTGGCGATCATCACTTCGATCACCTGGCCATGCGTGAGGTGCGCGACCTCGCGGATCGGGCACAGCTCGTCAACGATCCCGGCCACGTCCAGCCGGCGCAGAAACTCGGCAGAGGCGGGCAGAGCGCCCAGACGCCTCTCCACCACGGGCGTCAACTCCACGGCGAAGCGTGGACAGTGGACCCGTGAGCGACGTGAACGAGATATCGACACGCCAGGCTCAACGACCGGCACCCCACCGGGGTACCGGTCGCATCACCACATCATCCGAACTCGTTATGTGCGAAGGACGGGTCTAGG
>NZ_JBFBHW010000120.1:0-1785 GCF_040685395.1 Kitasatospora sp. NPDC088779 | reverse complement strand
CCCCTGCTGGAGGGGCTGCTGTTCCTGGTCGGTGTCGTTGAAGTAGCGCACGACCTCTAGGACTGCGCCGCCGTGTTCTTGTTCCTCGGCGGCCAGATGACTGGCGAGTTCGGCGATTCGGGCCGTGTGCGGCCGGAGCCTGTCCAGGACGCGGTTGATTTGCTCGTCGACACACAGGCCCGGCTCTCGACACACGATCTTCCAGGAGTGGCTCACCGGTCTCACTACGGGTTCCGTGAAACGGCTGCCGCGGACGGACACCTCATCAGGTTCGATGCCCAGCAGCGCGGTCATCTCCGCCGCGGAGGTGTGCTGGCTGAACAACGCGAAGTAGACGTACTGACGAAGAGGCACCCGGGGACGATATCCGTGGGATGGCGGCTGGTCCAGGGAGATTGGCCCGGAGCGAGGCGACGGTTCGGTGGTCATGCAACAGCGGATCAGCTGTCGGAGGCGACGAGTCCGTGACTGGTCAGGTCGGCCGGGAGGTCTTGGGCATCGACCGCAAGGCGTCGTGCGGCTTCGGCGTGCAGGTCTTTGCGCTCGCGCCAGTGGGGCGAGGCGAACAGGCCCGTCAGAGCGACGGTTTCGGGATAGGTAGCGAGTTCGATGCGGTCCTCGGTGGGGCGGTGGGGGTCTCCGTAGGCGTCCTCGGCGATGGCGTCCAGGCGTCGGGTCCAGCGCTGCTGGAGGGCGAGCGGCTCGGACGATCGGAACCAGTTGGCCGTGATCGTGCGGGCGCACTGGTAGTCCAGGGCGATGAAGGGGGCCGTGCTGCAGCGGACGAGCCTGCGGTGCCGCAGGTCAGCGTGGAGTATCTCGGGGAGCGCGTCCAGGTGGTGCTGGTCACCGCCGAGGAGCCAGCGGTGGTGCCGATGGCAGACCCCTTGGTGGTGCGGGGTGCTGCGGACGACGAGTCCGTGAATGCCATGACGGGCCATGCAGAGACGGCAGGCAGGTCGCTGGCGGGGCTCAGCCAGTTCTTCGATGGCCAACTGCTGGCGGTGCTGTCCGGGTTCGCGTACTTCGGCCAGGACCGGCATCGCTTGGATCAGCGTGGGAACGCTTTGGCCGGTCAGAGCCGCCAGCCGGGGCAGGGCGGCGGGGGTCCAGTAGCCGACACGGTTGTCGTCGCGCCGGTGGCGGCGGTTGGGGCCGATCAGGAAGGAGAGGTGGCCGATCGATAGGTGGTTGGCGTCGGCGAGGCGGTTGAGGTAGGAGCCGATCGTCTCGTGGTGGACGGGTGCCAGGGCGACGGGCAGGGTCCGCAGGCGGCTGTTCATGCGGTCCTTCTCGCTTCGCGGGTGCGGCGCTGGCGGGCGCGCGGGAGGTTCTGCTGTTCGGCACTCTCGTCGAGGTCGACGGCTTCCAGGCCGGTGCGGGTGATCTTCTCGGCGCCGTCCAAGATGGCGTCCAGGGCGGCTTCGCGGACCAGGTGGGACAGGCTGCCGATCATGCCTGCGGTGCGGTCGTGCAGGTAGGGGGCGAGTTGGAGGAGGGCGCCTGGGCGGTGGGCGTGCAGCCGCAGTGCGTTCTCCAAGGTGGCGACCAGGGCCTGCCAGGCCGCCTGCTCCTGCGGGGTCTTGTGTCGGAAGGAGCTGGTGGGGATGAGGCTGTAGCGGCTGGCGATCTGGCCGCCGCGTCGCCCGGCGAACAGGCCGGTGCCCTCGATGTCGACGCCGGCCAGAACGAATGTGGCGGGGATGCGCTCGGACAGGTACTTGATCTGGTCCGACGCCTCGGCGCCGATCCGGGTCTGGATGTCGAGATTGTGCAGTTCGTCGA
>NZ_JBFBHW010000119.1:0-1905 GCF_040685395.1 Kitasatospora sp. NPDC088779 | reverse complement strand
CCCTCAAACGCTCCCAACACCGCAACTGGCCGCAACCAGAACCGGCGACAGTCACCATCACCCAGCCAGGAGCAACCTAAAGTCACCGGCATTGGGCCTAGCCGCAGAGGGTCCCGAAGGTGAACCCGCGTGACTTGAGGGTGGAGAGGATCGCCGGAAGTGCGGCAGCGGTCTGGCTGCGGTCTCCGCCGCCGTCGTGCAGCAGGATCACCGAACCCGGGCGGACGTTCTTCAGCACCCGGGACTGGATGGCCGCCGTTCCCGGCCGGGACCAGTCGGTCGGGTCCACCGACCACAGCACGACCTGCTTGCCGAGCGCCGCCGCCCGCGAGCGCACCGCGCCGTCGACCGAACCGTAGGGCGGGCGCAGGCAGCTCGGGGTGCGGCCGGTCTGGGCGCGGATCGCCTTGTCCGTGTTCGCCACCTGGGCGTTGACGGCGGAGGCCGAGAGCCGGCGCAGGTCCGGGTGCGACCAGGAGTGGTTCTGCACGCTGTGGCCCGCCCGGGCGACCTGCCCGGTGAGCGCCGGATGGGCGGCGACGTTCTGCCCGATCTCGAAGAACGTCGCACGCACGCCGTAGCGGGCGAGGATCCCGAGGATCTTCGGCGTGTACGTGGGGCTGGGGCCGTCGTCGAAGGTGAGGTAGACGACCTTTCCTCCCTTGTCGGCCTTGGCGCCCGCCGCCTCGGCGGGTGCGGCCGGCACCGCGACCGCCGCTCCCGCCACCAGGGCGACGGCGAGTGCGCCGATCGCGGTCCGAATCCGCCCAACCGCCCTGCGCCTGCCGGAATGTACGGCCATGCCTGCCCCCTGCCCCTGGTGCCGGAACCGCCCTGTACCGACCAGTCTGCGCCGAACGGCGCCGTCGCCGCGACCGGCCGGGGGTGAATTCGGCCAGCTGCCCGGCGGGTTGACCAGCCGCGGAAACAGGGCCAGGCACAGGGCCGGGCATGGCGACCGCCCCCGGTGGGGATCCACCAGGGGCGTCAACCCCGTTGCGGGGCCCGGCCGTTCAGCGCGAGGCGCGGCCGTGCAGGACCAGCGCCCGGGTCAGGGCCGCCAGGCCGCCCGTGCAGAGCAGCGTGCGGAGCATGTTGGTGGCCACCCAGGTGCCCTCGAACTTGGCGCGCACGCTCGCGAAGTCGGTGATCTGGGACGGGTCGCCGGCCTGCGCCAGCTGGTTGTTGAGCGGGATGTTGACGCCCATGGTGACCATCAGGGCCACCACGTAGAGCACCGTCGCCCCGGCGGCCCACAGCGCCGCCTGGCGCCGGCCGGCCTTGTGCTGGAGCCAGGCCGCCACGCCCGTCGCCACGAAGGCGCCGACGAAGACCAGGCCGAACATGCCGTTCTCGATCGACTTGTTGATGTGCTGCATCGCCGTCACGTACGTCCGGTCGTCGCCCGCCGCGAGGCCCGGCATCACGGACACGTCGAAGGCGAAGAACAGGCCCGCCATCAGGCCCATCGCGATGGTGGCGCCCGCCAGGACGGGCCCGGCGGCCTTGCTCCGTGCGGCGGGAGCCGCCGAGGCGCCCGGCGCGAGGCCGCCGAAGGAGGATGGAGCGGAGTAGGAAGCTGGAGTCGCGGTCTGGTTCGAGCGCATCGGTAATCCTTCGATTTCTCCCCGGCCCCCGCCCAGCGCGGGGGCCACCACGGTGCCCGGGCACCGGCTTCCGTACCGCTCCCGGGTTCGACCCGGATGGACGGTCAGGAAGTCGGCGAGGCCCGGCACCGACGATCAACGAAACTGACTGGCCTGCGAGTTGTGCGGAGCGGTGGGCGGCTCACACGTCCCAGACCCCGGACGCGGCGGCCTCGCGGGCGAAGTCGGCGAAGTCCCGCGGCTCACGCCCCAACGCCCGCCGCACCCCGTCCCCCAACGAAGCGTTACGACCGTCCAG
>NZ_JBFBHW010000118.1:0-1962 GCF_040685395.1 Kitasatospora sp. NPDC088779 | reverse complement strand
ACAGGGGAGGGAAGGTACCCCGGCCCCCCACCCGGCCGCACCAGGAGGGGAGAGCACACACCGCCAGGCGGCCCTGGGATGCCGGCCAGGACCGCGCACCTCGCGACGTCGGGCGCGATCGTGTACGCCGTGAGGTCGCCGGAGGGCAGGCCGTGCGGGCGGTGGCCGGCGAGCCAGGTTCGGGCGGTCTCCAACATCCAGAGGTTCCATGCCTGGTAGTCATGGATATGCGGGTAGGCCCCGGGCGGCCGGGCGGGACCAGCACGCACAGTAGGAGCAGCAGACGGCCGGTCAAGGACAGGCCGAAACGGGCGGTCGGCGGCCCGGGGAGGTTCAGTTACTGTGCGGGCCGGAACGGGGTACGAGACGTCATAGGAACGACAGGGCCCGGCGGCCCGCCAACGGATGGGCGAGCCGTGAACGGCCGCGCTGGCGGTGCTGCGGTGTGGCGACCGTCCCACACCCCAGGGGAAGGAGGGTGGGAAGGTGCCTGCGAGACCCGCACCACCAGAGCACAAGCGGCGGGGCGGGAGCAGGACCCACGGTAGGAGCGGCAGACCGCCAGTCAAAGCCGGACCTGATCGGACAGACCAGACGGGCGGGCGGGTGAGCAGCGGCCGGGCAAGCGCTCCTCGGCGGGAGCAAGGCGCGCGATCGCGCGTCAGGAGCGGCGAACAGCCCGGACGACCTCCGCCCCCGGGACGCAGTACTGCTGCGCCCCGGGGGCGGGGTTGTGGTGCTGACGGTGGCGTGCGCGGCGGGGGCCGCCGAGGGCTGGCTCAGTCGCCGTAGGTGAGGCTGACGCTGTCCTTACTGACCTCCAGCTCCAGCCAGCGCAGCCCGTCCGTCACGGCGGCGCGAAGCCGCTCCAGCATCGTGGTGGTGGCGTCGCTGGACAGGGGCTCGTTCAGCGGGAAGTATTCCGCGAAGTCGTGGCCGCCAACCGGGGTGTCGCTGAGTTCGTCCTCGGTGCCGGGGCCCCAGCCGTCGGCGTGGACGACGTGGTGGTGGATGTTCTTGCCGGGCAGGTGCGGAAGGCCGTTGGACATGATGTAGGTGCCGTCGTCCTTCACCCAGATGAGGCATGCTCCGCTGGCGTCGGAGTAGGGGCTGGTGCGGTGGTCGGGTGCTGCGGCCGCGTGCTCGGCGAGAGGCAGAATGTCGGCCAGCGGGAATCGAAGTAGCAGTGGCTTGGACATGGGCGTAAGTCCGTTCTTCTGAGGCGGAGTTGAGAACACGGGCTCGGGTCCGCATTCGGGCACGGACTGAGATGGCCGTGACGAGGTGCGGCGCGGGGGCGGGTGTGGTGGGGCGCCCCGTCCGCAAGGCGGGCGGGGCGTCTGGAAGCCCGCACGGCGCCGGACGGTCAGGGCCGTGCGGACGGGAACCGGACACACCATAGGAACGGCGGACGGCCGGTCAACCCCGGGCGCCGGTAGGGAGGGTCGCGGCAGTTCACGGCGCCGACAGCGGCTGGGGACGCGACGGCGCCACAAGGCCGGTCCGCGACTGGGGGTGCAGCGGCGGTGCCGCCGCGCCGGGGCGGACGAGGGCCATGCCGCGGACAAGGGTGGTGGCACGAAGCCCGGCCGCTCCGGGGAACGGTTCGTTCAGGTCCCGGGCCACCCGTAGAGGGGGCTCCGCCTGGCGCATCACGACCGGTTACCACCGGGCCGGTTGAGGCCCTGGACGGCCTGGTCGCAGGTGCGGACACCGAGCCTGCGGTAGGCGCGGAGCAGGGTCGTGCGGACAGCCTGCTCGCTGATGTACAGGGCTGTGGCGATCCGGTGCGGCGACAGACCGGCTTCGGTGTGGCGGATGATATCGGCTTCACGGGCGGTCAGCGGACGGGTGGGGTGGTCAGGCATCTCAGAGGGCGGTTCGTGAGTATTTGACTGGTTCTGTTGTCACCTGATGGTGTGGGCGGGGGTGGAGTCCGCCCGTCCGAGGCCGGTGGTCTGT
>NZ_JBFBHW010000117.1:0-2140 GCF_040685395.1 Kitasatospora sp. NPDC088779 | reverse complement strand
TCAAGTCCCTCGCCGACTACCTCGCCAAGATCAACCCAGTCGTCCAGGCATCACGGTAATTACTACCCTCATGATTTGTGGCGCATCACACTAGCAGGTGATCGTCCGCCAGGTGGCCGGTTGGCCGGAATCACGGCGCCGAGTCTTCGCAGACCCCTACGCTCCGAAGGGAGTTCGTTGCAAGGAGGGGCTACTGGTGGCGGATGTGCTGGTGTGGGTGATGGAGCGACGGATCGTACTGTCCGATCGCGCCGAGCGACTGCGCAAGGAACTCGCCGAAATCGAGGCCGAGGTAGCGCGGTTGGAGGCGGCGGAGGTGGTGTTCGGGCAGTTCGCCGACGCCCAGCGGACCGGGACGGCCGACGACCCGGCCATGGCCGAGGAGTTCGAGCGGGTCACAACCTCGCCAGTGGCTGGTGGGATGCTGCTGGTCCCGCACCGCGAGCCGGACATGGATCCGAGCGCGCTGCCCGCCGACTACCAGGCGATCATGAAGATCGTAGCCTCGGCACCGGAGCCGGTTCCAGCCAAGGACGTCAGCGTCAGGCTTGGCAGAGGCGTCCAGCCCGGGCAGGTCGAGCCGGTGCGCGACAAACTCAAGCACCTGGCGGACCGGGGTTGGCTGCACCGCACCCCCGCCGGCCGCTTCACCGCCCTGCCACAGCCGACCGCCTGACCGACACCGGCCGGATCTCGGCGTAACACAGGATCCCCCGACGGGTGTTGGGGATTCCATGCGAAAGAAGACCACCCCGCCGAGGGTCCCGGCGGCCTTGTCTACCAGTGCCGCCTGGAGCTGTCCACCGCGACCACGACCATGGTCTCCGACCTGATCCGCGGTCGCCTCAGGAAGATCGGCTCACGCTGGCGCAAGCTGCCGCCCGGGAGGATCGCACTGATCGTCCTTGCGGTCCTGCGCCACGACCGGCGGCTTTCCGACATGGCGGGCGGCAACGACGTCTCCGCCTCCACGGTCCGCCGATGGCTGCTGGAAGTGATCGAACTGCTCGCCGCGCGTGCCCCGCGCCTGGACCGCGCCCTGAAGAAAATCGCCCGCACGGGTGGCGTCGTCGTCCTGCTCGACGGCACCCTCGTACGCACCCGCCGGCGCACCGGGGACGAGAACCGGCCGAACTACTCCGGTAATCACAAGACCCACGGCCTGCTGTTCCTGGCCCTGACCGACGAGAAGGGCAACCTGGTCTGGATCTCGGCGGCGAAGCCGGGCCGCTCCAGCGAGATCACCACTGCCCGCCACAACAAGATCACCGTCCACCTGCGGCAGGCCGGCCTCGGCGCGCTGGCGGACCTCGGGTTCGTCGCGCTGGAAGACGACCCCGATGATCCGGTGATCGTCAACGGGCGCAAGGCGACCCGCAACCACCCGCTGACCGCCGCGCAGAAGGAGGCGAACAAGCTGGTCAGCCGCGAGCGTGCGGCCAACGAGCACGGCTTCGCCGACCTGAAGAACTGGCGCATCCTCACCAAGGTCCGGATGAACGCCCGACACGCCACCGCCCTCCTGCGGGCCCTGCTCGTGCTGACAAACGCCGAGATCCAGCGCTGACCGACGATCACCTACCGGCGATCACGCCTCCGACCCGCACGAGCACCCCACTCCTGCCTCACGCCAGCCCCGCGACCTGCAACTTCAGGTTGGAAATGGGTCATTCTGCTGGGACACCTGGTTCAACCCACCGCCAGAGAGTCCGCCCGCAACCGCACCACCACAGCCGCCCGAGACACCGGACCGGCCCGAGAGGGGGCCCACACCGACCCCACCAGCCCCACCCGGCCTGCTGGCCCAAAGCCATCCGCGCCGTCCGGGCCTGGCTCGACCCCTGGATCACCCTCCAACGCTGCTGGCGCGCCCGGACCAACGCACCCCCACCACCCGAACTCCAAGCCCTCATCGACGCCGTCGCCACCGGCCGCCCACTTGATCTCTACTCCCCGGTATAACAAACCACCGGTAGTTCGAGCATCGTCTCTCTCTTCCCCGTCGGACCGGTCGGCCTCAGCCCTTGAGGTCCGTCTCCTTGCCGTCGCGCGTCACGGCGACACCGCGGGGCACCTCCACCCGGAACTTGGCGTCGCAGTTGGCCAGTCCGGTGCACTGCGCCTGGAGTTCGAGGGTTCC
>NZ_JBFBHW010000116.1:0-2558 GCF_040685395.1 Kitasatospora sp. NPDC088779 | reverse complement strand
TCACAGCACACGACTACCGGGACCAACCCTCCAACGGCAGGCGAACGCTACTGCTTCACCCATCCGAGCGACATCACGAATTCAACTTCAGTAGCTAGGCGGCGACCTGGCAGCCCTCGCCGAAGCCGTCGCGGTCCAGCACCACCTTCCGGGCCGGGGTGAACTTCGCCCACTCGGCGTCGCACAAAGCCGCGTCGCACAGAGCCGCATCGCCCTGACGCCCGCCGCTCTGGACGATGGCGAGCCGGGCGTAGCGGCCGACGACCCGGGAGGCATTGCGGCTCCTCTCGGGGTCGCCGAGCCACTTCGCGGCCCACTCCGGGGTGCCCGCAACAGGCGACGCCGAGGCAGGCACGGGCACGGCGGCCGTCGTCGGCGCCCCGCTCGACGTGCAGGCCGCTGCTCCCCCGAGCGCGACGGTCACTGTTGCTGCGGCGACAAGCCACTCCCCCATGTTCATGGCCAGAGAAGGTAGTGGGGTGTACGAACCTTCCGGGTCGCCGGGCAGGCCCTCACCCGGCGGCTTCCCTGGCGGGCCCGGGCTCGGACGCCGGAGCGTTCGCCGCGATCTCGGCCCACAGCCCGGCCGGGTACAGGCCGATCCGCAGGGCGATAGGCGGACGACGGGACCGGGAGCACGCCTAGAACTACACCCCGGGCCACGAGCCCCGACCCGGATACGGCACCCGGCCCCAGCAGCTGTCCACCAATCCCACAGGGCACTGGCTGCACGCCCTGGACGGAGTGGACACGTGGACGCCCGCCATCGAGGTGCTGCGGGACAGTGTCGTGGCGGCGTCCCGGTAGCACGACAGACGGCCCGCCACCGCGCCTCGTGCCGTGGCCGGACAGGTCCACCGTGGTGCCCTTCACTCGTTCGAGGGAGGGCGAAACGTTTTTTCGCTCAGCTGAGGTACGACGTTCCGCCAGAGTCGGAGGCATGCCGCTGCTCGCTGATCCATCTGCCCGGGACGCCATGTCGACCACAGTTCCCGGCACGTGCCGACCGGCGGCTTCCCCCTCAGCGAAGGAAGGAGCCCTTCTGTGGCTTTGACGACTCAGAACGCGACGCAAGAGCTGGAGGCCGCGGGCCAGGCAGGTGACCCGCAGGCCGATCAGCTCGTCTCCGATCTGATCGACCACAAGGAAATCGACGGCGTCAACGCCCTCTTCCGCACCATCGGGACGCTCAAGCCCGGTCAGGACCTCTCCCAACTGCCCCAGCGGCTGGCGGACTTCCTGCGGGAGGCCGCGGCGCCGCCGCCGGACTGGTCGGAGGCGGACGTCGACGCCGCGGAGGGCTTCTTCGGCCACCACCACGGCGAAGTGACCATGCTCCAGGGCACCGTCGGCCTGATCGGTACCTACCTCTCCCCCACCGGCGCGTTCACGCTCCGCTCGACCGGGCGGCTCGGCGGCGTCAAGGGCCCGGGCCGGCGCCTGTCGCAGTCGTCCCGGCTGTTCCTCGACATGGGCAACAAGAACGCCCTGCGCGACGGCACCCTCGCGGCGAACGTCACCAAGGTCCGCCTGGTCCACGCCTCCGTACGGCAGTTGCACAAGAAGAGCGGCGCGTGGGACTACGCCAAGTGGGGCGAGCCGGTGTCGATCAAATACACCACCGGCGCCTCCTGCGTGTTCAGCGTGCAGATCCTGGAGGCGATGAAGAACCTCGGCATCGACGTCTCCAAGGAAGACGCCCACGGGTTCATGTGTGCCTGGCACTACGTCAACCACTACCTCGGCACTCCCGAGCGGTGGCAACTGCCCAAGGACGCCGACCTGGTCACGCGCATCTGGAACCAGGCGCGCAACGACGAGTGGAAGAAGTCCGAGGACGGCGTCTTCATGACGCAGCAGGCCGTCGACTTCTACAAGCAGTTCTACCCCGGCCCCACGCACGACGCGCTCATGGCCCTGGTCCGGCACGCGCTCACCGACGAGTACGCCGACATGGCCGGCGTGCCCAAGGGCGTCCTCGACCTCGCCTCCGGTCCGCTCGCCGCCGGCCACGGCGTGGTCAGCGGCCTGGGCGGCGGGCTCCTCGGCGGTTCCGTCCAGAAGACCACCGGAGTCAACCCCTACAAGGACGTCCTCGGCATGGCCTCCAAGACGTTCAACGAGATCCAGAAGTTCGCGCTCACCCACGACCAGGACGACCAGCCGCAGATGCACCAGGAACTCGGCGACGACCGCTGAGCACCGCCGACCCCACAGGTCCGGGCGGGGCACGGCGTGAACCACCCCATGGCGCAGCGGAACGGCTCGGTTTCCAGGGGAAGCACAAGGTGGCGCTGTCTCCCGGGGCCGTCACCCAAACCGCCTTCTGCTGCCGGTCCAGGGTCCCCAGCACCGGCGACTGCGGGGCGGCGGCCGCAGACCGGACTCGCGCCGCCTCTATGCCGGACACCGCCTGACCGATAGACGGGAACCCGCCGGGCTCATCCCGGCGCCGTTTACTGCCCTCGGCGCTTCAAGGTGATTGGCCTGTTTGTGTAGCTGACTGGCAGTCATTTGCGCGCTATGCCGTTGGTATGCGCTATGCGGATGGGGGCGGG
>NZ_JBFBHW010000115.1:0-2836 GCF_040685395.1 Kitasatospora sp. NPDC088779 | reverse complement strand
AACACCACCGAACAAACCCTCTGCACACTCTTCGCCGACGTCCTCGGACTCACCACCGTCACCATCGACGACCGCTTCTTCGACCTCGGCGGCCATTCGCTGCTCGCCACCAGGCTGGTCAGCCGCATCCGCACCGCCCTCGGGACGGAGCTGCCGATCCGCACCCTGTTCGACGCTCCCACGGTCGCCGCCCTGGCCGCCGTCCTGCCCGGGCGCGAGCAGACAGCCGCGCCGAAGAAGGCCCGCCCGGCCCTGCGGCCGATGCGCCGCCCGGGCGGCCCGGCCTGACCTGCCGCCCACCTCGCGGCCCCGTCCACCACAGGATGCGCGCCCGCCGCCGGCCCGGCCGGCGGCGCGGCCCGCCGCGTCCCGCGACCGCCGAACCCCACCAGCCCTACCAGCCCCAGCAGCCGTAAGTCGCCAGTCGGAGGCAGACCTTGATCCCGTTGTCGTTCGCCCAGCAGCGGCTCTGGTTCATCGAGCAGTTCGAGGGCCCGAGCGCCCTCTACAACACGCCGTTCGCCCTCCGGCTGACCGGCGAGCTCGACGCCGCCGCCCTGGAAGGCGCGCTGTGGGACGTGGTGGCCCGGCACGAGGTGCTGCGCACCGTCTTCCCGACCACCGACGGCCAGCCCCACCAGCACATCCTCGACCAGGGGCGCCCGCCGCTGCACCGGGTGCCGGTGGCCGACGAAGCCGAACTGTCCGAGCGGCTGCGCGAGGACGCCGGGCAGGTCTTCGACCTCGCCGCCGACCTCCCCGTCCGCGCCTGGCTGTACGCCCTCCCCTCGCCGGGCGAGCACGTCCTGCTGCTGCTGACGCACCACATCGCCAGCGACGGCTGGTCCGTCGCCCCGCTCTTCCGCGACCTCGCCACCGCGTACGAGGCCCGGCTCGCCGGCACCGAGCCGCAGTGGGAGCCGCTGCCGGTGCAGTACGCCGACTACACCCTCTGGCAGCGCGAGCTTCTCGGTGAGGAGGACGACCCCGAGAGCGTCGTCTCCCTTCAACTCGCCTACTGGCAGCAGGCGTTGTCCGGCCTTCCGGAGGAGCTGGCACTCCCGTACGACCGGCCGCGCCCGGCCGCGCCCACCCGCCGGGGCGGCGCCGCCGAGTTGGAACTCGACGTCGAACTGCACACCGCCCTGGCCGAGTTGGCCGGCACGCAGAACGCCAGCCTCTTCATGGCCCTGCAAGCCGCCGTCGCCACCCTCTACACCCGCCTCGGTACGGGCACCGACCTGCCGATCGGCACCGTCGTCGCCGGACGCACCGACGAAGCCCTCGACGACCTGGTCGGCTTCTTCGTCAACACCCTGCTGCTGCGCACCGACACGTCCGGCGACCCGAGCTTCCGCGAGTTGCTGGACCGCGTCCGCCGCACCGACCTCGACGCCTACGACCACCAGGACATCCCCTTCGAGCGCCTGGTCGAACACCTCAACCCCACCCGCACCGCCGGCCACCCCCTCTTCCAGTCGCTCGTCACCCTGAACACCGAGCGGGCCGGCGACCTCGCCTTCGGCCCGGCCTCGGCCCGGCCGGTCGAGGCCGGCGAGGCCCAGGCCCAGTTCGACCTGAACTTCAACTTCGTCGAGCACCTCACGGAGGACGGCGACTGCCTCGGTGTCCGCGGCGCCGTCGACTACGCGGCCGACCTCTTCGACCACGCCACCGCCACCGCCCTCGCCGAGCGGCTGCTGCGCGTCCTGCGCGCCGTCGCGGCCGACCCGGACACCCCGCTCGGCAGCATCGAGATCCTCGACCCCGCCGAACGCGAGCACCTGCTCACCGGCTGGAACGGACCGACCGCACCGGTGCCCGACACCAGCCTGCCCCGGCTGTTCGAGGCCCAGGCCGCCGCCACCCCCGACGCCCCCGCCCTGATCACCGACGCCGAACAGCTCAGCTACGCCGAACTGAACGGCCGCGCCAACCGCCTCGCCGCCCTGCTGCTGGCGCGCGGCCTGACCACCGAACAGCCGGTGGCGGTGCTGATGGAGCGCTCCGCCGGGCTGCTCACGGCCGTCCTCGCGATCGCCAAGGCGGGCGGCACGTACGTCCCGCTGGACGACCGCTACCCGCTGGACCGGCTCCAGCACATCCTCACCGACACCCGCACCGGCCTGCTGCTCACCGACCCGGTCCACCACGGGCATCCGGTCCTCGCCACCGGCGGCTTCGCCACCGTCGAGGTCACCGACGCGCTGCTCGCCACGGCCCCCGAGGCGGGCGACCCGGACGTGCCCGTGCACCCCGGCCAGCTGGTCTACGTGATGTACACCTCGGGCTCGACCGGCCTGCCCAAGGGCGTCGCCGTCACCCACCGCAACGTGGTGGACCTACTGGGCAACCAGCACTTCCGCGCGGGCCACCACGAGCGTGTCCTGCTGCACTCGCCCACCGCCTTCGACGCCTCCACCACCGAGATCTGGGCGCCGCTCGTCACCGGCGGGGCGATCGTGCTGGCCGAGCCCGGCGAGCTGGACGTCCGGCGCCTCGCCGAGACCATCACCACCCACCGGGTGACCCTGGTCCAGGCGCCCTCGGGCCTGCTGCGGCTGATGGCCGAGGAGACGCCGGAGGCCTTCCGGGCCGTCCGGCAGGTGTGGACCGGCGGCGACGTCGTCCCGCCCGAGGCCGTCCGCCGGCTCTTCCAGGCGTGCCCGGACACCTCCGTCGTCGCGGTCTACGCGCCCACCGAGACGACGGCCATCAAGACCACCTTCACCATGACCCCCGCCTCGGCGGTCCCGAACGTGGTGCCGATCGGCCGCCCGCTGGCCAACACCCGGACGTACGTCCTCGACACCGCACTACAGCCCGTACCCGCCGG
>NZ_JBFBHW010000114.1:0-3017 GCF_040685395.1 Kitasatospora sp. NPDC088779 | reverse complement strand
CCTCAGACAGCGAGATCACCACGGCAGAAGGCCCAGGATGCGACACCATAAAAGGGTATCAACTTACCCTCATGATTTGTGGCGCATCACACTAGTGCCAGACCTGCTCAATACGGCGCCGGGGCGCAACGATGGGATCACGGCGCGGGTCCTCGAAGCCACGGGCCGAACCATCACGGCGGCACGCGACGACATGCACGCGCGAACGGCTGACCAGCGCGAAGCCGCCGCCCTGGCGGTGTCGGTCGGCAGTGCCATCCTGGCGCTCGTCCACCGTTGGTCGGATGACGAAGGGTTGATCGAGTACACGGAGGCTTGCCTGCCCGCCCAGTTCACCATCGGCTACGAGTACACGCCGTAGATCGACTCAGAAGACAGAAGGGTTCCCACGGCCCGGAGTTGGAGTTCAGCCCTGCCGGGTGGGCGGGCTTCGTCGCCGGGGTCTGCTCCGGTGCGTTCGGCACGACCTGACCCGCCAACGCAAAAGAGGCCCCCGTCCCCACAACCCGATAGGGAAGTAGGGCGGGGGCCTTCACCATTCCAGCGGATCAGCCAGCGAGAACGTTCATCAGACGCGCTGAGGCCTTACCGCCGAAAAGTGCGATACCGCAATAGAACTCGATGCGAGTTCGATAAACCGGCTTGTCGTGCGCTTCGCCCAAGTCGGTCACCTGGATTCCACCATTGGTCAGACCCGTGACACCGGCGTCCGCCTCGGTGGAGCCGAACCGAACCGCGTAAATGTCGCCAGTCTCCTTACCGCCGGTACCGGCCGTGAGCGGGAGAATGTCCGTACCATCGAGCTTCTGGCCGGGGTCGAGCATCGGAATGCCGTTCCACATGGTGGCCTTCTTGCCGTTGATCTCGGACGTCAGTAGCTCCGCGCCACCGAGCCGGCGGAACCCGGAACGGATCTTCGCCAGGATCGCCGCATTCATGTACAGCGCGCCGTTCTGCCCGCTGATACCGCGAACCTGCCCGGTCAGCGCGTCAAGTGCATCGAAGAAGTCGTATCCGTTGGCAACCGGGCCGGCTCCCTTTGCATCGAGCACCTGTCGGCCGATCAGCCGCTTCCGAAGACCGTCAAGCCCCTTCGGATTCACAGCGGTGTCACCATTGAAGAACTGATCCGAAAAATGCAGCGAAGCGGCCTTGATCTTCAGCGTCTCCTGAATTGCCCGCTGATCGTTGATATTGCCGCGCGTCTGCACGAGAAACTTGTCCACATCGGAGTCGCCGCCGAGAATGGCAAGGGTTTCGATGCGTGAACTCACCGCACCCACACTCTCGGGGTACGCCTCGTTCACGGCACGGAAGGAAACTCCGGGAAGCTCGAATTCCTCGTTGTACCGGTACGCCGTACCCTCGGTCGAGATGAGAGGGAGGCGGTCCAGAATGGGCGACTCCTGGACGAACGTTTCGATCACGCCACGCTGAAGGTCTTCCGTGGAGAGCTTCGCGGATTCGGCGAGGGTAAGGGCCATAATTAAAATCTCCTAGTTTTGCAGGAATTGCTGTTACTTGATTCTGGGAAGGTCATTCCCAGATGTCCGAGTCGCCCTCGGACTCCGGCGCCGCGATATTCGGTCACTAAAAGCAGCCCACTCGGGCATATTCTCGCCCCGCCAAAAACGATCAAATTAGCCATCAGAGAAAGACACCTCCCTGCCGGTCAGGGTGGGAACGGGAGGGGGTCACCCCCCTGGGTAAACCCGCAGGTCAGAGCCCTGTCACCGGCTTGACCCGCTCGGCAGCCCATCCGCCCGGTTGGTGGGCGGCCGTCTCCCGGCCGTGACACTGCGTGCACAACGGCCGAAGCCTGTGCCACACGTCCGGGTCTGCGACGCCGCGGGCAACCAGCGAGCGACGCGACTCGGGGAAGTGGTCGACCACCACAGCGGCGCGAGCGCAGAGCACGCACCAGGGATGCGCGTACAGGTAGGCCCGTCGGATCCAGGCCCAGCGCCGGGAGTCGTAGCCGCGCTCTGCCGCACTACCTCTCTGCTGTTCCGCCTCGCGCTGGTGCTGCGGACAACGACCACCACGGTCGGTCAGCTCGGGGCACCCGGGAACGCTGCACGGGGGGCGGGGTCTGCGGGGCATGGGATACCTCGGATCTACTCGACCAGCAGGAGGGGTAGTTCTAGTTCACTCGTTCGAGTGATTGAGGTGTTCCGGACGATCACGGTGGGCAGTGCTCCGGGCGACAAGAAGCCGCAGAGAGATGAGATAACCATGGATGTAAGTACTGTCACGCTGAAGCAGTTCGAGCGGTGGCTTCTCATGGCCGACTCGCCCGAGGACGGCCTCCCGTTCGCGGACGGCAGGGTCAGCAAGGAGGAGTGGCTCGCCTACGCCCGGAGTGACCAGGGCAGGTTCCCCGACGGACTGTGGAACGAGCAGGAAGCCGCCAAGCTCTTCGATGACCTCGACTCGGACAACTCCGGCTTCCTCGACCGGGAGGACGCCATGGCCGTGGCGGAGCGCGAGTGGGCCGCACGGGAGGCTTCCACCCTCAGGGTCAACAAGCTCAAGGAGCCCTATCCCACCGGAGAGGTGCGGATCATCAACACCAAGCTGGAACAGTCCACTGGCGGTCAGTATCAAGACGGAGTCATCAAGAAGGTTTGGCGGGGTGATGGTGGCGATGACGACTACGGGGTCACGCTGTACCGGCCGACATACGGCAGCGAGGTAACCGTCTACCCCAGGGGCTCAGATCTGGTCGTCGAGGCTACGCGGAACGCCGGCTACGCCAGCGAGGCCAAGGACAACCAGCGTGAAAAGGAACGCAACTCCTGGACAAGCGGGCAGTAGCCTCCCGATCTGACGCATTCCACCAGGGCCCTACCGCCCCGGCACGGACCTCTCAGAGGGTGTTCGATACCGATTTAGGCTGCCGCGAGAGGTTTCGGGCGGAGATATTGCCCGATTTTGTCGGGGCTGGCGGTCAGGCGGTTGGTCATGGAGTTGACCATGGCCCAGTGGATCATCGAGCGTGACCGGTCCGGCAGTTC
>NZ_JBFBHW010000113.1:0-3169 GCF_040685395.1 Kitasatospora sp. NPDC088779 | reverse complement strand
CCAGGGCACCCCCATCGAAGCCGCCTGCCGCATCATCATCCTCGAAGACCAACTCGAAGAAGCCCTGCGCCTCAACGAACAACTCCGCCGCACCCCGCGCGGCCAGGAACCCGCAACCGACACCTGACCGGCCTCCGGCAACCCGGCCCACAGCTCCGCCCAACCGTACGGCCCACGCACAGGGCCGTACGGGGGCGGACGACCTCACCCTGCACGCTCTGGTCGCCCCGGAGATGGGCGACACCACTACGGCGCGCCTCACGCGAGAGCGGCGAACGAGACCGCGCCGGCCTTCATCCAGGGCCCGCACCGACGCGTGGTGCGTTAACGCCAGCCCTTTGAGGTGAGCGCGGCGAGGACGGCGGCCTGGGCGGCGGCCAACTGCTGCCACGCGGTGTCGAGTTCGCCAGTAACGTCCGCATCGTCCGGCTCGTCCGTGGTGGTGTCGGTGGGGCGCTTCATCGGCTGCGGCGCGCAGGTACGAGGGTGCCGGTGTCCAGGTGGGGGGTGGTGTCGTCGCCGGGCGCGGCCTCGTCCGGTCCCAGGGTGGTCTGGAGCTGGGCGAGTTGACGTTCGACGCCGGTCAAGCTGGCCGCGCGATCCACGGTGACGACGCCGTCCACGACGCGGCGCAGCGGGTCGGCGAGCAGCCCAGCGCGGCGTTCGGCCAGGACTTCGGTCGCGACGGCGCGGGCAGCGCCGAGACGGTTGTACCGGTTGGTGAGGTCGTCGGCGGGGGTGGCGGTGCCGAGTGGTGCCGAGTTGGGATTGTAGCCAGGCGAGGACGGGCGGTTCCATGCGCTTCCGCTCGTACTTCAGCCTCGCGGCCTCAGCCTCCGCCGCACGGGACCGCATCCTGCCGACAGGCTCACCAGCCTTGCGCCCGGCGCGGCGGACCGCTGCCTCGTACGCCGGGCCGAGATCCGCTCGATCGGCGCCCCGGGGCCTACCCGAGGCCGCGAGAGGCACCACTGGGGTGGCAGGCATCTCGGGCCCGCCACCCCTGAAGCCGTACTGCTACGAACGCTGTCAGCCGACTCGCCATTTCTGGCCGGCGTTGTTGGAGTCGCAGGCCCACACGCCCAGCCCGTCGCCCTCCCGGTCAGCGGCGAGGCAGCCGCCTGCCGCGTTCACGAGCTGGTTCCAGCCGTCGCCCACGCCCTGGAACGACCAGAGCTGGTTGTTGTTGCCGTCCTGGGCGTGGGCGAGATGGGTCCGGTGCGTATCCGGGTTGTGGTCGATGACCATGCCGCCACCGTAGGCCGTCTCGATCTGCCACATCCCGTTGCCCTTGTCCCAGAAGACCCATTCGTTGTTGGGATTCTCCGCTTCGCCCCGGGCGGCCTGGACCTCGGTACCCGGGGCGGTGCTGCCGCCTTCGAGATCGGCTTCGAATCCGTTGTTCGCCGACATGAGTTCCTCATGGACGTCGCTGGACGGCAACTCGCTGCCGGAATCCCGGACCGAGGGCGAGAATTGGACTGCGGCCTCCCCGCCGGACGTCTGGTACTCAATGGGTGCCTCGAGCAGGCCCGACGCGTCCGCGATGTCGACGAACTTCAGGACGCTCCCGCAGAACCGGCCGCCCCCTTCGGGGCAGGAGACCGGCTGGTCACCTGCCGAAATGATCCCGACCGCCGTGACGCCCTCAGGCGCGGGGACGAACACCGGCCCGCCGCTGTCTCCCCTTCCGGCCGCCGGGCCGTTCGACTGCTGCTTGGCGCTCCACGCAGGCCCGAACAGCTTGCTGTTGCCATTGCCGTCCTGGGCCTCGTACTGGAGAACCTTGCGCTTGACCTGGATCCCCCCAGCTCGCCGGAACTGGCCCCGGAGGTGATCACGATGTTGCCCACCACCGGACTGTCGGCGCCGACCACCGCGGACTTCGTCTGTCCTTGGGAGCCGCTACTGTTTGTACTGGCGCCCCGCCACACAGTCGGCTTGAAGAAGTCGGTGTTGCCGGCCTTCACGAGCGCCACGTCCACCGTGGTGTTCCGGTGGCTGACCTCAGCCGAGTCCAGGTTCGCGAACCACCCGCCCCAACCGTCGTATACGTCTTTCCTGTTCTCATCGGGGAAGCAGTGGCGCGCTGTGAACGCCCTCCCGTTGGTAGCCGTACGCTGGTCGTCCACGTGGCGCCGACGGGGCGGACCCCACCATCCGGTGCGGGAGCACGAACAGCGGGCCGTCCCGTCGCTGTCTGTCGTCAAGTCACCCGTTCATCAGCCTGGTACGGCGATCGAACGGACGGAGCCTGCGGGCCTGGCTGATGCGGCACCGTCGTGGAAGGTGCCAGCCGTGCTTCACGTGGTGCGGATCGCTGCGCCGGAAGCCCTGGTCGGCACCCGGTCGTACGCGGCGGTCGGACAGTTGTGCCGCGTTCGCACCCCAGGTCGGCGAGCCGCTCGGACTCCCTACCGGCCGTCGCACACCCCGCCTGACGCCGGCTCGACGCGTTCGGTGGCCGGCCTCGGCTGACGCCGGTCCACGTGGGCGTTGATCGTTTGTTTACCGCCTTCGCGCATGATCCTTCCTGCACAGGGCGCCCCACGCGTTCACGGGCGCGAACAGACGAGAGAGGCACACGGGGAAATGAAGACAACGAAGACGCTGCGGCACATGGCCCTCGGGATGGCGGCCGGCATGCTGGCACTGGTCGGGACGGTGGCGTCGGCAGGGACCGCGCAAGCCTACGACCTGCCGACCGCGGACATGGACGAGCCCGGCATCCTCTACCGCGGCGGCCACATCGAAGCGGGAGACACCCAGCTGATCCTGCAGAACGACGGCAACCTCGTCCTCTACCGGGCCTACCAGGAGGCAAGTCTCGTCCACCCCGTGTGGCAGGCCAACACCTGGGGCTGCGGCTACAAGGCGATCATGCAAGGCGACGGGAACTTCGTCGTCTACGACGCCAACAGCCGCCTCTGCTGGTCCGCCAACACCTTCAAGTCCAGCTCCTTGCAGAAGGCCAGCCTTCAGGTCTCCGCCCTCGGCGGCCTCAAGGTCGTCTTCGTCAACCCCAGCGGCGGCCGGAGCATCAGCTGGGCGACGATCCGCAGCTCGGACCTGTACTACTGAAGTTGAATTCGTGATGTCGGTCTGAGATCTGGTCAGCCATCCATGATCAGGCCGGTGGTGGCGAGGCATCCGTCGATGAGGTGAGGGC
>NZ_JBFBHW010000112.1:0-3776 GCF_040685395.1 Kitasatospora sp. NPDC088779 | reverse complement strand
GCGAGCACCGCATCGACGTCGTGGTCACCAAGGACAGCGGCGGCGCCGCGACCGCACCCAAACTCACCGCCGCACGCGAACTCCACCTGCCCGTGATCATCGTGCGGCGTCCGCCGGTCCCTGCCGCACTCGGCTGATCTCGCCTTGCCAGATCCAGGATGGTGCATTTATGTTCCACTTAGCGAACACCGCGATCAGGTCCTCGCCGAGGAGAACGCCCTCGCCGTCGCCCTCGCCGTCCACGCCGCACTCACCGTCACCGCACCCGACCGACAGGCCCACCGTGTCGGCGGCCCCAGCATCGGCACGGTCCTCGGCAACCTCACCCGACGCGGCGGCATCCACGAGACCACCGTGCGGGCCACGATGCGGGAACTCGGCCGCTCCGGCCGGCAGGCGATGTCCCGGCTGGTCCACGACGCCACCCGCGCACGCGGATCCCAGGTCGACCTGCGCACGGTCGCCGCCCTCGCCTACGGCACCCCCGGAGGCGACCGGCCCAGCAGCTGCCCACCAACCCCACAAGGCCACTGACTGCACGCCCTGGACGGGGTGAACACGTGGACGCCCGCCATCAAAGTGCTGCGGGACAGCGTTGCGGCGGCGTCCAGGTAGTGCGCCAGACGTCCCGCCCCACCGCCGAGGGCACGTTGCGAAAGTGGATCTCGGCCTGATGATCACTGTTTGGCCGCACCATCATGCGCGACACCATTCCGCATGTGAGGAATTTTCGTCCACATTGAGGAGTATTTGGAAGCTGGCCTACATCAATGAAGGAAAGGGAGTTTCATGAAGCGTGCTTCATTATGCGCGGCCGCTGTCGGGGCGGTCGCGTGTTGGCATCTTCAGTGTGCACGGTGAAAGTTCCGACCCAAGCTACAGCGAAAGGTTGCTGAACATGATCCACAGTGAACTGAAGGCCCGGCTCCTGCCGGCCAGCCTGAACAATATCACCGTCCAGCAGAGGAGGCGGCCGAGCCCCGCGTGGACCGCGGTGACAGCCGGCGCCCTTTGCCTTTCGATGGCGACGGCCACACCCGCTAGCGCACTACCAGCGCCTGCCGCCCCGAATCAGGCCCAGCGGAGCGCATACGCCAGCGGGCCACACCGGCCCATCATCTTCGTCCATGGCTGGCACTCCGAAGGTGCGGTCTGGAACGGGATGAAAGGATACGCCGAAACACAGGGATACAAAGAAAGCGAACTGCACGTCTACGATTACAGCAAGATGACAAAGCCCGGCCAGACCAATCCTCCCAATCCTGGAATCGACCACATCGCCGCAGGCTTCGCCAGGGAAGTCAACGAGATCGCAAAGACGTCACCGGACGGCAAGGTCGATATTGTGGCCCACTCGATGGGAGGTCTCGTAGCACGCGCCTATATCAAGAATTTGGGCGGAGCAGAAAAAGTGAAACACTTCGTATCCATGGGAAGCCCCCACCATGGAACAATCGTGGCCGACGTGGGAGTTGGAGCATCCGAAGCCGTCCGTGCAATCGGGGCATTCCTGGGGGACCATAATATCCTGGTTGGCTACGCAAAGGAACTTGCCGAGAATTGCGATTTTCAATGCCATGACATGGCAAGCGGGTCAGCTTTCCTTCGGTCGCTGAACTCGGGAGACGAGGCGCCACATGGGGCTGATGGGTACCCCAGGTACACAACCTTCCGCTCCAACATAGACGACGAGCCGGCGGTCTACCTCAATACCAGAAACAAATTTAAGCCCCAGATTGGCCTGTGCGACGGTGTCGTATTCGGAATTACCGAACAGGGCGCCTGGGCGTACGAAGGAAAGGGCCCGAATGTGCGAGGCGGAAAGACCTCCACCCTCCGAGGGGCAGAAAATATCGTCACGACATGCTTGCCCCATGGCGAATACTATAACGACCCATGGACGCAAGAGAAAACCCTGGACACACTCGCCGAAACGACCATCGGAGAAGAAGACAAGTACGCCCCCAGGGCGCGAAACAGGACAAAGTGCAATGAACTGACAAGGACCCATTACCGCGATAATTGGGTTCAAGCATGGCTACAGTCCTGCCTGCAAGTCACCCCCGAAAAAGAGGTTGCCCCGGTCCTCAGGATCCGCGGATGCGGGCACTATCGAAGTCCTTTCGGGAAAGCCCTTTGGTACTATACGCCCGAAGGGTGGGGGGACAACGTGGAGTGCGTCATGGGTCGCGATGGCCTCTCACTCAGGAAAAAGGGTAGTCGCATAAAAAAGGAGCCCGGCTATCATAAGGCGGAATTTAACGCCCGGGCCGGTGAAGTAAAGGTTGACACACTCTCCCTTCATGGTCCAGGTGATTATCAACTCTACACTCCGACCCTGAACAATCCCAATGGTTCGCCCAGGATTACCGTGAAAGTTCAACCGTGGGATGATAGTGACAACTACACGACCCTGGACCCCCTTGTCGAAGGGCCGAGCGTGACGGTCCACTGAACCCGGATCCACCGGCCTGATGCCCGTGGATAGTTCCCTCAGAAACGAGGAAGTGCCTTGTGACATGCGATGATGGGAGTTCTTCACGCTTCCAGCACGCACAATCGACAAGGCACTTCTGAGATGAAATCCTCCACGCCGCGACGAAGTCCGCTATCCCGCTTACAGGCAGTGGCCGCGCACCGTGGCGCATGCCTCGTACAGCACAGCCCACACCTCGTCGACCATCACGGCGGACCGGCGGGCCTGCCGCACGAACTCGGCGGTGGCGTCAGGCTGAAGGCGGCAGAGCTTCACGAACTCCTGCGCGAGCGGCACGGCGGCGATGAACCGGGCGTTTTCGGCCTTGGCATCCGCGATGCCGAACGGCATCCCGATCTCGTCGGCGATCTCCAGTCGGGCGTGAAGGGTCTCGTCGGTCGCCGCCCGCACCAACCGGCGCAGGTCCGGCACGCCGAGGACGTCGCACCCCTCTGGGGGCACTCCTGGGTCAGTAGCGCGGCGAAGGCATAGGCGAGGTTGAGGTTGCCGAGCCCCTTCTGCTACTGGTCCAGCTCCCGCAGCACCGACGACTGCAGGGCAGCGGCCACCATCACGACGTCGCCGTTCCTCTGGGCGGCGAGCAGGGTCTCGACCTCGGCGTTGACAGTCTGGGGTGCGGCCCTGGGGCTGCACCCCCGCACCCCATTCCCATCCGGGTTGGTCAGCGGCGTCCGGACAGGCGGTTGTCGTCCATGCCCTGCGCGAGTACGTCGAGCTGCCCGGCGCCGGCCAGCTCGGTCGGGCCGTACACCGCGGCGTCCATCCTGTCGGGGCTGTCCATCCCGGTGACCCAGGCCAGCATCTGTCCTTCCAGCTCCGGGTAGTGCCCGACGTGATGCCCTCGGCCCGAGAACTCGACGGGGACGATCCGGGCCGTGTCGATCCACGCCCGCCGCCACACCCCACCCCTCGACGGGGCGGCTTCTACATGAACAACAACCACCACAGCCGCTCGCCGACGGCGTGCCAGATACCGACCAGCGCCTTGCAGCCGTACCGGGCCAGCCACAGCGACTCGCCGACCTTGCGGCCGACGGCATCGTCGGGGCTGCCCGCGATGGCAGGCAGGTCGATGACGGTCCAGTCGGACGCCGCCTTCCGCAACAGCTTCCACGCGGTGTAGTCGTTGCCCACACGGGGGCGGCTCCGCTTGTCGAGAAAGAGTGGCCCCAGCGGCCAAGGCCGCGCGCGGCGGCGGCTCGGGGGGTTGCCGCCGCCGCGCAGCGGAAGGTTACCTCACCCCAGAGCGTCGCAAAATCTGTGTGCGCCGGAGTAGACA
>NZ_JBFBHW010000111.1:0-3829 GCF_040685395.1 Kitasatospora sp. NPDC088779 | reverse complement strand
TACCCGGCGCCGACCAGCAGGTGGCGGGCGCCGCCGTCCTCCAGCAGCCCGGTGTTGCGGGCGGCCGGGGCGGCCGGGTCGAGCGGCAGGTAGGCACCGCCGGCGCCGATCACGCCCAGCACGCCGGCGATGAACGGGACGCCGGGCTCGGCGAGCATCGCGACCACCGAGCCGGTGGTGACCCCGGCCTCCGCGAGGCCCGCGGACAGGCCGCCGGCCGCCTCGACCAGTTCCTGGTAGGTCAGCGAGCCGGCGCCGTCGGTGACGGCGGTCGCCTCGGGGGTGCGGGCGGCGACGGCGCGCACCCGCTCGACGACGCCGAGGCTCTCCTCGGGGATCGACGGGTCCCATGTGCCGAGCAGTCCGCCCAGCTCGCCGGGGGTGCCGGTGCCGGTGAGGTCCGCCGGGCCGGTCACGTCGACCTGGGCGAGCGGCAGTCCGGGCCGCTCGGCGACGGTCCGCAGCAGGTGCTGGAAGATCGCCGAGACCCGCTCGACCTCGGCCCGGCCGAACAGGCCGGGGTTGTAGTCCAGCCGCAGGTGCAGGCTGTCGCCGGGGTGGACCACCAGGCTCAGCGGGTGGTGCCGGGCGTCGAGGGCCTCGGTGCGGACGATGCGCGGGCCGTCGGCGACGCCGGTGTCGAGGCCGTTCTCGTCCAGCGGGAAGTTCTCGAACAGCACCACGGTGTCGAAGACCTCGCCGGACAGGCCGGCGGCCTGGTGGATCGCGGCGAGCCCGAGGTGCTCGTGCGGGAGCAGCGCGGTCTGCTGGTCCTGGAGGGCGTGCAGCAGTTCGGCGAGGGTGGCATCGGGGTGCAGTCGGGCCCGGACCGGCACGGTGGTGAGGAACATGCCGATCATCGACTCGACGTCCGGGACCTCGGCCGGGCGGCCGGAGGTGACGGCGCCGAACACCACGTCCTGGCGGCCGGTGAGCCGCCCGAGCAGCAGCGCCCAGCAGCCCTGCACCACGGTGTTGACGGTCAGGCCCTGGGTGCGGGCCCAGCCGGCGAGCGCGGCGGTCAGCTCGCGCGGCACCTCGGCGAGCACCGCGTCGGGCAGCACCGGGAGGCGGCTCGGGTCGGCGGGGACGAGCAGGGTGGGCTCGTCGACGTCGGCCAGCACCTCGTGCCAGGCGGCCCGGGCCGCCGTGCGGTCCTGCGCGGTCAGCCAGGCCAGGTACGAGCGGTACGGGGCCGGGTCGGGCAGCAGCGCGACGTCCGCGCCGGGCGCGCAGAGCGCGAACAGCTCGCGGACGAGCAGCGGCATCGACCAGCCGTCGACCAGGATGTGGTGGCTGGTCCAGATGAACCGGTGCCGGCCCTCGCCGTGGGTGACGAGCGCGAAGCGCAGCAGCGGCGGCGCGGCGAGGTCGAAGCGGCGGGTGCGCTCGGCCTCGGTGATGCGGCTCAGCTCGGCGGCCCGGGCGGGCTCCGGCAGGTCGGTCAGGTCGGCGTCCAGCCAGGGCAGTTCGGCGTGCTGGGCGATGACCTGGACGGGCTCTCCGGTGGCCCGGGCGCGGAAGGCGGCGCGCAGGTTCGGGTGCCGGTCGAGCAGGGCCTGCCCGGCGGCGCGCAGGGCGTCGGCGTCGAGGTCGCCCTCGATGTCGGCGACGATCTGCAGGGTGTAGACGTCGACCGCGTCCGCGCCGCCCCCGGCGGCGGTGTCGTAGTCGGCGTGGAAGAGCATGCCCTGCTGGAGCGGGGTGAGCGGCAGGACGTCGGCGAGGGCGGTGCCGGCCTCGGCGAGTTCGGCCTCGTACTCCTCGATCTCGTCCTGGGCCAGGGCGACCAGCGGCAGGTCGGAGGGGGTGCGGCCGCCCGCACCGGGGGCGGTGGCGTGCCGGGCGAGCAGTTCGAGGGCGCGGAACCAGGTGGCCGCGACGTCCTGGGCGTCCTCCTCGGCGACGGTCCGGCCGGCCCAGGACCAGTTGGCGATCAGGTGCGGGCCGTCGTGCCGGTCCTCGGTGGCCGGGGTGACGTCGAGCAGGTGCGGCAGCGGCATGGCGGGGTGGGCGCCGGTGCCGACCACGCCGTCGCCGCCGGCCGGCTCCCAGAGGCGGGCCTCGCGGGCGTCGAAGCGGCCCATGTAGTTGAAGCCGATCTGCGGCTTGTGGTGGCCGGCCAGGGCGCGGGCGGCGTGCGGGTTGAGGTAGCGCAGCAGGCCGTAGCCGACGCCGCGGTCGGGCAGCGCGCGCAGCTGCTCCTTGATCCGCTTGAGGGCGGCGGCGAGGGCGGGGCCGCCGGCCCAGAGCTCGTCCCAGTCGAGCGTGCCGGGGTCGAGGCGCATCGGGAAGGCGCTGGTGAACCAGCCGACGGTGCGGGACAGGTCGAGGCCGTCGCCGAGCTGCTCGCGGCCGTGGCCCTCCAGCTCGATCAGGGTCTGGGCGTAGTCGGCGCGGCCGTGCCGGCGGCGCCAGTCGGCGACGGCGAGGGCGAGGCCGGTCAGCAGGACGTCGTTGACCTCGGCGTGGAAGGCCGCCGGGACGTCGGTGAGCAGCGGGCCGGTGACCTCGGGGCCGAGCTCCAGGCGCAGGGTGCGCTGGGTGCCGTAGACGTCCGTCTCGGGGTCGAGCCGGTGGGTGCCGACCAGCGGGTCGGGGCCGGTCAGGATCGACTGCCAGAGGGCGAGTTCGGGGCCGCGGACCTGGGTTCGGGCCTGCGCGGCGAGCAGCTGGGACCAGGCGCGGTAGGAGGTGCCGACCGGGTCGAGGGCGGGGGTGCGGCCGGCCGCCAGCGCCTCGCAGGCGGCGGCGAGGTCGGGCAGCAGGATCCGCCAGGACACGCCGTCGATGACCAGGTGGTGGGCGGAGAGCACCAGCAGGGCGGTGTCGGCGCCGGGGGCCGCGCCGATCAGCACGGCCTGGATCATCACGGCGGCGGCGGGGTCGAGCCGGGCGCGGGCGGCGGCGGCCTGCCGCTCGGCGAAGCCGAGGGCGTCCTGGTCGTCGGCGCCGCTGCCGGCGCCGTTCTCGGCGGTGGCGACCAGGCGGACGCCGGCGAGCGCGCCGGGGGCCAGTGCCTCCAGGTGCCACAGGCCGGGGGCGGGTTCGGTGGCCCGGGTGCGCAGCGCGTCGTGGTGGTCGACCAGGGTGTGCAGGGCCGCGTCGAGCAGTTCGGCGTCCAGGGCGGCGGGGACCCGGACGACCACGTGCTGGCTGTACTTGACGACCGGGCCGGTGAGGCTGGTGGTGTCGTCGTGCAACTGGCCCATGATCGGGGTGAGTTCGTACGGGCCGGTGCCGCCGGCGTCCTCGGCGGGCGCGGTCGCCGCCGTGGGGTCGGCGCCGCCCGCGACCCGGGCGAGGGCGGCGGCGGTCTTGTGGGTGAAGATGTCGCGGGTGGTGAGGGTGAGTCCGGCCTTGTGGGCGCGGCTGACGACCTGGATGGAGCGGATGCTGTCGCCGCCGAGGGCGAAGAAGTCCTCGTCGATGCCGACCCGGCCGGTGCCGAGGACCTCGGCGAGGATGTCGCAGAGGACCCGCTCGCGCTCGGTGCGGGGGCCGCGGAGGGTGTCCTGCTCGGCGAGGGCGGGCTTGGGCAGGGCCTTGCGGTCGAGCTTGCCGTTGGGGGTGAGCGGCATGGCGTCGAGGACGAGCCAGGACGCCGGGATCATGTATCCGGGCAGCAGTTGGGAGAGTTCGGCCCGGACCTGCGCGGGGTCGACGCCGGGGCCGGTGAGGTAGCCGATGAGGCGGGGGTTGCCGGAGGCGTCGGGGAGGACGGCGACGGCGGTGTCGGCGACGGTGTCGAGGGAGCGGATGACGGCTTCGATCTCGCCGGTTTCGACGCGGCGGCCGCGGATCTTGACCTGGTGGTCGCGGCGTTCGA
>NZ_JBFBHW010000110.1:2823-3923 GCF_040685395.1 Kitasatospora sp. NPDC088779 | reverse complement strand
TTTACCGACCGCAGGTAGTGCCGCCCGTGATGTCCGTCTGGGCCTGTGACCAGGGCGTCGCGGGCTCGTTTACCGACCGTGTCCGGAACGCCTGTCATGGTCCGGAGTCGGTACGGAGGACAAGTGGCACGGCGAGTGGTGGTCGGGGACCTGAGGGTCCAGCAGATCGAGCGAAAGGACGGGCGGCGGCCGTGGACGATCGTGTGGCCCGAGGGCAGTCTTCACGCGGAGGCGGACCGGTTCCTGCGCGTGCACAACGGGTCGGGCACGCAGAAGACCTACGCGTACTACCTGGTGGACCACCTGCGTTGGCTGGAACGCGAATGCCTGGCCTTCGACAAGGTCGTGCTGCGGGACCTTGAGCGCTACATGGGGATCGTCGGCGCCGAGGTCCGCATGCCGCTCGGCGAGCCGTGGCGGATCGGCAAGCGCCCCTACGGCCGCTCCGCACTGTCCACTGCCGCGGCCTGCCTGAAGGGCTTCTACCTGCACCAGTCCTCGCTCGGAGTGAACGGTGAGCTCGGCAAGAAGCTCGACACCTCCCGGTTGCCCACGCGGGCGGACCGCCGCCGCGCGTTCCTGGGACACGTGAAGAACACGCTGCCCACCAACCCGCTCGCGCCGACGGGGCCGCACCGCCGGCACCCGAAGATGCTCCCCGACGGCGCGCGGGAGAAGCTCCTGGCGGCGGTGAACTCGGCCAGGGACCGGCTGCTGGTGACCTGGCTGGCCGACGGCGGGCTGCGGATCGGCGAACTCTGCGGGCTGCACCTGGTGGACCTGCACCTGCGCGAGAACGCGCCCTGCGGCGAGTGCCGCACCCCGCACGTCCACGTCTGCCACCGCCTCGGCAACCCGAACCGGGCGGAGGCGAAGACCAAGCATCCCTGGCGAATCGAGCGCGGCACGGTGACGGGCGGGCTGATCAAGCGGGTCAGCCCGGCGATGGTGCACACCTACTTCGAGTACCTCACCGCGGTGAGTATCCGCGCGACACTGCCGGGCACGGCATGCTCCTGGTCCAGCTGCACGGCCCCGGGACCGGGCAGCCGTGGGCACCGGTCGGGGCCCGCCGGATGCTGGGCCGGGCCGGGAAACGA
>NZ_JBFBHW010000110.1:1483-2728 GCF_040685395.1 Kitasatospora sp. NPDC088779 | reverse complement strand
ACGAGCTGGTCTGGGGCTCGTGAAACCCCACGCATTCCGCCACACGTTCACCTCGGCGGTTCTCGACGCCTCGGACGGCAACCTGCTGATCGCCCGCGATGCCGGAGGGTGGGCCTCGGCCGCGACGGTCGACGAGGTCTACGGGCACGTCGACGTCCACGACCCGGCGTTCGACGCCGCGCTCCGCGCGGTCTGGGGCGAGACGAAGTGACCGTGAAATCGTTGCTGCCGCTCTACACCGACCGCCCCGACCGCGAAGGGCGCGACCGGCTGGAGATCCTCACCGCGCTGATCGGCGCCCCGGCCTTCGACCCGATCTTCCGCGACGTCATCATCCGTGTCCCGCAGGGCCACCGCGTCTACCAGTGGGCCTGTGTGGTCGACGCATGCGAGCGGGCCCGGCACAGCGGGTTGGACCTGTGCTCAATGCACTTCCAGGAGTGGGGAACGGCCCGGGGGTCCGGGACGACCCGGGCAGAATTCCTCACCACCGCCGAGCCGCTGCCGCGCGCCGAATACGACCGGGAAGGGTCCTGCCTGATCTGCCCCGACCGACCCACCTCGCCGCGCACCGAGCTGCGGTTGTGCATCCGTCACTACGGCGCGTGGAAGTATTCGGTCTCCGTCCGTGACGCATCGGTGGACTTCGACCAGTGGGTGGCAGGTCAGGAGCCGTGCGAGGGCTACGGGAACTGCCAGGTCACCGTCTGTCCAGGGCTGGCGATGTCCCCGCTGGGACTGTGCTGCTGGCACCGGCACCGCTACATGCGCGACCGCCGTCCGGGAGGCGCCGCCCTCCCGTCGAGCTGGTGGCAGCGCTACGAGAAACAGGGGCAGCCGGTTCGCGTCTCCTACGCGGACCAGAACGCGTTCCGTGCCTGGTGCACGGCCGTTGACCCGGCACCGCGGCCCGAGCAGGTCAACCTGCGCGGCCTGCGGCCCCTGCTGCGGGCCGAGATCCAGTGGGGTCTGTTCGCCCACACCCAGGAAGACCGGCACAGCATCTGGAAGCTGGACTGGATCCAGAAGCTCGTCAACCTCGCACGCGAGCGCGACGCCGGCTCACTGACCGATCTGGACCTGGACGGCTTCCCCCGCTTCCACACGGCGATCGTGAAGAAGATGCTCCACTACCTGCGGTTGGTCTACTTCACCCCGCAGCAGGCGCGGGAGGCCGGGTTCATCGAGACCGACCACTTCGGCATCCGCTTCCCGGCCAGGGCCAGCCACATCGACCTCACCGCA
>NZ_JBFBHW010000110.1:0-1386 GCF_040685395.1 Kitasatospora sp. NPDC088779 | reverse complement strand
ATCTCACCCGGCTCGCCGAGGTCCACGACCCTGATGACCTGGGGTTGAGGGACGTCTGGGAGACGATCGTGGTGACCGGCCGGCGCGTCGGCGAGGTCGTGAAACTGCGCTGGGACTGCATCGGCCGCTACGGCGGGCTGGCGATGTTCTGGCACGACCAGACCAAAGTCGGGAACTACGACGTGGCGATCCGCATCCCGGACCGTCTCTACGACCTGCTCGCCGAGCGCCAGCGCAAGACGCTGGACCGCTTCGTCGCCCGGCACGGCCGTCGACCGACGGGCAGCGAACGGGCCCGGCTGGCCCTGTTCGCCACCAAGGTCCGCAACCCCGCCGGCACCACCGCTCTGTCCTACACGTGGTTCAACCGCGGTTTCCGGGACTGGGTGAACGAACTCGACCTGGGCCAGCTCGTCCCCCATCAGGCTCGCCACACGCTGGCCACCAATCTGCTGCGGGCCGGTGCCTCACTGACCCACATCCGCCGTTACCTCGGCCAGGTTTCGGACCGCATGGCCGAGCATTACGTGCATCTGACCAGCACTGATCTGGAGGACGTGCTCCAGCATATCTGGGTCGCCGGCCCCGGAACCGCCCAACCGGGCCAACTCCTGGCCGGGGATGCCACCCCGCTCACCCGCTCACAGGCCCAGGCCCTGGCGATCGACCTGTCGCGCCGCAGCACCCCGGCCGAGGGCGGGTTCTGCACCTTCCAGCCCGTCGTCGAGGGCGGCGCCTGCCCCTGGAACCTGGACTGCCACAACTGCGACAAGTTCGTCCTGTCCGGCGCCGACCTCCTCTACTGGCGGCGCAAGCGCGAACAGTGGCGGCTCTTGGCTGAAGGCGCCCCCGACGACGCCACCGCCGACTACCTCCACCGCTACTTCGAACCCACCGCCCGCGCCATCGACGGCCTGGAGAGCGCTCTGGCCGGCCTCGGCCTGCTCGACGACGCCCTCGCCCTGGACCTGCGCAAACCGCAGGACTACTTCCACCGCGTGTGGTCAACCGCCTTCCGCGCCGCCGACCTCGCCCAGGCCGCCGACGACGAACAGGACCAGGTCGACGACACCACCGACGAACAGGAGCAATGCGCGTGACCACCACCGTCCCCGACCCGCGCACGGCCGCCGTCCTGGCCGCCCGCCACCGCAGCACCGCCGCCGCCCTCGGACGGGTTCGCGACGCCATCTCCCGGCTCCGCCGCGAGAAGACCCAGGTCAGCGTCGCCGCCGTCGCCCGCCGCGCGAACGTGTCCCGCACCTTCCTCTACGACCACCCCGACGCCAGGGCCGCGGTCGCCGCCGCGATGGTCGAAGTCGGCGAACGCCGGACCCAGATGGTCACCGACCAGGACGAGGCACGCGAGGCGACCTGGCGCGAGCG
>NZ_JBFBHW010000109.1:0-4024 GCF_040685395.1 Kitasatospora sp. NPDC088779 | reverse complement strand
GGTACTGCAGGGGGGACCCTGTGGGAGAGTAGGACGCCGCCGAACAATCATTCACAGAGAACCCCCATCCGGGAAACCGGATGGGGGTTCTCTGCGTTGTGATTCACTCGTCCTGGAGTTCCTCGTCCTCTTCCCACGGCCGCGATTGTGCCTGGGCTGATGCCCGGCCATCGGGTTGAGGTGGTACCGCCGCCGTTCCCCACGCCGGCCGGGTCAGCCAGGCGTCCCTGTCGTTGGTGAGCCGGGCGATGCCCGTCCCGTCCGGCCGCATGGTGTAGAGGTCGGCCTCGGAGCCGGCGGGGGCCTCGGCGAACACGATGGACTTGCCGTCGGGCGCGTAGGACGCGGTGCCGTAGAAGACGTTGGATGGGGCGGGGGTCAGCGCGCCGATGGCGGTGCCGTCGGGGTGGACGGTGTAGATGCCGCCGCCGGGGGCGTCGGTGCGGCCGGCCGGGTAGGTGGTGAAGAGGATCTGGGTGCCGTCGGGGGACCAGTTGGCGCGGTCTCCGGCGCGCAGTTCCCAGGGGGTGAGCTGCCGCAACCCGGTGCCGTCCGCGGCGACGACGTAGATGGCGCGGCTGTTGGCGGGCTGACCGGTGGCACCGGTGCGGTACTCGAAGGTGAGCTGCTTGCCGTCGGGGGACCAACTGGGGTTGCTGACCTGCCCGGAGTACGGCTTGTCGTTGGTGAGGAAGGTGAGCCGCTGGACGTCGGTGCCGTCGGGGCTCATCAGGTAGAGGTCCGAGTACTGGATCTGGTTTCTGTCGGCCGGGTCGAGGGCGCCCCAGGAGCGGCTGAAGGCGAGTTGCTTGCCGTCGGGTGAGTAGGCGGGGGCGCGTTCGTCCTCGTTGGTGCAGTCGGCGGTGCCGGTCTCGCAGAGCTGGTCGATCTGGTGGGCGCCGTCGCCGTTGGTGGAGACCGTCCAGAGGCGGGCGGCGCCGCTTCGTGGGTCGGTCCGGTCGAAGGTGATCGTGCTGCCGTCCGGGGACCAGTCGGGGCGGTCGTCGCGGGTGCGGTCGGGCGGCTGGGTGACCTGGTGCCAACCGGTGCCGTCGGGTGCGAGGGTGACGATGGCGCTGGTGGTGCGGGCGGTGTTGAGGAAGACCCCGCCGACGATCAGACCGTTGTGTGCGGTGGCCGCAGGCGTTCCGGCGGCGGCGCCGACCACGCCGGGGCTCGCGGCGGCGGTCGTCGACTCGGCTGCGGTGGAGGGGGCGTCCGCCTGGATCTCGGACAGGGGGATCTCACCGGGTTCGGCGCCGCACCCGGTCAGCAGGGCGCTCAGCAGCAGAAGGCCCGCACCGGCGCTGGCGCGGGTGCGGGCCTCGGGTGTGGACCTGGGGGACTGCCGTGTGCGGGTCATCCGTGTCATATCCGCTCCGACCTTTCCGACCTCTCCGGCGTTCGCTCCGTCTCCGATGCAGGACGAAGGCCCCTCAAAGGGGCTGTCACTGTGTCAGACGGGGAGCGTCGGCGACCGGGCGACACGCGACGCCTGGCGTTCGGTCGGTCACACGGAGTAGAAGGTCTCGGGAGGGCGGCGCGGGGTGGAACCGGGGCGGGGCTGGTCAGCCCCGGGCGGCGCGGCGCTCGGCCTTGGCGAGGGCCTCCGCCTCGTCCTCGGCCTCGGCGACCTCCAGGGTGGGCGCGGTGCCGTCGAGGTGGGTGGGCAGCCACCAGGTGTCGTCCGGGCCGGAGGGCTTGCCGGGGTACTCGCGCTGGGCCTGGTCGAGCATCTCGCTCATGGCCGCGCGCAGCCGCCTGGTGACCATGACGGGCTTGTCGTTCGGGCCGAGGTGAATCGGTTCGCCGATCATGATGGTGACGGGGACGTGGCGCTTGGTCAGGGTCTTCGGACGGCCCTTGGTCCAGAGCTGCTGGGTGCCCCAGAGGATGACGGGCAGCAGCGGGGTGCCGGAGTCGGCGGCCATCCGGGCGGCGCCGGTCTTGAACTTCTTCAGCATGAACGAGCGGCTGATGGTCGCTTCGGGGAACACCCCGACGACCTCGCCGGCCTTGAGGGCGCGCACGGCGGCCTCGTACGCGGGCTGCCCGTCGGTGCGGTCGACCGGGATGTGCTTCATGCCGCGCATCAGCGGGCCGGAGACCCGGTGCTTGAAGACGTCGTCCTTGGCCATGAAGCGGGTCTTGCGCTTGCCGCCGCGGTAGGCGCCGAGGCCGGCGAAGAGGAAGTCCAGGTAGCTGATGTGATTGCTGACCAGTACGGCTCCGCCCCTGGCGGGGATGTTCTCGGCGCCTACGATCTTGATCCGCACGTCGAGCGCACGGAAGGCGGTGAGTGCGGCGCCGATCACCGGCGGGTACACGAACTCTGCCACGGTCAGTCCTGACTTCCACGGGCCGGAGCCCGGTACGGCGGGTACCCGCGTCGCTGAGCGGGGCCGACCGGAGCGCGGCACGCCGCGGCGGTCACGGGTGATTCACGGAGATGATCCCCCGAACGAGTGCCTGCTGTCACCTGAGCCGTGCGGTCAAGCGGATATTCGCGGTGTGATCTCCGTGATGAGTTCGGGTGGGAACTTTTCCCTCCCCGGCGACCTGGAGGCCCGGTCCGTCCCGGAGGCCCAGGGGGCCCAAGGGGTGGCTAGGCTCCGGCGCCGAGGCGCCCCTGGGCGCGGCGGACGAAGGGGTAGACCTCACGGCCGAGGCAGTAACCGAACGCGGCGTTGAGGAAGGCCGCCGCCAGGGCGAAGGCCGTGGCCAGTAGGCCGAGCCAGGCCACCCCGGTGAGGAAGCCGAGGGCGCCGACGGCGGCGAACACCAGGCCGACTCCCTGCGCGAAGCGGGGTGGCCGCTCGTCCTCGGTCTCGGAGGGCGGGGCCAGTCGGGGGAGGAGGAAGGTCTGGTAGAGCCAGCCGTAGGGGGAGAGCCGCAGGCCGCCGAACGCGCCGAGTGCGAAGACGAGGGCCTGGACGGCCAGCAGCACGTCGCTGCCGGTGATGAGGGCGGCGGCCAGCACGACCGAGGTGAGCGCGGCGGCGAAGCGGGGACCGCGGGGGTCGATCTGCACGAGGGCTCCGGGAGGGTCGCGACGGGCGGCGGCGGGGCGCGTCAGCGACAGCGGGTGGTGGTGGCCCGGCCCAGGTCGACGACGCGGCGGGAGGTCAGCAACGGCGGTGCGGTGCGGTCGGATTCCACCCGGCGATCGTACGCGGGCCCGGCCCGGTGGTCGACCTCCCTTTCGAGGTCCGGGGCCGCTGCCGCAGACTGGGGACGGCCGGTTGGTGGTGTGCGTCGTCGTGTCGGCGCCGGCGACCACCTTCGGGCTGCTACGGGCACGGCACGACGGGAGGCTGAGGGTGCGCACCAACGGCGGGGCGGTACGGCTGTCGGAGGCGGAGCTGGGCGGGGCGCTCGGCGAGCGGGCGACGCTGGTTCAGTTCTCGACGGCGTTCTGTCAGCCGTGCCGGGCCACCCGCCGGGTGCTCGCGGAGGTGGCCGGCATGGTCGACGGGGTGGCGCACGTCGAGGTGGACGCCGAGGAGCGGCTGGAGCTGGCTCGGCGGCTGGAGATCCTGCGGACGCCGACCGTCCTGGTGCTGGACGGGGGCGGCCGGGTGGTGCGCCGGGCGGCCGGACTGCCGCGCAAGGTGGATGTGATCGCGGCGCTCGGCGAGGCGGTGTGAGCCAGGGCCCCGGCGATCCTGCGGCGGATATGCAGTCCGATCAGGTGGTGTCGGGGCTGCCCTGGGGCAGGATGGGCGCAGACGGAAGTGCAGCCGCCCGGCCTAAGCTACTGGCCAGTAGTGACCACTGGACTACTGCCGAGTATGCTGCCAGGAAGTTCCGGACCGGCACGGGAACCCGCTGCCCGGAGCGGGCGCGCACCGTGTTCGCGCCCCGCTTGCACAGCCGCAGCCGCCGGACGAGACCAGTACAGGAGACAGGCCGTGAGCTTGAGGATCGTTGTCTGTGTGAAGTACGTGCCGGACGCGACGGGTGACCGTCGGTTCGCGGACGACCACACCACCGACCGGGAGGGCGTGGACGGCCTCCTGTCGGA
>NZ_JBFBHW010000108.1:0-4160 GCF_040685395.1 Kitasatospora sp. NPDC088779 | reverse complement strand
CAGGACCGCTTCTGGTTCATGTGGGACGACCTCGTCCGCGGCGCCATCGGCGCCGTCGTCCTCGTCGACACCCGCCGCCTCGCCGACTGCTTCCCCGCCCTCGACTACTTCGAGAACAGCGGACTCCCCTTCGTCGTCGCCCTCAACGGCTTCGACGGACACCAGCCCCACACCGCCGACGAGGTCCGCGAAGCACTCCAGCTCAGCGCCGAGACCCCCGTCATCACGCTCGACGCCCGCCGCCGCGACAGCGCCAAGAGCGCCCTCATCACCCTCGTCGAGCACGCCCTCCTCGCCCGACTCCGATGACGGGCCGGACATCCGGACCCCGGGGGCCGTCGGCGTGACGGGCCCCGGGGCGGAGCCGCTACCGGCCGATGTCCTCCAGGGGCATCGCGCAAGACCCGCTGTATAAGCAGCGGATAACAGTTCGGTAGGCATTTTGTGATCAACAGTGACTCTGCGTGGTGAACTAGCGTCACTCAGCGCCAGAAGACCACGGTTTTGCTCCGTCATGTCGGTGAATGTCCCTATTGCGCCGACGCGGGGGCCATCCTGCGGCTGTTTGTCCCCCATCCCTGCACGTGCTGAAATTCCAGCTACCCCTGAAACCCTCGCGCCGGCCCACCGGTGACGGGCCAGGGCCCGGGGGTAGCGCTGGATTGATCCATGGCCGACAGTCGGCCGAGAGGTAGTTGTCGAGTGAGGCGTAAGCAGCAACCCGCCCCGCAGCGGCGCTCCGAGCCCCGCCGGAGCGAGCCGAACGGTACCGCAGCGGACCCGGCCGGATTCTCCGCTTTCACCCCCACCGAGGAGCGCTCCCAGGCCTCCCCGGCCCCGCAGCCCCCGGCCGCGTCCACGGAACCCCGCAGCGGCGGTCCGGACGGCGACGCCTCCAAGCGGTACGACTTCCTCCGCCCGCGCAACTGGCGCGTGCCGACCCGTCTGATCGCGATCCTGCTGATCCCCGTGATCATCAGCCTCGTCTTCGGCGGCCTCCGCGTGAACACCTCGGTCGACGGCTACATCAAGGCCTCCCGCGCCGAGAAGACCGCCGAACTCGCCAAGGCGGCCACCGAGCTCGCCGAAGCGCTGGAGATCGAGCGCGACACCACGCTGATACCCCTGCTCACCAAGCAGGACCCGGACGGCAAGGTCGCCAAGATCCGCGCCAACACGGACGCCGCGCTGAAGGCGTACGAGGCGGCCTACGCGGCCTCCGACAAGTCCGGCGAACTGCCGCGCCGCCACGAGGGCTTCCAGGCCCTGGTGGTCGACCTGCCGCACCTGCGGGCCACCGCGTACGGATCCGAGCTGTTCGCCGGCGCCACCGTCAACGCCTACTCGGTGATGTTCGCCCCGCTGCTGTCCTACGACAACTCGGTCGGCCTCGGCTCCAGCAACGCCGCCAGCAAGGGCCGCGCGATCTACGCGATGTCCCTCGCCAAGGCCTCCGCCTCGACCCAGCGCGCGCTCATGCTGCACCTGCTGGTCGGCATCTCCCAGAACGCCACCACCCGGTTCGAGAACGCCGACGTGATCCAGCAGATCCTGGTGGCGGAGCGGCTGGAGCAGGTCTCGCTGACCGAGTTCAACACCGGCAGCGCCCCCGAGGACGCCCGCAAGTACGCCAACGCGCAGGTCACCCAGGCCGCCGCGCAGGAGCGCTCGGCCTACAAGATGCCGAACGGCACCGCGCCCTCCATGCAGACCCTGCTCTCCCTCGGCGCCGCCTACAGCCAGGCCGCCGCCGAGGGCCAGAGCAAGGGCAAGGCCGCCGCCGACCAGGCCTACAAGGAGGCCAAGGACTCCGGTCTCACCCCGGAGAACTGGAACCAGGCCGCCAACACCCACATCCAGGCCCTGCGCGACACCGAGGTCCAGCTGCTGGACGACGTCCTCACGGACTCCCGCGGCCTCAAGGACAACGCGCTCTACGACGCCATCCTCAACACGATCATCGTCGTCGCGGCGCTCATCCTGGCCGGTCTGCTCACCGGCTACGTCGCCCGCTCGATGATCCTCGGCATGCGCACCCTGCGCAGCGCCGCCCTGGAGATCGCCGACCACCGCCTGCCGGACCTGGTCGAGAAGCTCTCCAAGACCGACCCCGACCGGGTCGACACCTCCGTCACCCCGATCCCGCTGCACGGCAAGGACGAGATCGGCGAGGTCGCCCGGGCGTTCGACCAGGTCCACCAGCAGGCCGTGGCGCTCGCCGCCGAGCAGGCCCTGCTGCGAGGGAACGTCAACGCGATCTTCACCAACCTGTCGCGTCGCAGCCAGGGCCTGATCCAGCGCCAGCTGGCGCTGATCACCGACCTGGAGAACAACGAGGCCGACCCGGACCAGCTGGAGAACCTCTTCAAGCTGGACCACCTCGCCACCCGTATGCGCCGCAACGGTGAGAACCTGCTCGTCCTCGCGGGCGAGGAGGCCGGCCGCCGCTGGAACACCCCGGTCCCGCTGGTCGACGTGCTCCGCGCCGCCTCCTCCGAGGTGGAGCAGTACGAGCGCGTCGAGCTGTCCGGCATCCCGGAGGTCGAGGTCGTCGGCGCCGCCGTGACCGACCTCGTCCACCTGCTCGCCGAGCTGCTGGAGAACGCCACCTCGTTCTCCAGCCCGCAGACCCGGGTCCTGGTCAACGCGACCCGCCTGCCGGACGGCCGGGTGCTGGTCGAGATCCACGACAAGGGCATCGGCCTCACCGCCGACGACTTCGCCGAGATCAACGAGAAGCTGGCCGAGCCGCCCACCGTCGACGCCACCATCTCCCGCCGCATGGGCCTGTTCGTGGTCGGCCGGCTGTCCCAGCGGCACGACGTCCGCGTCCAGCTCCGCCCCTCCGGCGAGTCCGCCGGCACCACCTCGCTGGTCATGATCCCGCCGTTCATCACCCGGTCGGGCGCCGCGCCGGAGCCCGAGGAGCAGTTCACCGTCTCCCGGATCTTCGCCGAGCAGGAGCCGACCTCCCAGTGGGCGCCCAACGGCCAGCCGCGCAGCGCCGCCGAGCTGGGCTTCGACGACCACCTCACCGGCGCCGGCAACGCCGGATCCAGCGGCTTCAGCCCGGCCCTGGAGTCCGTCCAGCGCTCGCAGCGCCTCGACCAGGTCCGCCGCGCGGCCCTGGAGAGCGGCCCGCACGACGGCGAGCCGCCGGTGCTGGACGCCGAGGTCGAGGAGGACTACCAGCAGGGCTACGACCAGTACGCCCCCCAGGGCTACGAGCAGCAGTCCGGCTACGCCGACGACCAGTACGGCTACCAGCAGGACGGCTACCAGCAGGACGAGTACGGCCAGGACCAGTACGGCCAGTACCCGCAGCAGGGCTACGAGCAGCAGTCCGGCTACGCCGACGACCAGTACGGCCGCCAGGACTACCAGGGCGACGGTTACCAGGGCTACCAGGACGGCTACGCCGACCAGTACGGCCAGCAGGCCGAGGAGGCCCCGGCCGGCCACCCGTACGCCCCGGAGCCGCCCGCGCTGCCCGCCGCCGAACCCACCGCCACCCTGCCGTCCGGGCTGCCGCAGCGCCGCCCCGGCCAGCAGCTGGCGGGTGGCGGCTTCGGCGCCCCGACCGCTCCGGCGGACGGCGGCTCCGGCGGCGAGGCCCCGAACTGGTTCGCCGGCGCCAAGGACACCTCGGCGGTCGACGAGCCGCGCGGCCACGACGTGTCGGCGCTGGGCGGCTACGGCCCGACCGGCCCGACCAACTCGCCCTGGCAGTCGCCCAACGACGGCGCCTGGCAGCAGGCCGAGCAGACCCGTGAGCCCGCCTCCGGCGGCACCACCGGGGCAGGCCTGCCGCGGCGCGTGCCCAAGCAGAACCTGGTGGCCGGGAACGCCAAGCCCACTCCGCAGGAAGGGCCGCAGGTCTCCCGCAGCCCCGAGGAGGTCCGCGGCCGGCTCACCAACCTGCGCCGCGGCGTGGAGCAGGGCCGCAGTGCCGGTAACACCGGAAGCTTCCGGATCGACCCCGATCAGGTAGACCCGTCCGGCAACGGACAGAACCGAAGCACCGATCTCTTCGGCGGCTCGAACCACCAGGAGCGTTGAGTTGACTCAGATGAGCCAGGCCGCACAGAACCTGAACTGGCTGATCACCAATTTCGTGGACAACACCCCCGGGGTGTCCCACACCGTGGTGGTCTCCGCCG
>NZ_JBFBHW010000107.1:0-4336 GCF_040685395.1 Kitasatospora sp. NPDC088779 | reverse complement strand
GCCGGGCTCGACCTGGACAACGGCGGCGCGCACCTCAACTCCACCATCTTCAGCGGCGCCCTGTGGGACATCCGGCACACCCTCGACCCACTCACGTGGACGCCGTGCGACAGCTTGTCGAAGAGCCGGTAGAACGTCGCCCGTGACGGCATCTTCACCGCTCCCAGGCCGTGCTCGGCTTCCAGAATCCGCTCGGTCCGCCAGCGCGCGTACTCGATGGTGCGGGTGGAGGCCGGGACGCTTTCGCCGATCGCCTGGCGGATCGCGGCCAGCACCCGCGGATCGGCCCGCCCGAGCAGTGAGGCGTGCGGGGCGAGCCGGTGATCCACTACCGCTGCGATCCCGCCGGCCTCATACTGCTGGCGCTTGCGCTTGACCGTCCGCGCCTTGACCTCCTCGCCCAGTGCGGTCAACTCGGCGGCCTTCGCTCGCTCGCGTTCGGCCAGCGAGCGGCAGGCGGGGTCGTACTCGGACTTGACCCGGGCCCCGGCCGGGGCGTCGGGTGGCAGGCCGGTGAGAAGTTCGACCAGGTGCCGCTGCCACCACAGGGCGCGCTCGGCCACCGGCTCGGGCAGGCGGTCCAGCAGCGCGGCCGAGCCCAGCGCGGTGCGTCGCTGGCCCCGAGGACCGCGAAGTCCTCGGCGGACTGCAGGTGGACCTGGTCGACGAGCATGCCGGCGCCGTGCGTGTCGGCCAGCCGGACCCGCATCCCGGTCAGGCCGACCACCGTGTAGGTGTGCTTCTGGAACCTGACCCGGTCGCCGAGCCGCAGCCGACCAGGCCGCGCGGAATTCACGGCCGGCCCCGGGACGTCAGGTGCACCAGGGTGCCGGTGCCCAGCGGGGCCGTCACCAGGTCCGCCGTCAGTTCGTGCCGCCAGAGCAGGTGGTAGAGCACCGGCAGCACGGCCAGTCGGTCCCCGACCTGCTCAGCCCCGGCAAGCAGGGGCAGCGGATCGACGAAGATCTCCCTCAGCTGGTCGGCTGCTGGGGCGCGATGGCAGCGGCGGTGGCGGTAGCGGGCCAGCCAGCGCAGGTTCGCCCGGTAGGGCTGGTTCAGGGCGCCGACGTGGCGGAACTGCCAGCCCACTTCCTCGCAGACCCGCGCGGTGAACGCGAAGACCTCGGCGGTGGCCTCGTCGACCAGGTTCCCCGGTCGCACGTCGACAACGACACCTGTGCCGTCCAGCAACCGGGCGAAGTAGTCCGGGGTATGTCGGCGCTCCCGCTCCCCGTCCGTCCAGGCAAGGCGGAAGGGCTGGGAGGCCAGCGCGACGACAGCGGGATCGAAGTCCAGCGCCATCGCCGCGTCTCTCTCCACCCAGGACTCGTAGCCCACGTGGGTCCGCGTTGTCGCCGCCCAGTACTCGCCGGTGAAGTTCTTCTGCCCCTTGAACGAGGCGAACGGCCGCACTGGCGATGCCAGTTCGAAGGGCTCTGCCCACCAGCACGCCAACGGACCGGAACGCTCGACGCCGTCGGTGTCGACGAACCCGCCCTCGACGCCCGAGGCGTACTCCCGGGCGGAGGCCATCACTGCGGACCCGTCCACGAACACCTCCGCTCTGCCGGAATCGTCCCCGTCACTGCGAGGGTGGAGGATCCTGCGGACCACCGTGGCCGAGAGCCGGATACCGTCACGCGAAAGGGTGACAACCCGTCTCAAACAATCTGGTCGACGCAGGCCAGTAGGGGTTTAACCCAGTCTGGAGGATGAGAGGTCTGCTGGGGCACTCATGCCCGGTTAGAGAGAGGAGTTCGAAGCTCCACGCGGAGTCGGATCGAGGTGTCGACGGGCAGTCCCGTGCTGGAGTAGCGAAGCTCCTTCGAGTAGTTCGCGATGAGGTCGAGATCCCGCAACTGCCGCTGCAACTCGGAAGCCAGAGCTTCGTCCGTATCAGGGACGAGCTCGTCTTCTTCCTGTTCGGCGAGGTACTCCAGGTGTTGGTCAACGGCTTCCACCGCCCGGCGGCTGGTCCAATGGGCGAAGTCGTAGCAGCCGAACAGATAGGCGTGAGCGGCATACAACGTCGCGGTTGCGGCCGACTCGTCCGCATCATCGGGCCCGTCCTGGCCGTCGTTGTGGCAGTACTCGCTGAGCATGTACTCGGCGACACCGCGGTTCACTGCCGAGAACGCCGTCGTGTCGCCGAGGACGCCCTCCCACACAGAGTTCAACAGGGGGCGAAGGCCCACGGTGAACGGCGCCTGCTCGTCCTCGGGCAGGGCCTCGTGCCAGTTCATGAGCCGTTCCGCGACACCGGCAGCGAACACGCCACGTTCACTGGTCGACGCCGCCTTCAGCCGCTCCTCCACCAGCACTGAAAGCTCTTGCCACGTGTCCATACGAGCCACCCCCGAGTCGTGAAACCAGCGTGCTCACGCTGGCAACGGCGATCATCGCATCCACCAGGGACAACGCATCAGGCGCGGCCCACCTGTCGGCGTACACGGGTAAGTGCTCAGCCGCGTACTGCTGAACGTGCTCACCTGCCCGGTTCGGCGGGAGCCTTCTCTCACCGTGTGGTTGCCCGGCGGTGAGTGGCGCGGATCAGTACGGTGATCAGGGCCGCCAGGTCGAGGGCGCCGTCCGGGTCGTCCGCGTAGCGGGTGGTCTGCAGCGGCCCCACTTCGTCCAGGCGTACTCCCTCCGTGTCCAGGACGTGAGCGAGGACCAGTACTGCCAGGCGGGCGTTGCCGTCCGGGTAGGGGTGGAAGAAGGCGATGTCGAGGTACGCCCTGGCCGCGCGGGCTGGCAGGGGGACCGACAGGGCGGCGCTCTGGTGTAGGCAAGCGGCGAAGTCCTGCCAGGTGTGGGGCGTGAGCCCGTATCGTTCCCGGCCGTCCTTGGCGAAGGCGTCGCTCTGACGCAGGCGCACCTCGTTCACACCTAGGACCAGCTTCTGCCAGCCGGCCAGAAGGGTCGGGGTGAGCGGCTCTCCCTGTGAGGCATCGGCGCGGGACAGGGTCATCGCGGCGAGCAGCCGGTCGGCGCGGTCCGGGTCGCGGAGGCGGACCGGACCGTCGAACCAGGCGGCGAGTCCGTCCACGGCCGTGCACACCGGTGCCGCGCGCACGCTCGCGGCCGAGGACCAGTCGACCTGCTCCCTGACCTTGCACCACGTGGCCAGCGCGTCATCGCTCACGGTAGAACCCGCGGCCGGTCGGGCGAATCGCCAGATCCTCTCCCACCGTGTCGACCAGGGGCGGGGCGGGCGCACTGTGGCTCTTGAACCGGCCGCCGATCGCGGCTTCCACCGCCTTCTGCGCCTCTTCCAGTCCCAGGCCGGTGGAGGTAAGGAACCAGGTCAGCGTCGTCTCGCAGATCCCGTACCAGGACGACTCGGCGTGGGTGCTGTTGACGACCGCGGTGACCAGGCGGGTCACCGCGCGTTCCAGGTGCCAGCTGCGGTCCTCGGCGTCCGTACCGGGAAGGGGTGCAAGCTGCTCGAACCGCTCGGCCATGTCCTCCAGCCAGTCACGCCACTCCAGCAGGCAGGTCACGACGCGTTCGGCGGTCTCCGACGCCTCTCCGACCGAGTGCGAATCGCAGCACCAGGTCTCGACGGGACCGCCGTGGTGGTTCGAATGGTCCCAACCGCAGGCCCACCGGCCATAACGGGACACCAGGAGCACGGTGACCTCGTCGATGAATCGAAAGCCCGCCATCCGCTCGGCACCGATGGGAGGCGCCATCGGAACGACCAGCGCCGTCAGCCGCGCCGCCTCGTCGTCGTCCCAGTCGAAAGCGTTCCGGCCGGGGGCAGCAGCGGACCACGGCAGGTCCCAGGCTCGTTCGCGGTGGATGGACGTGGCGTACCTCCGAGGTGAGACATGACGGAACAACTGACCGATCATGCCGACCAGGTCGAGACCTGTCATCCCAATTTGTTGACCACCGACCTGCGTCTCCCGCCGCCCGGCTGCCTTCACCCAGCCGGGCACATTCACGTGTACCTGCCTGAGCACTTACCCGTGTACGCCGACAGCTGTCGGCGTACACCCGAATGTGCGCCGGCCGGTACAGCGGAACGTGCACGGCCATCCCGGCTTTTTGGCCCAGTGCTGTGGCGCCAGGGTCCCCCGTCTGGTCAGGATCCGGGACAGTCGTCACCATCAACGGGGCCCTCTCCCGGAGGCGGCTGGGGTATGCCTCCGGGCCTTCCGGGTCCCGTGTCGCCTTGGGGCGCATCTGCCCGGCGCATCGGGCGGGGAACGCGGAAAGGTCCGAAGGTGCGTTCCTACTGACTTCGGCTTGTCAGGGTGAGGTTGGGGTGTCGAGGGTGAGGCCGGTGCCGGCTATGAAGCCGTCGATGGTGTCGGGCCGGTACTGCAGG
>NZ_JBFBHW010000106.1:0-5393 GCF_040685395.1 Kitasatospora sp. NPDC088779 | reverse complement strand
GGCGCGCGCGGGGGTGGGGTGGTTGGTGGGGGTCTTCTTCCCGGGGGGGGGGGGGGGGCCCCCCCCCCCGGGGGCCCCCCCCCCCGCCCTTCTGCCGGCAGTCCCGGAGGTTCCAGGCGCCGGTCAGTTCCAGGGGTTGGCCGCCTGGTCGTTGATGGCCGTCCAGAACCGCGTGTTGTTGGGGATGTTGCCGTAGGCCCAGAAGGTCCAGCCACCGGTCTGCGCCAGGTCGGACCCGAAGTGGCCGTCGTGGAACTCGGCCTCGCGCCAGCCGGCCCCGAAGGAGGCCTGGCAGAGGCTGTCCGCCGCGGCCCGGCTGTTGAGCCGGGCGCCCTTGACCGGCTGGCTGAGGGCGACGGTGCCCTGTGCCCAACCGTTGTAGAAGCCGATGCTGATCCCGGACGGGGCCGGGCTGCCGTCGACGTTGAGGCAGAGCACGGGCAGCGAGACCGACGGCGCGGTGTCGCCGTTGTAGGCGTTGCTCGGGCTGCCCCCGGGGCCGCCGACCTGGACAGTGCCCTCCGGGCCGTAGGCGACGACGGACCAGGTCATCCCCAGGTGGGTGCCCGGTCCGGTGGCGGCCTCGGCCGGGGCCGCGGACAGCGGGATCAGGGCGGCTGCGGCGACGGCGGTCGCGGTGGCGACGACCTTCTTCAGACGGTTCATCAACTGCTCCTGGTTCGAGGCGTCTCGTCAGGCGACCGGCTCGTTTCGGCCGGTGCACAGCAAAGGTCTCAACCGGACGCACACAACTGGCATGATCTGGTCATTGATCCATCACCGCCCGTGCCCATCCACGCGCAGCGACGGTCCGGCCCGGCCCGCGGATCCCAGGGAGGGACACTTGGAGTTCAGGATCCTCGGCTCGCTGGAGGTGTGGACCGGCGACGGGAGGCGCGTCCCCTCCGAAGGCTCCCGGCAGGAGCGACTGCTCGCCGCCCTGCTGCTCAACGCGGACATCTCCGTTCCCGTCGCCCGTCTGGTCGACGCCGTCTGGGACGAGCGGCCACCGGCCACCGCCACCCGCCAGGTCCGCAACCTCGCCGGGGTGTTGCGGCGCCGCTTCGCCGAAGCCGACCCGGACGCACCGCCGGTGCTGCTGACCGACGGCCGCGGCTACCGCATCACGCTCACCGGCCACCGCCTGGACGCCCGCGCCTTCACCGACCGACTCGCCCTCGCCCGCCGCGAGGCCGCCGCCGGACGATCCCCGGCGGCGGTCGACGGGCTCCGCGAAGCGCTCGCCCTGTGGCGCGGCCCCACACTGGACGGACTCGCCGTGGACGCGGACGCCCCGGGCGCGGTCGCGCTGGACGAACTGCGACTGACCGCCTGGGAGGAATGCCTCGATCTGGAGCTCGCCCTCGGCCGGCACCGCGCGGCCGTCCCCGAGCTGACCGCGCTGGTGGTCGACCACCCGCTCCGGGAACGCTTCACCGGACAGCTGATGCGCGCACTGCACGGTTCCGGGCGCGCGCCCGAGGGGCTCACCGCCTACCGCCGGTTCGCCGAGCGGCTGGCCGACGAACTCGGGCTCGACCCCGGGCCGGAGCTGCGGGCGCTGCACCTGGAACTACTGGCCACCGAACCGGTCCGCCCCGAGGCGGCGCCGACCGCAGCGGCCCCGGTGGCCACACCCCCCGTGGCCGCACCCCCCATGGCGGCACCCCCAGCGGCCGCACCCCCGGTGGAGGCGCCGCCGCCCGCCCAACTCCCGCCCGCACTTCCCACCTTCGTCGGACGCGGCACGGAGCTTCGCGTCCTGGACTCGCTGCTCACGACGCCCGCGACCGGTGCCACCGGCGCAGCCGTCCCCGTGTGCGCGCTCTCGGGCCCGGCCGGGGTCGGCAAGACCACCCTGGCCGTCGACTGGGCCCACCGCGCCCGGGACCGGTTCCCGGACGGCCAGCTCTACGCCGACCTGCACGGCTACTCCGTCGCCGCGCCCCTCGACCCGCACACCGTCCTCGCCCGCTTCCTGCGCGCCCTCGGCGTGCCCGGCGACCGGATCCCCGCAGCGCCGGACGAGGCGGCCGCGCTCTACCGCTCCCTGCTGGCCGACCGCCGACTGCTCGTGGTCCTCGACAACGCCCGCGACGCCGAACAGGTCCGCCCGCTGCTGCCGGGTGCCCCGGACTGCCGCACGGTGGTCACCAGCCGCACCCGACTCGACGGCCTGACCGCCCGCAACGGCGCCCGCCCCCTGGTGCTCGATGTCCTGCCCGCCCATCAGGCCCTCCGCCTCCTGGCCCGCATCGCCGGCGAGCACCGCACCCGCGCCGAGCCGCACGCCGCGGCCGAACTCACCGCCGCCTGCGGCCGACTGCCCCTCGCCCTGGCCATCACCGCGAGCCGCCTCGCCGCCTTCCCGGGCCGCAGCCTCGCCGACCACGCCGCCGAACTCCTCGACGCGGAACACCGGTTGAGCGCCCTACAGATCGACGGTGACGCCACCTCGGCGGTCCGCGCCGCCTTCGACCTCTCCTACCGCTCGCTCCCCGCCGAGGCCCGATCCCTGCTCCGGCTGCTCGCCCTGGCCCCGGCCGTCGGCGTCAGCTCCGGCGCGGCAGCCGCCCTGACCGACACCCCCACCGCCGCCGTCCGGCCCGTCCTCGACCACCTGGCCACCGCCCACCTGCTCACCCACGAGGACCGCCACCGCTACCGGCTCAACGACCTCCTGCGCCTCTACGCCGCCGAACGCTGCACCGCCGAGACCGGTACCGCCGAGCGCCGCGCCGCCCTGGAACGCCTCAGCTCCTGGTACCTCCACCACGCCGACTCCCCCACGCCGCCGCCCTCCCCTCCCGCCGCGGACCACCCGTGGAGCCGGGGCCACCACCTGATCGGCCTCCACCTCGACGAATGGGTCGAGGTGGACCGCCTGGCCGCCCTGGCCGCCTGCGCGGCGCAAGCGCCGGACGCCCCCTGATCCCGGCCCCGGCCTCCTGATCCCGGGCCCGGCCGCCGACCCCCGCGGTCCGTACAGCTACCGCACGAGCAGCGTCGCCTCGACGCCGGCCAGGACCGCCACCAGGCCCTGCTCGAAGCCCTGGTCGAAGTCCTGGAACATCACCCGGCCGGCTTCGGCGGCGAGCGGGTGGGCGGCCAGCCGCTCGGCCCGGGCGTCCAGGTCGTAGCCCTCCTCGCCGTCGAAGGGGTTGGGGCCCATGGCCTGCTCCTCGATGACGTAGCCGATCGTGTAGCTGTACGCCGTGTACCAGGCGCGGGCCGCCGCCTGCGGGGTGAAGCCCGCCCCCGTGAGCAGGAGCAGCCCGGCTTCGAGCCCCGCCGCGTACGAGGTGTCGGTGAACCGGGCTCCGCTGTAGACCCTGGCCCCGTCGCGGTAGCGGAGCAGTTCGGCCCGCAGCCCCCGCATCGTCGCCAGGTAGGCCTCCCGCCAGTCCGCCGCCGGGGGGATCCGGGACGGACCGGCGGCCGCGCGCCGCATCATCTCGGTCGCCATCTCGTCGAGCAGCGCCTGCTTGTCCTTGAAGTGCCAGTACAGCGCCGGTGCCTTGACCTCCAGCGCGGCGGCGATGGCGCGCAGGGTGAGGCCGTCCAGGCCCACCTCGTTCAGGAGTGTCAGTGCGGTGTCGACGACCGTCCGGCGGTCGAGCTTCGGGGTTCTCTGCGGCGTCACGGTTGACAGCTTAACGACGTTAAGTGCAGTCTTCCAGCAGCGACCACTTAACAACGTTAAGGAGATGCTCATGGCCACCCGCGCCACCGACCCGCACACCGACGTCCTGATCGTCGGAGCCGGACCGACCGGCCTCGCCCTCGCCGTCGACCTCGCCCGGCACGGCATCACCGCACTGCTCGTCGAACGCGAGAGCGGGCTCTTCCCCGGCTCCCGCGGCAAGGGCCTCCAGCCCCGCACCCTGGAGGTCCTGGACGACCTCGGGGTACTGGCCGACATCCGCGCCGCCTCCGGGCACTACCCGCCGAACCTGTTCTGGCGCGACGGCGAGCCGCAGGACGAACGCCGCATGTACGAACCGACCGAGCCCTCCGAGGCCGAGCCCCACACCGAGACGCTGATGCTGCCGCAGTGGCGGACCCAGCAGGTGCTGCACGACCGGCTGCGCGCCCTCGGCGGTTCGGTCGCCTTCGGACGCGAACTGGTGGGCCTGGCCCAGGACGCGGACGGCGTCACCGCCGAGTTCGCCACCGGCGCCCCGGTCCGGGCGCGGTACGCGGTCGCCGCCGACGGCGGACGGTCGGCGGTCCGCAGGCTGCTCGGCATCGGCATGACCGGGCAGGTCGTCGACCCGGACCCGATGCTGGTCGCGGACGTCCTGGTCACCGGCCTCGACCGCGACCACTGGCACGTCTTCCCGCCCAGCGACGGCGCCGCCGGGCGCGGACCGCTCGGCGGCCTGCTGGCCCTGTGCCCGCTGCCCGGAACGGACGAGTTCCAGCTCGTGGCGCAGTACCCGCAGGACACGACCGTCGACGCGTCCCTGGACGGCATCCGCGACGTGGTCGCCGCCCGCTCGCACCTGACCGCCGAACAGGTCACCGGAGTGCGCTGGGCCTCCGAGTTCCGGCCGCGGGCGGCCCTGGCGGACCGCTTCCGCGCGGGCCGGGTGTTCCTCGCGGGCGACGCGGCGCACGTACACTCCCCCGCCGGCGGGCAGGGCCTCAACACCAGCGTCCAGGACGCCTACAACCTGGGCTGGAAGCTGGCCGCCGTGCTCGGCAGCGCGGCCCCGGACGCCCTGCTCGACACCTACGAGGAGGAGCGCCGCCCCACTGCGGCGGCGATGCTGGACCTGTCGACCCGGGTCCACCACGGCGAGGCCCGCCGGGGCCGGGCGACCCAGCAACTCGGCCTCGGCTACCGGGAGTCGTCGCTGGCCGAGGAGACCCGCCCAGCCCTGCCGGAGGGCGCCCTGCGGGCCGGGGACCGCGCACCGGACGGGCGCCGGGGTGGCGTCCGGCTCTTCGACGCCTTCCGCGGACCGCACTGGACCCTGCTGGCGGTCGGGACCGAGTCCCCGCTCCCGCAGACCGCCTGCCCGGTGGTCCGCATCCCGGACTACGAGGCCTACGGCACCGGCGTGTTCCTCATCCGCCCCGACGGATACGTGGGCTGGGCCGGGGCCACGGCGGACGGCCTGACGACCTACGCCTCCCGGTACGGCGCCCTGCGCCGCTGACGCCCCGGCCCGCCCGGGCCCCGGCCAGGGCTCGGACGGCCACACCTTCCACCTCGGCGGCAACACCTACCCCGGCGGCGTTCCGGGCACTGTCGCCAGCCTGGAGATCATCAACAACTGACGAACGATCAAGTCCTAGACCCGTCCTTCGCACATAACGAGTTCGGATGATGTGGTGATGCGACCGGTACCCCGGTGGGGTGCCGGTCGTTGAGCCTGGCGTGTCGA
>NZ_JBFBHW010000105.1:0-6175 GCF_040685395.1 Kitasatospora sp. NPDC088779 | reverse complement strand
TGCCCCGCCTGCCCGTACGTCGAGAAGGCGCCCGCGTCGTTGTCGCCGACCATCACGATCAGGCCGGGGCCCACGATGGCGAGCAGGGTCTTGAGCCGCGCGGACAGGCCGTGGCGCGGCGTGGTGTCGTCGAGCCGGATGGTACCGAGCGCACCCCTGATGTCGCCGACGTGGGCGTCGTCGAGCACGGCGGTGCGGGTGGTGGTGGGGACCTTCGGGTCCAGCATCACGTTGGTCATGGCAGGGCCTCCCTGCCCCCTTCCTTGAGGGGGCGACAGGGGGCACGCAGCAGCGATCCTCCCTGCGAGAGCGCACGGCGTCGGACCGCACGGCGGCGCTGAGCGGCGGCGGCCGTGAGGGCATGACGGAGCGTCAGACGTCGTGCGTCGGGGCGCGGTTGAGCGCATGACGCAGCGTCAGGTGAACGCGCGCAGGGAAGGTTGTTACCGCGTGCCAGAGGTGATCGAGAGCATGCGGGGGCAGGGGCGACTATGGCCCGGACTATCGCAGTCCATGTCTCTCGCCTCCTCCCGGTCGGGGGCGCACCGTCTGTGCACCGCATCGCGACACGGCAAGGAGCGGACCGGCCCCACGGGACCGGCACACCCCAACTCGTCAGAGCTTTGGCACTCCACGGCGTGTCCAGCCCGATCGGCCGGAAGCCACTTGGGGTCAACCCTTAACTCGGGAAGACCTGTCCTGAACCTGGGCGTCTCTCGACGTCGTCGGGTCAGTGGCCTGTGTCCGTGAAGACGCCTCACCGAACGAGGTGCCTTTCAAATCTCGTCAAGCATAAACCCTCCCCTTCACCCGGATAGCGGCGTTTCGACCGAACTTCGACAGCTTTGTAGAAGCTTGACCAAACCCACCCCTCGACGTGCACCCCCGTCCGGCATATATAGTTCACCGACATATGCAGCTCAACAGCTCACGAGGGGGAAGTGTGTCCCACAGCGATCCGACCCGATCCGCACCCGTCCTGCACCTGGCCAACGTCACCCGGGTGCACGGCCGGGGCGCCGCCGAGGTACACGCCCTGCGCGGCGTCGAACTGGCCGTCCACCCCGGCGAGTTCGTCGCCGTCATGGGCCCGTCCGGCTCCGGGAAGTCCACCCTGCTGACCCTGGCCGGCGGACTCGACGCGCCCAGCGAGGGCGAGATCCTGGTCGAGGGCGTGGCCCTCGGCGGCCTCAGCCGCGGCCGGCTCGCCGACCTTCGGCGGCGCTCCATCGGGTACGTCTTCCAGGACTACAACCTGATCCCCGCTCTCACCGCCGCCGAGAACATCTCGCTGCCCCGCGAACTCGACGGAGTCTCCGGACGCACCGCCCGCCGCGAGGCGCTCGCCGCCCTGGAGGAGCTCGGCATCGGGGAACTCGCCGACCGCTTCCCCGACGACATGTCCGGCGGCCAGCAGCAGCGCGTCGCCATCGCCCGCGCGCTGATCGGCGAGCGCCGCCTCGTCCTCGCCGACGAACCGACCGGCGCCCTCGACTCCGCCACCGGCGAGGCCGTGCTCGCCGTGCTGCGCGCCCGCTGCGACGCCGGGGCCGCCGCGATGATGGTCACCCACGAGGCCGCGCACGCCAGTTGGGCGGACCGGGTGGTCCATCTGAAGGACGGCGCGGTCGCCTCCGAGAGCCACGGGCGGCGCACCGGCAAGCGCCGGCTGACCGCCGAGCCGCTCAGCGCCCCGGCCGACGGCTACGGCCACGCGGCCGACGGGGCCGGGCACTCGGCCACCGGCACCGGGCACGCGGTCGGCGACTTCGGCCACGCGGCCGGCGGCTTCGGCGAGGTGGCCCGATGAGACTCGGCGCCTGGAAGGTCGCCCTGCGCATCGCCCGCCGCGACGCGCTGCGCGCCAAGGGCCGCAGCGCCCTGATCGTCGCCATGATCGCGCTGCCCGTCCTCGGCGTCACCGGCGCCGACGTCGTCCACCGCAGCGGGCAGCTCACCCCGGCCGAACGGGTCGAACGGGTGCTGGGCGGGGCGGACGCCCTCGTCACCTCGCTCGCCCCCGGCCGGGCCGTCGAGCAGGCCCCGGTCGCCGAGGACGGCGCCTTCGCGGCCCAGCCCCGCCCCGGACAACCGCCCACGGCCGAGCAGCAGAAGGCCGCCGGCACCGACCCGGTCACCCTGGTCACCGGGCTGCTGCCGCCGGGCAGCGTGCTCACCTCCGCCCGGCAGGGCCCGGAGACCGGCGCGACCTCCCCCGAAGGCCTGGTCCGCACCCTCACCACCGAGGCCGACCTCACCGACCCGCTCTGGCACGGCCGGCTCAACCTGGTCGACGGCCACGCCCCGGGCGGCCCGCGCGAACTGGCCGCCACCCGGGCCTTCCTCGACAACGCCGGGCTGGCCGTCGGCGGCACCACCACCTTTCCGGGCCTGGAGCGGACCACCTTCACCATCACCGGCGTCGTCGAGCACCCGGACGACCTCCGCCGGGTCGAACTCGTCGCCCAGTCGGGCGCGTTGCTGAGCCAGCTCGCCGCCGCCACGCCTCCCGGCAGCCCGGCCGCGGCACCGCCGGAGCCCGAACGCGGCGCCTGGCTGGTCCGGCTCCCCGCCGGGGCCACCCTCGACTGGGCCAAGGTCCAGGAGTTCAACGCCCACGGCTACACCCTCACCGCCCGCTCGGTCGCGCTCGCCCCGCCGCCGCGCGCCGCCGTCCCCTACTACCGGGACGCCTACCGCTCCTTCGGCCCCTCCGCCGACGACAACACCAAGGTCGTGGTGGCCACCGTCACCGGCATGGGCCTGCTGGAGGTCGCCCTGCTCGCCGGCCCCGCCTTCGCGGTCGGCGCCCGCCGCTCCCGCCGCCAGCTCGCGCTGCTCGGCGCCGCCGGCGGCCGGCGGACGCACGTCGGCGCGGTGGTGCTCGGCGGCGCCCTCGTCCTCGGCGCGGCCGGGGCCGTGGTCGGCTTGGTCCTCGGCGGCGGCCTCGTCGCCGGGCTGCGCCCGTGGATCGAACGGGCCGGCGGCGCCCGCTTCGGGCACTTCGCCCTGCCGCCACTGGACCTGCTCGCGATCGGCGGGATCGGCCTGCTCACGGCGCTCCTCGCGGCCGCGCTGCCCGCCCGGCAGGCCGCCCGCCGCAGCGTCACCGCCGGACTCACCGACCGGGACACCGTCCAGGCCCCGAACCGCTGGGTCACCGTGCTCGGTGTGCTGCTGCTCGCCGCCGGCGCCGCCCTGGCCCTGTACGGCGCGAGCGCGCTGCAACACGGCGGCGTGCCCGTCGTCAGCACCTACGACACCCGCACGCTGACCGTGCTCGGCGGCTCCGTCATCGCCGAACTCGGCCTGCTCGCCTGCACCCCCGCACTCGTCGCCCTGCTCGGCCGGCTCGCCAGGCGGCTGCCGCTCGGCCCCCGACTCGCCCTGCGCGACTCCGCCCGGCACCGCTCGCGCACCGCGCCGGCCGTCGCCGCCGTGATGGCCGCCGTGGCCGGGGCCGTCGCCATCGGCGTCTACAGCACCAGCACCGACGCCGAGAACCGCCGCGACTACCGGCCGCAGGCCCCGTACGGCGCCGTGCAGCTCCTCTCCACCGTCGACGGACCGCAACTCGACGGCCTGCGCGCCGAGGTGGGCAAGCAGCTGACCGACCTGGGGCCGCGCGCCGACCTCGGCGAAGCGGTGTACCAGTTCTGTGCCAACTGCTCCAGCACCGTCCAGCTCAAGGGCACCGTGAACTGGCGCACCGCGTCCGGCCCGCCGCACCTGGCCTCCGGGGACGCCGCCATGCTCCGCACCCAGTTCGGCATCCACGACCCGGCCGCCGAACAGGCCCTGGCCGCCGGGAAGATCCTGGTCTTCGACCGCGCCTTCCTCGCCGGCGACGGCCGGGCGGTGCTCCAGCTGCGTGGCAGCTCCGGCGCGCCGCTCCAGCCCGGCGAGGTCCCCAAGCCCGACCTTCAGGAAATCCCGGCCGACGCCGTCCTGGTCGAGAACCCGACCGCCGCCCGCTTCGCCCAGGGCCTGATCCTGCCCTCGGCGCTGCCCAAGCTCCTGCCCGGGCTCACCGCGAAGCCCACCGGCTCGATCTGGGTGCCCGCCACCCCGCCCGACCGCAAGGCCCAGCAGCGCACCGAGGCCGCCGTCGTCCGGCTCGACCGGGCCGCCCAGCTGGAGGTCGAGCGCGGCTTCCAGTCCCGCGGCGACGCCCTCACCCTGGCCCTCAGCGGCTTCGCCGGACTGGTCGTCCTCGGCGCCGCCGGCATCGCCACCGGCCTGGCCGCCGCCGACTCCCGCCAGGACCAGGCCACCCTGGCCGCCGTCGGCGCACCACCGCGGATCCGCCGCACCATGGCGGGACTGCAGTGCGCGATGATCGCCCTGCTCGGGGCGCTGCTCGGGGCGGTCAACGGCTTCGTCCCCGCGGTGGGCCTGCTGAAGTCCCGGGCGAGCGGGTTCGGCGGCCACCCGGCCCTGATCACCGCCCCCTGGGGCCAGCTGCTGCTGGTCGTCCTGGTGCTCCCGGTGCTGGCGGGGCTGCTCGCCGCCCTGCTGACCCGCTCCCGCATCCCGATGGGGCGGCGGCTGTCCTGACCCCTGGCGCACGCCGGTGCCCGCCCCCCATTCCGGAGGGCGGGCTTCGGCGTGCGCGGGCGACCCGCGCGCGAGAGCGCCGTACCATGGGCGGGTTCTAGCGGGCGAAGGGCGCCGGCGGTCGGCGAGGGAGAGAACGGCGGTGCTGCGCGGGTTCGGCGACCTGGAGGCCGAGATCATGGACCGGCTGTGGTCCTGGGGGCGGCCCGCCACCGTACGCGAGGTGGTGGACGACCTCCAGCGGCAGCGGCCGGTCGCGTACACCACCGTCACCACGGTGGCCGACATCCTGCACACCAAGGGCTGGCTGCGCCGGGACAAGGTGGGCCGGGCCTGGGCGTACGAGCCGACCTGCACCCGGGAGGCGTACACCGCGCGGCTGATGCGCCAGGCGCTGGAGACCACGCCGGACCGGGCGGGTGCGCTGCTGCACTTCGTCGACGGGATGAGCAGCGACGAGGCATCCGCGCTGCTGGCGGCGCTGGAGCAGGTGAAGGCCCGGGACGCCGAGTGACCCTCGCGCTGCTCGGCCTCCACCTGGCCGTGACCGGGGTCCTGCTGCCGCGCCGACTGGCCGGCTCGGCCCGGTTGCAGGCGCGCCCGGCGGCGGGCGCCGCGCTCTGGCTGGCCCTGATGGCCTCCTTCCTGGTCGCGTTGCTGCTGGCGGCGCACCACGCGGTGGAGCCGTTCGCCCACGAGCCGGCCGGGCTGGTCGGACTGTTCCCGCACCCGGAGCCCCCCGGGCCCGTCGCCCCGCACACCCACGACTGGTGGCTGCTGGCCGCCGCCGGGGCCGCGATCGCCACGGTGGTGGCGGCCGTCGGCGTCCGGGCCGGACGGGCGCGCCGACGGCACCGGGCGATGCTGGACGTGGTCGCCGTCCGGGACGGGCGCTGGGGCGCCCTGATCCTGGAGCACGCCCACCCGACCGTCTACTGCCTGCCCGGCCGCAGCTCCCGGGTGGTCCTGTCGCGCGGGGCGCTGCGGCTGCTGGACGACCGGCAGTTGGCCGCGGCGGTGGCGCACGAGCACGGACACATCCGCGGCCGCCACCACCTGTTCCGGCTGCCGGCGGACACCTTCGCCCTGCTGTTCGGCCCGCTGCCGCTGGCCCGGCGCGGGCGGGCGGAGGTGGGGCTGCTGCTGGAGATGGCGGCCGACGACGCCGCGCTGGCGCGGGTGTCGCGCAGCGAACTGGCCTCCGCGCTCTGCGCCCTGGCGACGTCCGGAGCCCCGACGGGCGCCGCGCACGGCGTCGTGCCGGGCACGGCGTACGGCATCGCGCCCGGCGGGTCGCTGGCGGCGTCCGCCACCGGGGTGCTGGCCCGGGTCCGCCGGCTGGCCCGACCGGGGCACGGCCGACGAAGGCGCCAACTGGCCTTCTGGATAGTGGTGTCGGCGCTCCCGCTGCTGCCGTACCTGCTGGCCTGCGCGCCGCACCCGTAGGGCGTCCGCCGTCCCCCGGTCACGATGCCGGGCGGACCCTAGTGTGATGCGCCACAAATCATGAGGGTAAGTTGATACCCTTTTATGGTGTCGCATCCTGGGCCTTCTGCCGTGGTGATCTCGCTGTCTGAGGACGAGCGTGCCGAGTTGCTGCGTCGGGCGGGGTCCTGGG
>NZ_JBFBHW010000104.1:0-7275 GCF_040685395.1 Kitasatospora sp. NPDC088779 | reverse complement strand
CCCGAGGACGCCCCCTCCGACGGCCACCTGGAGCGCTGGCGCGAGCTGCGCGAGACCATCCACCGGGACGTCTGCGAGAAGGGCTACGACCCGGAACGCAACACCTTCACCCAGTACTACGGCGGCAAGAAGCTGGACGCCTCACTGCTGCTCATCCCCCAGGTCGGCTTCCTGCCGCCTGACGACAAGCGCGTCATCGGCACCATCGAGGCGATCCAGCGCGAGCTGTCCACCGAGGACGGCTTCGTGCTGCGCTACCCGACCCACGACGATTCGAGCGGCGACCACGTCGAGAACGTCGACGGCCTCTCCGGCCACGAGGGCGCCTTCCTCGCCTGCTCGTTCTGGCTGGCCGACGACCTCGCCATGATCGGCCGGGTGCAGGAGGCCCGCGAGCTGTTCGACCGGCTGCTCGCGCTGCGCAACGACCTCGGCCTGCTCGCCGAGGAGTGGGACCCGCGGCTCAAGCGCCAGGTCGGCAACTTCCCGCAGGCCTTCAGCCACGTCCCGCTGATCGACACCGCACTGCGGCTGACCGCCTGCGGCGGCGCCTACCTGTCCACCCAGCCGGACGGCCCGGACACGCTCCCGGTCCCCGGTCAGCGCACCGCCACCGAACCGGCCGCACCGGATGCCGTGTCCGGGAGCCGCTCGTGACCCGCACCGGCCGCCCGACCGCCCCGGCCACGGCCCGGCCGACGGGCAGCCGTACGGCGGCCCAGGCCGAACCGGACCGCGAGGACACCGAGCGCCAGCGCATCCTGGCGCTGCTGGACCGGGCTTCCTACGCCGGGATCCGGGACGTCCTGGCGGGCGGGCACGACGCCAACCTCTCCAGCTGCACGGCCGCAGGAAGGCTGCTCGGCCTGCTGCCGGACATGCCCTACCGGGCCCAGGACGCCCTCGCGTTCGCCGAACACGCCGTCACCGTGCTCGTACGCGACCTCGGGGTGCGGCAGATCATCCACACCGACCACGGCTTCCCGCACTACGCACCCCGGCGCAACGTCCACGAGATCGCACAGACCATCGACCCGGCCTGCCGCACGGTGTACGCGGACGCCGACCCCGTCGTGCACGCCCGCGCCCGCTGCGTGCTCACCGGCAGCGACCGCGTGGCCGTCGCCGACATGGGCCTCGCCAGCGGTGTGCACCGCGTCCTGGAACACCCGGCCGTCGCCGCGCACCTCGACCAGGCCCGGCCGGTGGCCGTGCTGTGCACCGCGGTGGAAGCGGTGCCGGACACGGTGACCAGCGCCCTCACGGCCGACCTCGCCCGGCTCCTGCCCGCCGGCGGGTACCTGGCGGTATGCCAGCTGACCGTCGAGGACACCCACCTCGCCCGACAGGTCGACGAGGTGATGGCCACCGCGCTCGACGGCCGGTGGGACCGCCTGCGCACCCCGGCCCAGACCGCTGGCCTGCTCCGCGACCTGCCCCTGGTCCAGCAGCTCGGCGTCGTCGAGGCACCGCACTACATCCGGTCGTCGTACCGGCCCGCCGGACCGCCCCGGGCAGCGGTGCTCGGCGCGATCGCCCGGATCACGCCGTCCGGCCCGAGCCCCACGGCCAGCCCCCCGCGCCGGGCCGGGACCCCGCCGTCATCGAGTACGGAGGCGTGGTCCGCATCCCCCGGCCGGACACCCGCGTTGACCCCTGACCTCGGCGGCCCGAATCCCGCCCTCCCACCCCGCGCCGCCGACTCCCGACCGCACAGCAACCGAGACCACATCCGACTGGAGCACCCGTGACCTCCCCCTCCGCCGCGCACGCCCCGCATCTTGGGAGCCGCCGGCTCCTGCCGCTGATCCTGTACGTGGCGGCGTTCCCGGCCGCCGCCCTGGACGCCGTCCGGTTCCTCACCGGCCCGCTCGGCCTGCCCTTCCTCGACACCCCGGCACGTTGGGCCGCGGCGACCACCGCGGGAGCTGTCGGCGCGGCCGTCGCCAGCGCGGGACTACGTGCCCGCCGCACCCGTGCGCACGGTGGCCGTCTTCCGTGGCGTGACCCGCTCACCGTCGCCCCACTGCTCGGAGCGACGACGATCGTAGCCCTTGTGGGCGTCCATCAGATCTGGGCCCACGCCGCGTGTATCGCGATCGTCCCCGCCGTGGCCGCCGCCTTGGCCGTGGAGCTGTGCCACCTCGCCGGCGTACCGGCGCAGCGACTGCTGCGCGACCCGGCCAAGCCCGCCACCTCCTGGACCGGCTTGTCCATGGGGGCGCAGTACACGCTCTGGCTCCTGGTGTCGGGCATCCTGGCGGTGGCCGTCGCCCGAAGCGTGATGGCAAGCGCGCCAGCGGCGCCGCAGATCGTCCAGTTCGGCTTCGACCGGGGTGATCTCCTGATGCCGATCGTGACCGCCCTCACTGCGGGCGTGCTGGAGGAAGGCGCGCTGACCGCCGGTCTCGTCGTCCTCGGTCAGGCGGCCCGGTTACCGACCCCGGCCATCCTGATCGCCGCCGCGGCCGCCAGGATCACCCTCCATCTCTACCTCGGCCTGCCCGGCGCGGCCAGCGCTCTCTTCGCCGTCGCGGCAGTGCTCCTGTTCCTGCGCCACGGCCGACTCCTGCCCCTGGTAGCGGCCCACACCGCCTACGACCTGGCCGCCATCGGCGCCCAGATCTGGACCTGACGCCCGCCGTCCGGGTGCAGGCTCCGAGCGGGGCGCAGGTCGTCACACCACACCCCGCACCGCCGGGGCCCCCGACAACCGCCACCACCGTCTCCTGGGCAGCGCAGGCCATCACGTTCTGCCAGATCAGCCGCCGCGGTCAGGAAGCCCCGCTACACCCGTGCCCGACAGCACTGACCTTCGCCCACCGCCCGACCGTTCTTCCACTGAGAGGTGCCGTCCATGAACAGCACGAACACCGAAACCGGCACTTTGGACCCCTGCGTGCCGAACGGCCTGCAGATGGTCAACCACCTCGCGGGGCAGGAGATCAACCGCCAGGTCGACGAGGTGCTCGCCGCCGACCTCGCCAGGCTCGTGGGTGGCCTTGGTGCCGCTGTCCACGCCGCCGGCGAGTTCAAGACCGGCGTCGTCCGCAGGGCGGTCCGCATGGGGGTCCGCCAGATCATCGACCTGGGCTGCGGAATCCCCCGGCTCCCCCACATCTACCAGCGTGCGCACGACCTCGACCCCTCGGCGCTGGTGGTATCCGTCGAGACCGACGTGTGGGCGGTCGCACACGCCAGGGCCGAACTCGACGCCACCCACCTCACTCCCGTGATCACGGCGCCCTACCTCACCGCGGACATCCTCGACCACCCGGTCCTGCACGACCGCGTCGACTGGCGGCACCCCGTGTGCGTACTCCTGGTGTCGTCCCCGCACACCGCCGCCCTGCGCGACCTCGCCGGCCTGGTCGCGGCCATCGTCAGCAGGCTCCCCCAGGGGAGCCTGCTCGCTGTCTCCCAGTGGGCGCTCGACGACGACATGACCAGGTGGGCCGTCAACGGCCTCCTCGCGGAACGGACCCGCGGCTGGTGGGGGCAGGTGCGCAGCAGCGCCGAGATCGTCGCCGCGCTCACCCCGCACCCGCTGCTCGGTCCGCCCCCGGGCTCGGTGGCGAGGCGCGCACGGTCCGCCAAGCGGCGACACCCGGCACCCGGAGGCGGGCAGCTCGCCGAGGTGGTCGAGTTCGGCGGCATCATCCACCTCGGCGGCCCGGCACTGCCGGCCCAGATCGCCGTTGCCACTGTTCACACCTCCAACCCGAGGAACCTGCCATGAACCACACGACCCAGCGCTTGGCCAGCCGGCCGCCGGCTACCGCGCGCCGCCCCCCGAACCCGATCAACGAAGCCAGCTTGACCAGCCGGGCCCAGACGGCCCTCCGGCAGGCAGCCGCGGCTGCCGGGTTCACCCTGGAAGGCGCCCGGACACTGCAACTCCACCGCAACTGGGTGGTGCGGCTGCCCCATGCGGCGCCGGGACGCCCGGTCGTCGCCAAGGTCCACGAGCCCCGCTCCATCCCGACGGCGGTTCACCGGGAGGTGCAGGTCGCCGGATGGCTGCATCGCAGCGGCGTCCTGACAGCCCGGCCCGTCGTGGAACGGCCTACGGCGACCGAGGCCGGACTGCTCGTCACCTTCACCGAGGACCTGGGCGACGGACCGCCCGCATCGTCCAAGGGCCTCGGCCGGCTCCTCGCGGAGCTGCACGCACTGCCCCTGCCGTCCCACATAGCCCTTCCCGCCCTGGACGTGACCGGGACCCTGCTGTCCCGGATCAGCCGCCTACCCGAGGACGTCCTGGCTCCTGCCGATGTGCACTGGCTGAGCATCCACGTCTCCGCAGCCGGCGAGCAGTGGAAGAACACACCCTGTGGCGGTGACGTCGTCCTGCACGGGGACCTCAACGTCCTGAACAGCATCGTGACCCCGGCCGGCCCGGCGCTGATCGACTTCGAAACGGTCAGCAGGGGACCCGCGGCCTACGACCTCGCCTTCGAGGCATGGCGCCGCGACGGCTTCGGCGAGGACCCCGCCGGCTACGCGCGTTTCTGCCACGCCTACGGAGCGGATGTGACTACCGACCGGCAGGGAGCGCCCTACAAGGTGCTCGCCCGTCTGCGGGCAGCCACCGGCGCCGTCATCGCGCTGGAGGCAGCTGTCCACGACCCCGCGTGGCGGCCGGAGGCGGCACGCCGACTGAACTGCGTCCGGACCCTGAACAGCAATCCGGCACGCCACCCGTGGAATTGGAGCACCGACCCCACCGTCCCGGCTGCGGAAGCGGCGTCAACCCGCGCCCGGACAGCGTGACCCCCGGGGCTTCGCAGGTCAGCGCCCGAGCGCACTCCTCGCGCCGGCCCAGTGGCCGTGCCACTGGCAGAGCGCACCCTCTGCGGCCTCGAACTCCTGCGCGGGTTCCCCTGTTGCGGCAGACCAGGCTGCTTCGGCAGCCCCGGCCTGCCGCCACGCCCAACCCCTTTCACCCGCACGGGCTGACACGACGAGGTGACCTATGCATGCAAGGGATCACGGTGCGACCGTGCCACCGCTCTCCAGGGCGGGTGGCGGTCGTAACGTCGGTTCGTCCGCCGCCTCGGCGCTCAGTGGTTCGTCGCCTCACAAGGCGAACACTGCCCTGGGAGGGTTGATCGCGGAGGCCGGTGTGAAACGCTCGTGGCTCGCGCGCGAGGTCAACCGGCTGTCCCAAAATGACGACAAACCCACCGCCTACACCCATACCCATGTGCAGCGCTGGCTGGACGGGGCCAGGCCCAACGAGGTGACGGCCAAGCGGGTCGTCCGGCTGTTGGGCGAACGCTTGAACCGACCCGTCACTCTTGAGGATGCCGGACTCGGGGAGTTGGCGGCTTTCGACCCCGCGGTCGGGTTGGATTTCCCCCGAGACCGCGAGACCGCGATCGGGAACGCCATCACCTGTTGGAGGACCGTGCACCGCCGTGATGTCCTGCGCCTGCCGAGTGCCGTGCCCGCCGTCCTCGGCTCGGCGACGATGCGATGGATGGCTGTCCCCGCCGACGTCCCAGCCCCGCGTTCCGGAGAGCGTCGCGTCGGCCAGACCGATGTCGAGGAGGTGTGGGCGGCAGCTGCTCAGGCCCAGCTCATGGACTCGCGGTACGGGGGCGGGGACTGGCGCAACAGCAACGTGCTGGTCTGCCTGCGGTCCGCCGCCCCGATGCTGGCCGGCAGCTACTCCGCGGAGACCGGGCAGGCGCTGCACAGCGCCCTCGCGGAGCTGTCGAGAGTGCTGGGGTGGGCGGCGATGGATGCGGGGCACCACGGCGCGGCGGACCGGCTGCTGATCCAGGCCCTGCGCATGGCCCGGGCCGCCGGTGATGTGGAGCTGGGCAGCTACGTGCTGGCCACCGTTTCCCTGAAGACATTCCTGGCAGGCTGGCCGTCGGAGGCCGCAGACATGGCGGAGGCGGCGTACGAGCGGGGCAAAGGCCACGCCGCTCCGAGGGTGCTGGCGTTCTGCAAGCTCGCCGAGGCCCGGGCGTTGGCCAAGGCCGGTGACGGTGCGGGCGCCGCCGCCGCACTGGTGCGCTGCGAGAACCTGCTGTCCGGCATCCGTCCGGGCACCTACGATCCGCCGTGGATCGCCTACATGACTCCCGAACGGATGGCCACCGACGGCGCCGAGGCGCACAGGGACCTCAGGCTCACAGCGGCTGCCCGGCGCTGGGCCGAGCGTGCCGGCGCGATGCCGCTGGACCGCTACACGCGTGCGGTCGGCATTCGTTATGCCGTCCTCGGCAGCACGCACGCGATCGAGGCAGCGCGCCCCGGCGCGTGTCATCCCGGTTCGAGTCCGGGGGCGGGCACCAGGAGGGGCCACAGCCAGACGTGATGCTGCGGTCCGCCTGTCAGCGGCCCCAGGAATGCCCATCCATCCAAAGAGGCGGTTCCCATACCGGCGGGGGCGCCGCTTCTAGCTCTGCCGCCACGGTTCGGCGGTGGATCTCGGCTCGGCAACAAGCCCTTGCCGGTCGAGACCCGTCGGGGTCGTGCTTGAGCGGTTCGTGGCAGTCCGGGCACGTTCCATCCATACCGACAGGGTAGCTAACTTCCATGTTGTGTAGGCACGTTGACCGGTCTACCCGGCGGCGACTTCCCCCGGGGGCCGGAGTACTTCCCGCACCCAGGTCAGCCCGCTGTAGCGGATCAGCCCGGCTGTGCTGGCAACGTACTTGCGGCCTACGCGGAGTACGGGCACCTGCGACCGCGAGCGGGAGTCCGTAGTCGGCGGCGGTTGCGGAGCGGTCTCGGCGGACGGCCAACACCAGGTCCCCGGCGGGGTCCATGTCGGGCGCGATCTCGGGCTGTTCGTCTGTCATGGGTCCAACCTGCTTACTACCTGCGAGGGGCATTGTGCGCTGTATTGACTGCGCCGAGCCCCCGACTCACCGGGGACGCTGCGAGGCACGCCACGCGGCCTACGAAGCTCGCCCGAGCGTCCGGGCACGGCGACGGCTGCTCGCCCTGGTGGCACGTCGCCACAGCGGGGCGGAACGGCTTCGCCGGCTGGTCGACCGAGCGGGCCCCGCGCGGTGCGGACTGTGCGGCGGTGACTTCCCGGCCGTCCTGGTCGACGTCGACCACCAACAGCCGCTCGCCCTTGAGGGTGAGAACACGGACGACACCGTGTGGCCGCTGTGTCGTGAGTGTCATAGAGGGAAGACCGCAGTGGACTTCGGCCCTTACTGACATTGGCGCTTCAGGGTGATGGCGGCGGGAGGTCGAGGGAGAGGCCGGTCCCGGCGAGGAATCCGTCGAGGATGTCGGGGCGGTACT
>NZ_JBFBHW010000103.1:0-7394 GCF_040685395.1 Kitasatospora sp. NPDC088779 | reverse complement strand
CCGCGCGGGTTTGGTTTTTCGCCCCCCCCCCCCGCCCCCATTTCCCCCCGCCCCCCCCCCCCGCGGGCGGGGGGCGGGGGGGGTCCCGCCCCCCCCCGACGGCCTTCGGGTGAGGTGCTCAGAACACCGGCTGGCCGGCGCGCACCAGGCGCCAGGAGTCGGTGAAGAAGTCTGCCGGGTCGATGACGCCCTTGGCCTTCACCCAGGCGATCATCGTGTTGCGGATCTCGTCCGAGTTCGACCAGACCAGCTTGGCCTGCGCCACGTGCGGGAAGTTGCCGCCGCCGTTGGCACGGTAGTTGTTGACCGCCAGGACGAACTGCGCGGCCGGGTCGATCGGCTTGCCCTGGAACGACAGGTTGACGATCCGCTGCCCCTTCGGCTGCGCGATGTCGATGTCGTAGCTCAGCCCGTACAGCGAGTCGTAGTTGTAGTCCGGCGTGGTCTCCGCGCCGGTCAGCGCGTCCTTGTCGACCGGCGCGCCCGGGGCCAGCTGGTTGTAGTACTTGGCCGAGAACTCCAGGTAGTCCTTCAGCTGCGCGCCCGTCAGGACGCGTGCCTCCAGCGTGTTCTCGTAGATGTACAGACCCGCCGCGTCGCGCAGCTTCACCTGGCCCGCCGGGATCAGCGCCGTCCGGTTGAACGGCGCCGCCTGCGCCAGCACCGGCAGGTTGGCGTACTGCCCGCCCGCCAGCGCCGCCTTCACCGCGTCCGCCTGCACCCGGCCGATCAGGTCGATGATCGGGGTCGCCCGGAACCGCGCCTCGGCGATCGACAGATCCGTCTTGCAGGTGCCGATCTGCTGGTTGACGTACGCCACGACCTTCTTGTGCTGCTCGGTCAGCGCGTCCACGATCTCCGGGTTCTCCGGCACGGTGTTGGAGTTCAGCACCCGCGAGGACACCGAGAGGACCTTCCACGCGCCGTCGGCGAACTCGACGTCGAAGTCGAAGCAGCTCAGGCGCTGGCCCCAGCACAGCGGCTCGGAGAGCACCACGGTCCTGCCGGTCTTCTTGTTGACGATCAGCCGCTGCGCCACCTCCTTGTGGGTGTGGCCCACCAGCACCGCGTCGATGCCCGGAACGGTCTCGGCCATCTCGCCGGAGGCGTCCTCGGGCCAGGGCAGCTGGTCGCCGTAGGTGGTCGGCTCGTCGATGCCGGAGTGGGCGGAGACGACGATGACGTCCGCGCCCGCGGCCTTCATCCGGGGCACGTACTTGGCGGCCGTCTCGACGATGCCCGGGAAGACCATCTTGCCGGTGACGTTGGCCTTGTCCCAGATCGCGATGCCCGGGTTGGTGAGGCCGAGGATGCCGACCTTCAGAGGGGTGTCCTCGTCCAGCCACACCTCCTTGATCACGTACGGCTTGAAGGCCGGCTTCTCGTTCTTCGCGTGCAGCGCGTTGGCGCCCAGCAGCGGGAACTCCAGCTGGTCCTCGAAGGCCTTCACGGTGGGGATGCCGTAGTTGAACTCGTGGTTGCCGAGCGCGGCGGCGTCGTAGCCCATGAGGTTCATGGCGACGGCCATGGGGTGGTCGGGCACGTTGTCGCCGTCGGTGGCGATCGGCTCGATCCGGGCGTAGTAGTAGGTCAGCTGGGTGCCCTGGATGATGTCGCCGGAGTCGATCAGCAGGCAGCGGTCCCAGCCCTTCTCCTCGCGGACCTGGTTGGCCAGGGTGGAGATCTTGGCGAGGCCGACGTCGTTGTGCGCCTTGTCGGCGTACACGGCGTCGGTGAAGTAGTCCCAGTTGAGCACCCGGCCGTGCAGGTCGGTGGTGCCCATGACGGTGAAGGCCTGCTTGCGGCCCTTGCGCTTGCCCTTGGCGGCCGCCGGAGCCGGCTCGGCGGCCACGGCGGCGGGGGCGGCGGCGACGACTGCTCCGCCGGTCAGGGCGGCGCCGGCTGCGGTGGCGGCGGACCGGGTGACGAAGTCACGGCGGTTCAGGGGCATGGACGACTCTCCCGGGTGGGGACTGACGGGCCGATGGTCCGTCAACTGGTGTTCGGGTGGCGTGCCGAAGCGCATCGACGCGCGTAGAAGGACGCGCGTAGAAGTGTGCCGTGCGGGCCCGGCCGGTGGATAGCCCTCCGACGTTTCCAGCAGGTGAGATCTTGGCGACTCGTTCGTGACGGGGGTGCGCGGAGGGCGGGGTGGTAAGGGGACCCGGCCGGGCCCTGTCCGGTTTCCTCGGGGGCAGGACCCTCGGGGGCAGGACGCTCAGTTCAGGTCCGCGACCAGTCGGCGCACCTCGCGGCCGAGCTCCGCCTCCGGATCCGGGGCGTCCGGCCCCGCCCACGGCCGCCAGGTCAGCGCCCGCAGGTAGCCGGCCACCGCCACCGGCAGCCGGTGCCGCACGATCTCCTCGGGCACCGGCCCCGGCTCCGCCGAGCGCAGCGCCGCCAGCAGGCCCGCCACACCGGCCGAATCCGGCAGCGGCACCGTGGCCAGGTAGTCGGCCAGCGCGGCGAGCTCGGGATCGGGTCGCGGTGCGGGCTCCGGCGCGGGCTCCGGCGCGGGCTCCGGGTCCGGCCTGGGCGTCGACGTGGAAGCCGTCGACGGCCCCGACGGCCCCGACGGCAGCGGCGGCCCCGACGGCAGCGGCGGCACCAGCGGATCGACGGGCAGGACGACGGGCGGCACGACGGGCGGGTCCGTCCGCGCGCCCGGCGTCAGCAGCGCGCCCGCCCCGTACAGCCCCGCCACCACCGCCGGCCACCACGCCCCGCCCAGCCCGGCGAAGTGCAGCCCCAGTCCCACCGCGCCGCCCCCGCAGCCGACCAGGTTCCGGGCCGACTCCAGGTACCGCAGCACCCGTCGGCCGAACCCGTCACTGGTAGCCACGAATCTCCTCGAACACCCCGTCCAGCGAACCCGACCCGTCGAACAGCTTGCCGCCGCTCACGTCCGCGATCCCCTGCAGCTGGCTCACCGCCGCCTCCCCGAACTTGATCGGGAACACCGGGATCGACTTCTGCCCGGCCGGCAGCCCGTCGTGGAACCGCTTGAAGTCGCCGTCCGAAGCCCCCTCGTTGCTCTCCCCGTCGGTCATCAGCACGATCGACGTGAACCGGTCGTCCCCCGCCGCCGACTGCTGCCGGTCGATCACCCGGTACGCCTCCTCCAGCGAGTCGTACAACGCCGTACCCCCCGACGCCGCCAGCGACTGCACGTCCGCGTCGATCGACGCCAGCTCCGTCTCCGGGCCCGGCTTGCTCCCCGAGGCCGGCACCGCGTGCGTCCTCGCCCACTTCACCTTCGACGCGAAGGAGATCAGCGTCACCTCCTCGCGGTCCCGGAACCTGCGCACCGCCCGGGTGTCGTCCGCCCCCGTCAACCGGCCCAGCGCCGACTTCAGAGCCGAGATCCGCGAACCCTCCATCGACCCCGAGGTGTCCAGCACGTACACCGTCCGCGACGGCCGCCGCAGCTCGTTCTGGTACGAGGCCAGCAGCCCGTCCGCCACCGCCCGGCTCCCCGGGAACGGCAGCTCCCGGCGCCGGTCCGCCGGCAGCCCGGCCGCCGGCGACACCCCCGGCGCCACCGGGCGGCGCAGCGTCACCTCGGAGATCCGTTTCTGCACGTCCTCCTTCAACAGGTACGCCGTCAACCGCTGGAAGGAGTCCCGCTCCCGCTGCGCGGACGAGGACAGCAGCGACAGCGGATAGTCCGCCGACACCACCCCGTCCACCGGGCGGATCACCGTCAGCTGCTGGTCCGCCGCCAGCGACTTGTTCATCGACAGCAGCACCGACTCGTAGTTCACCAGCGCCCCGACCTTGCCCGGCTCCGCCCGGGTGTAGGCCTGCGCCAGCCAGCCCGAGGAGCCCGACGTCAGCTTCTGGCCGGTGAAGAACTGCTTCAACTGCGGCGCCGCCTTCTGCACGTCCCCCTCGGTCAGCGCCGCCCCCGCACCCGAGAACGCCGAGGCCACCGCCACCAGCGTCGAGAAGCCCGAGTTCGACCGGGACGGGTCCGCCATCCCGTACGCCAGCTTCCCGGCCGACGCCGCATCCCCGACCTGCGCCCAGGAGACCTTCGAACCGTCCCCCCAGCCGAGCTCGTTGAGGACCGAGGACCGCACCCCCACCGCCACCGGCGACACCATCACCGGCGTCTCCGACAGCACCTTCGACTTCCCCGCGTCATCCAGTCGCAGGTACTGGTTGGACGGGAACCACACCGCGTCGTACTTGCCGTCCGCCCGGCCCGAGGACACCGCGTCCGCGCCGTCCAGCGAGCCCGTCCAGGAGAACTGCACCGTCACCCCGGTCGCCTTCCTGGCGTCCTCCAGGATCGGCGCCAGGTCCTGCAGCTCGCTGCCGGCCAGCACCCGCAGCACCCCCGGCTGCGCCGTCGTGGCCGGCGGGTCGGACGGCTTCGGGCCCGGCGGGGTGGAGGTGCAGGCGGCGGACGCCAGCAGGGTCGCCAGCGCGGCGACCGGCCAACTGTGCTTCTTCATCCGGGAGTTCACTGAGCCTTCCCCTTGGCGGCCTTGATCAGCCTGGTCAGGATGTCGGGCACGGGAATCTGCGGCTGGTTGACCTTCGCCGCCGCGAGATTGGGCGCCAGGACCGGGGTCTTGCCCTTCACCAGCGCGGCGAAGGCGTCCGGGTCGTCCTGCGGGCGGAAGCCGAACTTCGCCTCCAGCCGACGAAGTTCGGCGTTGTCGTGCAGCTGGGCGGCCAGCCGCCGGCCGTTCGGCGTGCGGCCGACGATGGTGTGGTCGGTGTAGATGGTGGTGTCCGGGTACAGCACCACCATGTCGCCGGTCGACTCGCCCTTCAGCACCATCGCGGCGGCCTGCGACTCGTACGCGAGCACCAGCGGATTGCCGACCCCGGCCAGGAAGGCCTTGAACGGCTCGTCGCTGCTGCTCTTCTGGCCGCCCTGGATCGCCGTCGCCGTGCGCAGCACGTCCTTGGTGGCGTCGATCCCGGCCTGGTCGTAGACCACCTGGCGGTTGTTCAGCAGGTACGACAGCAGGGCGATGTGCAGCGCCCCCGAGGAGGACGTCTCAGGGTCGGTGGTGGTGAGGAACACCGGGCCCTTCAACTCCGCGTGCTCGGTCGCGCCCGCGAGGTCCGGCCAGGTGCGGCCGGCCTTCAGCGCGGCCAGGTAGGCGTCCATCCGGAACGTCCACAGCCCGGTGGAATGGTCCAGGGTGGCCAGGCCGTTGCCCATCAGGACGTCCGCCACCGGGCGGTGCGCGAGGATCACCAGCGGCGAGTAGAACGGCTGGACCGGGACCTCCTTGATGTTCCAGTCCACGCGCAGCTTGTCGGCCGGTGGCTGACTGGCCGGGAACGCGAAGTCCTTCGCGTCGCCGTCCATCAGCCAGGAGCCGATGCTCTCCGCGTTCACCTTCATGCCCTGCTTGGCCAACTCGGCGACGACCTGCGGATCCTGGAAGAAGTCGCGCTTCTCCGAACCGATCAGGCCGGAGACGGTGACGATGTCGCCGCCCGGGTCGTCCTGCGGGATCAGCGCGTACGTCACCCCGCCCAGCAGGGCCAACGCCGCCAACACCCCCAGAGTGCGTCTCATGCCGAACGCCTCCCCCTCGTCCGCTACGTCGTCCGGGTGGTCACCCGGGGGTGACGAGCGTCCCGCCGGGCGGGGAGCGGCGGCCGAACCGACGGTGAACCAAGGGTGAACACCCCTTCACGGGTTCGCATCGGAAGGCCGGACGGCGACGGCACCCGGGCAGCTGCTCGCACACCGGTCCGAGGATGTGTCAGATTGTTCAACTCGCCTTACGGCAAAGGTCATCCCGCCGTCCGGACCCGCGTCGTGGTTACGCGCCGGTAATGCCTACCCTCAGCAGTATGCGCCGAGCAAAAATCGTCTGCACCCTCGGGCCGGCCACCGACTCGTACGACCAGATCAAATCCCTGGTCGACGCCGGAATGGACATCGCCCGTTTCAACCTCAGCCACGGAACCCACGACGAGCACGAGGAACGCTACCGCCGCGTCCGCAAGGCCGCCGACGAGAGCGGCCGCAGCGTCGGCATCCTCGTCGACCTTCAAGGCCCGAAGATCCGGCTCGACACCTTCGCCCACGGCCCCGTACTTCTCGAACGCGGCGACGAGTTCACCATCTCCACCGACAACGGCGTCGTCGGAGACAAGGACATCTGCGGCACCACCTACCCCGGCCTCGCCGCCGACGTCACCCGCGGCGAACGCATCCTCGTCGACGACGGCCGGGTCACCCTGGAGGTCGTCGAGGTCGACGGGCCGCGCGTGCGCTGCCTCGTCATCGAAGGCGGCCTCGTCTCCGACCACAAGGGCCTCAACCTCCCCGGCGTCGCCGTCTCCGTCCCCGCACTCAGCGACAAGGACGTCGCCGACCTGCGGTGGGGCCTGCGCACCGGCGCCGACCTGATCGCGCTCTCCTTCGTCCGCAGCGGCCGCGACATCGAGGACGTCCACCGGATCATGGCCGAGGAGGGGCGCCTCGTCCCCGTCATCGCCAAGATCGAGAAGCCGCAGGCGGTCGACAACCTGGAATCCATCGTCGACGCCTTCGACGGCATCATGGTGGCCCGCGGCGACCTGGGCGTGGAGATGCCCCTCGAACAGGTCCCGCTCGTCCAGAAGCGCGCCGTCAAACTCGCCAAGCGCAACGCCAAGCCGGTCATCGTCGCCACCCAGATGCTCGACTCGATGATCAACGCCTCCCGGCCCACCCGGGCCGAGGCCTCCGACGTCGCCAACGCCGTCCTCGACGGGACCGACGCCGTGATGCTCTCCGGCGAGACCTCCGTCGGCAAGTACCCCGTCGAGACCGTCAAGACCATGAGCCGCATCATCGAGGCCGCCGAAACCGACATCCTCGCCGCCGGACTGCCGCCCCTGACCACCGGCAACAAGCCGCGCACCCAGGGCGGCGCCGTCGCCCGCGCGGCCGCCGAGATCGGCGACTTCCTGCACGCCAAGTACCTCATCGCCTTCACCCAGTCCGGCGACACCGCACGCCGGCTGACCCGCTACCGCTCGCCCATCCCCGTCCTCGCCTTCACCTACGAACCCGCCGTCCGCAGCCAACTCGCCCTCACCTGGGGCGTCGAGACCTTCCTCGGCCCCTTCGCCCCCACCACCGACCAGATGGTCGAACAGGTCGACGCGGCCCTCCTGTCGCTCGGCCGCTGCCAGAAGGGCGACATCGTCGTCATCACCGCCGGCTCCCCGCCCGGCCTCGCCGGCTCCACCAACCTCGTCCGCGTCCACCACGTGGGGACCCTGGACAACTGACCGGCGCGGGGGGGGGCGGGCGGGGGGGGCGGCGCCCCCCGGGGCCGGGGGGGGGGGGGGGGGGGGGGGGGGGGGGGGGGGGGAGAGGGTTTTAAAGATAGGGTGGTTAGAGGGGGGGGGCGGGTGAGTTAAAAAAG
>NZ_JBFBHW010000102.1:0-7514 GCF_040685395.1 Kitasatospora sp. NPDC088779 | reverse complement strand
CCATATATATTTTTTTGCTTTTTTAGCCTCCTTTGTGGTCGTCTCTGAGGGGGGCGGTGGCGCCGGGGCGGCGCCGCCGGCCCGCGCGGAGGCCGGGCCCGCGGCCTGCTCAGCGGCCCGCTCAGGCGGCCGGCAGGGCCTCCAGGGCGGAGCTCAGCCGGCGCAGCGTCTCGGGGCGACCGAGCAGCTCCATCGACTCGAACAGCGGCGGCGAGACCCGGCGGCCGGTGACGGCGACCCGCAGCGGCGTGAACGCGAACTTGGGCTTGATGCCCAGCCCGTCCACCAGCGCCTCGCGCAGCGCGGCCTGGATCGGCTCCGGGCTGAAGTCCGCGAGCGCCTCCAGCGCCTTGACGCTGGCCTCCAGCACCGGGCGGGCGTCGGCGGTCAGCGCCTTGGCGGCGTCGTCCGGGTCGACGGCGAAGTCGGCCGGGTCGACGAACAGGAAGCCGGCCATGTTCACGATCTCGCTCAGCACGACCATCCGCTCCTGGGTGAGCGGCGCGATCCTGGCGAGCAGGTCCAGCTGCTCGGCGGTCGGCTCGGCCGGCAGCAGCCCGGGTGCCTGGAGGTACGGCACCAGGCGGCGGACGAAGTCCTCCGGGGCCAGCTTGCGGACGTGCTCGGCGTTGATCGCCTCGCACTTCTTCAGGTCGAAGCGGGCCGGGTTGGCGTTCACCTTGGCGATGTCGAAGGCGGCGACCATCTCGTCGATGCCGAACAGGTCGCGGTCGTCGGCCAGCGACCAGCCCAGCAGGGAGAGGTAGTTGAGCAGGCCCTCGGGGATGAAGCCGCGCTCGCGGTACAGGTTGAGCGAGGCCTGCGGGTCGCGCTTGGAGAGCTTCTTGTTGCCCTCGCCCATCACGTACGGCAGGTGGCCGAAGCGCGGGGTGGTGCCGTCGCCGACGCCGATCTCGGCGAGCGCGGCGTACAGCGCGATCTGCCGCGGGGTGGAGGAGAGCAGGTCCTCGCCGCGCAGCACGTGGGTGATGCCCATCAGGGCGTCGTCCACCGGGTTGACCAAGGTGTACAGCGGGGCGCCGTTGGCCCGGACGATGCCGTAGTCCGGCACGTTCTCCGGCTCGAAGGTGAGCGTGCCGCGCACCAGGTCGTCGAAGCTGAGGGTGCGGTCGGGCATCCGGAAACGCAGGATCGGCTCGCGCTTCTCCAGCTTGTAGACGGCGACCTGCTCGTCCGTCAGCTCGCGGCAGTGGCCGTCGTAGCCGGAGGGCTTGCCGGCGGCGCGGGCGGCCTCGCGGCGGGCGTCCAGCTCCTCGGTGCTGCAGTAGCAGTGGTAGGCGTGGCCGGCCTCGTGCAGGCGGCGGGCGACGTCGGCGTAGATGTCCATCCGCTGGGACTGGCGGTACGGCTCGTGCGGGCCGCCGACCTCCGGGCCCTCGTCCCAGTCGAAGCCGAGCCAGCGCATCGCGTCGAGCAGCTGGTCGTACGACTCCTCGGAGTCGCGGGCCGAGTCGGTGTCCTCGATCCGGAAGACCAGCGTGCCGCCGTTGTGGCGGGCGTAGGCCCAGTTGAAGAGGGCCGTGCGGACCAGGCCCACGTGCGGGTTCCCGGTCGGGGACGGACAGAAACGAACCCGGACGGCCGGGTTGCCCGCGGCGGAGCCGCTGAGCTTTTCACTAGCCACGCTTGATCACCTTGTTGGTGAGAGTGCCGATGCCTTCGATGGAGACGGCGACCTCGTCGCCGACGTTGAGCGGGCCCACCCCTGCGGGCGTGCCGGTGAGGATGACGTCGCCGGGCAGCAGCGTCATGGCCTCGGAGATGTGGACGATCAGCTCGGCGACCGAGCGGACCATCTGGGAGGTGCGGCCGGCCTGCCGGAGCTCGCCGTTGACCGTGCAGGTGACGGCGAGGTCGGCCGGGTCCAGATCGGTCTCGATCCACGGGCCCAGCGGGCAGGAGGTGTCGAAGCCCTTGGCCCGGGCCCACTGGCCCTCGCGCTTCTGCACGTCCCGGGCGGTGACGTCGTTGGCGCAGGTGTAGCCGAGGATCACCTCGGGCACCCGGTCCAGCGGCACCTCGCGGCACATCCGGCCGATCACCACGGCGAGTTCGGCCTCGTGCTGGACGTCCGAGGAGAACGGCGGGTAGGCGATGTTCTCGGTCGGGCCGATCACCGAGGTGGACGGCTTGAAGAAGGTGAGCGGCACGTCCGGGACGTCGTTGCCCAGCTCGGCGGCGTGCGCCGCGAAGTTGCGGCCGACCGCCACGATCTTGTTGGGGAGCATCGGGCTGAGCAGCCGGACGTCCTGGAAGCGGTAACTCTCGCCGGTCGGCTGGGGCTGGCCGAACGGGTGGCCGGCCAGCGCGTGGACGACCAGCGAGTCGGGCTGGGAAGGGTCGCCCTCCACCACGCCGAAGGAGACGCTGCCGGCGGCAGGGCTCCCCTCCCGGACGGAAAACCTGGCAATGCGCACGGCTGGGATACCCCTCGCTTCGTCGACCGCCCGGGGCGCGCCCGGGCGCTGGTGGGCGCCTCGCCCACGGTGGGCGCGGCCCCGTCAATCGTCGTCCAGGCTATCGCGTGGGGCCCCGGCTGACCGCTTTGCCCCTGTTCAGCGCGGTTGGGCCGCGAGCCCCGGCAACCGCCCGGGAACGCCGCAGGGCGCCGCGACCGCCCTCGGTGGCACGGCCGCGACGCCCGGTCGGAGCGGGGGTCGGGTCAGTCCTGCACGACGACGGGCGCCGGGGCGACCATCAGCTGGGTGCGGCGCGGGTTGGCGGTGCTGGCCGGCAGCTCGGTGCCGTAGGTGACGGCGTCCTCGGGCTTGCGGGCACCCGGGATCGTGCTGAAGTCCGCGACCGAGGCCAGCGTCGTCCGGCGCGGGTTCGCCGTGGAGCGGCAGGGCAGCGTGGACTTGGTGGCCTTCTTCGCCTGGGACATCGAGAGCACCTCGTGGTCGCGGCCGGGCGGATCGCGGCGGATCGTCACCGGCCTGAGTGATTCCGAATGATTCGGAGGGGTTCTGGGCAGGCTGATCGGGGCCGTGCTCCGGAGACAGCCAGGTTACGAGATCTCATTCCACAGGGGCCGTGACCAAAGCTACACATTAGACTGTGATTTTGCTCACAAATTCATGAGCGAATTGCAGATATCCGACATATCGCCGCAACGGGATTTTCCGGCATATCTCCGATAACGGTCATTCCGGAAGGTCCGCGACTCTTTTCGATCTCGGGCCGGGTTGGCATGTATCCGGCGAGTGTCCGAAAAATGCGGTATTCCGGTCCTGTTACGGCACAGTCAGTGAAGTCACGCACGCGTTCGGTAGCGCCGCGCGGCGTGTCCTGGCGGCCCTTGTTGGGATTCCCCGGCTGTGCTGGAATGCCACGGACCGTGGGTAGGGAGAAGTCCACCCCGGCGACGCGCTCACCCGGACCAGCCGGGGAGCGGAAGGAAACTCGACACCGTCCGGTCCGCGGCGACGCGGCGGGACGCCCGGTCCAGAGGTTGCGACGCCAGTGCAGGGACGTTTCAAAAGGGGTAGCGGCGGCGCGGGTAACCCGGAGTCGCACGAGCCCGTGGCAGCCCCCCAGCAGGCGGCGGCCCCCGGCGGCCCGCCCGAGCCGGTGATCCCCGAGGCCCCCGGCCACCCGGAGGACGACGGCCAGGAACGGAAGTCCGCCCGGGACAAGCTCCGGACCACCCTGACCAGGCGGCGGGCCACCGGTCTGAGCCGGCTCGCGATGCGCAACTGGCGCATCCGGACCCGACTGATCGCCCTGCTCGCCCTGCCCGTCCTGGTCTCCCTGGTCCTCGGTGGCCTGCGGATCCAGGCCTCGATGCAGAACTCGCAGCAGCTCTCCCAGATGGCCAACCTGTCCGACCTGGCCAAGAAGGCGACCAACCTCGCGGACGCCCTGCAGACCGAGCGCGACATCAGCGCCGGCTACATCACCGCGCGCCCCAACGACCCGCTCGACGACGACATCGCCACCGCCCGCAGGGCCACCGACGACCTGAGCCGCACCTTCACCGCGTCCTCGGACAAGTTCGAGAACCTCGAGCTCTCGGGCGGGAAGGCGCTGCTGTTCCAGATCCGCAGGGACCTGAACTCGATCTCGGACGCGCGCAACACGCCGTACCAGAACAACCAGAACATCCAGTCGACGATCACCGCCTACGACGTGATCATCCGCGACCTGCTGGCCATCACCCAGGACATCGCGCTCGCGTCGAACAACAAGGACCTGCTCGTCGCGACCCGCTCGCTGCAGCAGTTCTCGCTGGCCAAGAACGCCACCTCGCAGCAGCGCGCCCTGATCGGCGCCGCACTCGCCAACCCCAAGGGCCCCGACCTCAGCCCCAGCGACGAGTCCTTCGGCATCCGCCTGCGCACCTCGTACGACAACTCGCTCACCAGCTTCAACAACATCTACACCGCGCACGACCTGGACAACCTGCGCGGCCAGCTCAGCTACAACTCGGTGATCGCCGACGCCGACCGGTACGCGCGCTCGATCCTCCAGCCGAGCGGCATCCACCAGACCGACCCGGTGACCTACAAGGACTGGTACGAGAAGGCCAGCGCCAAGATCACCGCCGAGCGCCGGATCGAGTCCAAGCTCATCGAGGACCTCGACGGCAAGGCCCAGGACCTCCAGTCCCAGGCCGACACCGAGGCCATCATCATCGGTGCCGCCATCGCCCTGGTGCTGCTCGTCGCCCTCGGTGGCGCCGGTCTGATCGCCCGCTCGATGGTGCGCTCGCTGACCCGTCTGCAGGCCGCGGCCGAGGACGTCGCCGAGCGCCGCCTGCCCGAGCTGGTCAAGACCCTCTCCGAGAGCGACCCGCACGACGTCGACACGACGGTCGAACCGGTGGCCGTCGACTCCACCGACGAGATCGGCCACGTGGCGCACGCCTTCGACATGGTGCACAGCGAGGCCGTCCGCCTCGCCGCCGAGCAGGCCCTCCTGCGCGGCAACATCAACGCGATGTTCACCAACCTCTCGCGCCGCAGCCAGGGCCTCATCCAGCGCCAGCTGTCGCTCATCTCCGAACTGGAGAGCCGCGAGGCCGACCCGGACCAGCTGGCCAACCTCTTCAAGCTGGACCACCTCGCGACCCGCATGCGCCGCAACGGCGAGAACCTCCTCGTCCTCGCCGGTGAGGACCCGGGCCGCCGCTGGACCAGGCCCGTCCCGCTGGTCGACGTGCTCCGCGCCGCCGCCTCCGAGGTGGAGCAGTACGAGCGCATCGAACTCGCCGCCGTGCCGTCGGCCGAGGTCGCCGGCCGCGTCGTCAACGACCTCGTCCACCTGCTCGCCGAGCTGCTGGAGAACGCCACCTCGTTCTCCAGCCCGCAGACCCGCGTCCGGGTCACCGGCCACGCGCTGCCCGACGGCCGCGTCCTGGTCGAGATCCACGACACCGGCATCGGCCTGAGCCCCGACGACCTCGCCGACATCAACGAGCGCCTCGCCAACCCGCCGACGGTGGACGTCTCGGTCTCCCGCCGCATGGGCCTCTTCGTGGTCGGCCGCCTGTCCCTGCGACACGGCATCCGCATCCAGCTGCGCCCCAGCGACTCCGGCGGCACCACCGCGCTGGTCATGCTCCCGGTGGACGTCACCAACTCCGCCGACCGCCGCGGCGCCGGCCGGCCCGGCCCGGCCCAGGCCAAGCAGCAGCGCGGAGTCGCCCCGACGCCGCGCCAGCAGCGCCAGGTGCCGCCCGGCCAGGGCGGCCCGGCCGCGCTCGGCCAGGGCCCGGCCGGCGGTGCCCCGCAGGGCGGCCGACCGCAGCTCGGCCAGGGCGGCCCCGGTGCTCCGACCGGACCGAACGCTCCGGGTGCTCCGGGTGCTCCGGGTGCTCCGACCGGACCGGGTGCACCTGCCGCGTCCGGCGGCCGGGCCGGAGGCCTGCCGACCCGCCAGGTCGGCCAGTCGCTGCGCGAGAACCCCGGCCAGCCGGGCCAGCCAGGCCCGGGCCAGCAGCCCCAGGGACCCCAGGGACCGGGCCGGCAAGCCCCGCAGCCCCAGGGCCAGAAGCCGGCCCAGCAGGCCCCGCAGTCCCAGCAGGCCCAGCAGGCCCCGCAGTCCCCGCAGCCCCAGCAGTCCCCGCAGGGCGGCCTGCCGCAGCGCGGCCCGAACCGGCCGGGCCCGGCGCAGGGCGGCCTCGGCGGCCTGCCCCGCCGCGGCCAGCAGCAGCCCGCCCAGGGCCGCCCCGGTCAGCAGCAGCCCGCTCAGGGCCGCCCCGGCCAGGAACGGCCGCGCCCGGGTGGCGAGTTCGACGGCGGTCCGGGCCCCCGGACCGGCGAGCAGCCGCAGCACGGTCGGCCGGGCCGGCCGGGCGGCGCTCCGCAGCAGCAGGGCGGCGCCCGCCCGGGCAACCGCCCGCAGGAGGGCCTGCCGCAGCGCCGGCCGGCCCCGCAGGGCCAGGGCGGCCCCGGTCAGGGCGGCCCGCAGGGCCAGCCCGGCCCGCAGGGCCAGCCCGGTCCGCAGGGCCAGCGCCGTCCGCAGCGCCCCGGCCCGGACGCGCCGCAGCGCGACCGCCAGCCGCAACTGCCGCCGCAGCAGCAGGCCCAGCCGCTGCCGTCGGCCGAGCCGGCACCGGTGGAGAGCACCCAGCAGTTCGCCCGGCCGCGCTTCGAGGCCAGTCAGATCGACCCGCGTGACCCGCTGGGTCTCGGTCTGGTGGAGCCGGTGCTGCCGAGCGTGCCCAACCCGGCGCGTCCGGAGCCGGTCCGTCAGGAGCAGGCCCGGCCCGAGCCGGTGCGCCAGGAGCAGGCCCGGCCGGAGCCGATGGCGCTGCCGACCGGCCCGTCCGGGGGTGCGGCCGAGCAGCCGTGGTACCCGCAGGAGGGCGGGCAGGAGGCGCGGCCGCGGACGTACCAGCCGCGCCGGCCCGGCACCTCGGCGCCGGAGTTCCAGCCGTCCGACCCGCAGGGCCGACAGGGCCGGCCGGCCCAGGCCCCGCAGCCCCAGGCTCCGCAGCAGGCCGCGCAGGCTCAGGCCCCCCAGGCCCCGCAGCCCCAGGCCCCGCAGCAGGGTCAGCAGCAGCCGCGGCAGGGCCAGCAGCCGCAGCCCGGCCCCGGGGACGCCCCGTGGCGCCCGTCCGCGAACGACGAGCGCTGGCGCCGCGCCGAGCAGGTCCGCGAGCCCTCGACCAGCGGCGTCACGATGTCCGGTCTCCCCCGGCGGACCCCGCAGGCCAACCTGGTCTCCGGCACCGCCGAGGCCTCGCCGCTGACCGGTCCGCAGGTCTCCCGGGCCCCCGAAGAGGTCCGCGGCCGGCTGACCAACCTGCGCCGCGGCATCCAGCAGGGCCGCCGGGCCGGAGCCGAACAGGCCAACCAGCCGGGCTCCCAGCATGGTGCCCAGCAGCCCGGATTCGATAGTTTCGGTGGCCGGACCGACGGCAACGGCGCAGATCACCAGGAGCGTTGAGTTGAATCAGATGAGCCAGGCCGCACAGAACCTGAACTGGCTGATCACCAATTTCGTGGACAACACCCCCGGGGTGTCCCACACCGTGGTGGTCTCCGCCG
>NZ_JBFBHW010000101.1:0-7558 GCF_040685395.1 Kitasatospora sp. NPDC088779 | reverse complement strand
ACCGTCAGCACACGCCAGAATGATCCGGGCCCGTTCAGCGGCTCTTCGGTCCCAGGACCCCGCCCGACGCAGCAACTCGGCACGCTCGTCCTCAGACAGCGAGATCACCACGGCAGAAGGCCCAGGATGCGACACCATAAAAGGGCATCAACTTACCCTCATGATTTGTGGCGCATCACACTAGAGGACTTCGGTCTGCTGTGGGGCCACGCAGTGGGATTCCTCGCCGACCTGCACGACGTAGCCCTTCGGCGGCTCCAGGGACGTCGTCCACCAGATCCCGGTGACCTCCCCGACAGCGTCCGTCGTCGCGCCCGGCGTGTCCGACTCCGTGCGGATCCGGACGCGGGTTCCTTCGGGCAGGTCGCTGCGGTAGCGCGGAGGCATGCCGGGGTGGAGTCCTCCTCGGGAGGCCAGGAACTCCGGCCGTAGCCGCCAGGGGCTGCCGTCCTCGGTCTCCACCGTGTAGAGAGGTCCGACGTGGTCATCGCGCTCGTCCTGCTCGACGACACACGCGACGATCACCCCGGGGGTGCCCGCGATCTCCGGCCCGAGCCGGCCCAGTTCCGGAAGGGGCGGGTGCGGCGTCGCCAGTTCCACCAGCTCGCCGTAGGCCAGCGTGGCCTGCTCGGGCCAGGGAGTCTCGTCCACCGGCCACCGATGCCCGACCGTCATGAGGCCCTCCTGTCCATGGCCTCCGTGGACCCACCACACCATAACCGCGAGGCGGTCGGCCGATCCCGCCCGGCCGGCCCCGACCTGACCACGTACGACCTGGAACTGTCCGGCCGATCACTCTGCAGCAGCTGCATGAGGCCGGCCATCGCTGGCCGCCCGGCACCGGGCGGGCTCCGTTCGAGACCGAGGCTGAGACCGAGGTCGAGGCTGAGGCGGAGCCCGTGAACGAGGGCGCCGATTCCTGACCGCCACCGGCGTGGTGGCGCCGGGGGCGGTGCCGCCCGTTCAGCCGATGTGGTGCTGGTTGAGCCAGGTGAGGGTGTGGTCGGCGAGTTCGGTCCAGCCGTGGTCGACGGTGAGGGAGTGGCCGCGGTCGTCGAAGCGGTGGTAGTCGGTGACGGCGGGGGACTTGCGGTACTGCTTGTGGGTGGAGCGGGTGAGGATGTCGGGCACGGTGTGGTCGAGTTTGCCGGAGAGGAGGAGGAGCGGTCCGCGGTTCTGGTTGTGGGTGTCGACCTTGGCGGGGGAGTGTGGGGCGAAGTTGCTCAGGGCGAGTTGGAAGAGGGGGCGGGCGGGGCTGGGGATGGTCCATTCGTCGAAGAGCTGGTCGGATTCCTGCTGGGAGACGGCGTTGGCGAACGCGTAGCGGAACTGCTCGGGGTTGAGTGAGACGGCGCGCTTGGTGTTGCCGGGGTTGCGCAGGAAGGCGAAGGCGGACTTGGCCTGGGCGGGGCCGACGGCCTTGACGCCCTTGATCTGGCCGGGGCAGATCGCGACGGCGGCCTGGGCGAGGTTCTGGCCGAGGAGGTGTTGGGCGATGAAGCCGCCGACGGAGTGGCCGACGAGGACGGGCGGGGTGTCGAGGTCGCGGATGATCCGGGCGTGGTGGGCGGAGATCTCGGCGAGGCCGATTCCGCCCTGGGGGTCGGGGTTCCTGCGGGCCTGGGCGATGGTGGCGGGGACGCCGGGCCATTCGGGGAGGATCGGTTCGTAGCCGGCGTCGCGGAACCGGTCGGCCCAGCCCTGCCAGCTCGTGGAGTGCAGCCAGAGGCCGTGGATGAACATGACCGGGGTGCGGTTGCTGGGCATGGCGGGGTCTCTCCTGGTGCGTGAGGGCTGGGGATCGGATCGGCGGCCGGTCGGGGCGCGGTCGTTCGATCCAAGAAGTAGAAAGAGCGTTCTCTCTACTCCTCCAAGGTAGAACGATCCTTCTGCTAGCGTCAAGCCATGACGACGAGAGATTCCGCGCCACCGCGCGCTCGCATCCTGGCCGCGGCGATGCGGCTCTTCTACGCGCAGGGCGTGCGCGGGGTGGGCATCGACCAGCTGATCCGCGAGTCGGCGGTCGCCAACGCGACCTTCTACCGGCACTTCCCGTCCAAGGACGACGTCGTGCTCGCCTATGTCCGCGAGCACGACCGCCTCTTCCGCGCGGCCGCCGCCACAGTGGCGGACCTTCCTCCGCGCGAGGCCGTGGCGGCCCTGTTCACCGGCATCGCCGACGAGTTCTGCGCACCCGGCTTCCGCGGTTGCCCGTTCATCAACGCCGCCGCCGACTACCCCGACCCCGACCACCCGGTCAGCCGCGCGATCCAGGAGCACATGGACTGGTTCCGCGCCCTGCTGACCGGCCTGCTCGCCGACGCCGGCCACCCCGACCCCGACCGGGCGGCCGACACCCTGCTGATCCTGCGGCACGGCGCGATGAACCAGAGCCGCTTCACCGCCCCCGCGGCGGTGCGCGAGGCGCTGACGGCCGCCGTGGACGCCGTCCTCGGCTAGAAAGCAGGCAGAGTGCGCCACCGGTGGTGGCGCACTCTGCCCTCCCGGCCGCTACGCCCGGCGTGCGTGCCGTGTGCGTTGCGCGCGTCGCCGGGGCCGGCCCGGGTGGTGGAGGGTGGTCACTCTCCCGAGCGGTCCTGGCGCAGGCGGGCCGAGGCGAAGGCGGCGATGAGCCAGCCGAGGCCCAGCAGCGCGCCGCCGCCGAGGCCGACCGTGGCCACCGGGGCTCCGGCGCTCGCGAGCATCAGGGCGGGTTCCTGCACGGCGGTGTCGCGCGGGGGAACGGGCGCGGGGTGGGTGCCGGCGGGGTGTTCGGCGGCCGACGTGTCACCGGGGGCGGTGCCGTCGGGGTGGTTGTCCCACTGGCCGGGCCCGGGGTGGTGGTCGCCCCAGCCGCCGTGGCCGCCGGAGTTGTGGCCGTCGCAGCCGCCGTGGTCCTGGTCCTCGCAGGGGGTGCAGGCGACGATGGTGACGGTGTTGCTGGTCGCCGTCACCGGGGTGCCGTCGGGGGTGGTGCCGGTGACGGTCGCGGTGTCGGTGATCTTCCCGGCCTGCACGTCGGACTCGGCGGTGGAGTACGTCGCGGTGCAGGTCGTGGACGCGCCCGGGGCCAGGGTGGTCACCGGGCAGGAGACGGCCGGCGTGCCCGGGCCGGAGTCCGTCACGGCGAGCGAACTGATCGTCGTGTCACCGGTGTTGGTGACGGTGAAGGTGTAGTGCAGGGCCTGTCCGGCGGCGGAGAACGAGGTCTCCTGGACGGCCTTGACGATCTTCAGCCCGGCGAAGGGCACGGTCACCTTGTTGCTGGTGGAGGTGATGTTCTGGCCACTGGGGGTGGTGCCGGTGACCTGGGCGGTGTCGACGACCTTGCCCGCGGCGACGTCGGCGTCGGTGGTGACGTAGGTCGCGGTGCAGTTCTCCGAGGCGCCCGGCGCGAGCGGCCCGGTGGGGCAGGTGACGGTCGGCGTGCCGGGGCCGTTGTCCACCACGCCGATGTTGGTCAGCGGCTGGGCGCCGGTGTTGGTGACCGCGTAGGTGTAGTGGATGGTCTGCCCGGCGGCGGTGTACTGCGCCTCGGCGGCCTTCTTCACCACGCTGATGGCGACCAGGGGGGTGTTGACCTTGTTGCTGGTCGTGGTGACGGTCTGGCCGCCGGTGTCGGTGCCGGTGACCTGGCCCTGGTCGGGCACGTTCTGGGCGGCGACGTCGGCGGCGGTGGTGACGTACGTGGCCTGGCAGGTGGTGGACTGGCCGGGCGCGAGCTGGTTGGTTCCGCAGCCGGAGACGGTGACGCCGGGCGTCAGGTCGGTCACCGTCACGTTGGTCAGTGCGATCTGGCCGGTGTTGGTGACGGTGTACGTGTAGTTGAGGGTCTCGCCCGGGGCTGTGAAGTCCGGCTGGACGGCGGACTTGGTGATGGTCAGCGCCCGCAGCGGCACGACGACCTGGTTGCTCGTCCCGGTCACCGTCTGGGTGCCGACGGTGGCGGTGAGGTTCGCCGTGTCGGTGATCGTGCCCGTCGTCGCGTCGGCGGCGGTCGCGGTGTAGGTGGCGGTGCAGTTCTCCGTGGCGCCGGCCGCGAGCGGGCCGGGCGGGCAGGTGACCGTCGGGGTGCCGGGGCCGGTGTCGGTGACCGCGACGTTCGTCAGCGCCACCGGGGCGTTGTTGGTCACCGTGTAGGTGTAGTGGATGGTCTGCCCCGCGACGAACGAGGCCTCGGTCGCCGCCTTGGTGATCGTGGGGGCGGGGACGTTGACCAGCACGGTGGTGGTGCAGCCGCCGGTGGTGGCGCAGGTGCCGCCGGCGATGGTCGGCGCGAGGTTGTTGGTCAGCGCGAAGTTGCCGGTGTCCGGGTTGTTGACCTTGACCTGGTACGTCACCGTCACGGTGGAGCCGGCGGCGGGCGGCGCCGTCAGCGTGCCCGACCAGGTCAGGGTGTTCCCGGTGACGGCGGCCGTTCCGGAGCTGGCGGTGACGGAGCCCGGCACCAGCGTGCCGTCCGTCAGTACGGCGGAGAGGTCGTCACTGAAACCCGCGAAGGTGGCCGGGTTGGTGCCGGTGTTGGTGACGGTCTCGGTGTAGGTGAGGGTGTCGCCCTGGTCCACCGGGCCGGTCGGGGAGACCGACTTCGCGACGGTGTAGGAGGTGCCGGCCGGCAGGTTGCAGTTCCCGCTGTCCTGGGTGGCGGAGGCGCCGTAGAAGCGGTGCCCGGTGTTGGCGATGACGGTGGTGGGCAGCGTCGCGGTCGAGCTGGCGGTCGGCACCGAGTTCAGCTCCTCGATGGTGCCGTTCGCGCGGAAGATGTAGACGTTGCCGCCGGACTGCGCCAGACCGTAGATGGAGTTCGGGGTGGTGCCGATCTCGGTGATCGTGTTGTCCGGGTGGATGCGGAAGTAGCTGGTGGGGTTCTGGAAGAACGAATCGAACGCGACCCCGAGGATGTCGCCGTCGGACAGGGTGACGAAGTCGCCCGAGGAGACGAGCGTGGCGGGGTAGGCGACGGGGAACAGCGTGCTCACCCCGGTGGCCGGGTTGATCGTCCAGATCTGGTTCGAGAAGAACGACGCGACCAGCAGGGTGCCGTCCGGGCGGGCGCTCAACGCGTTGAAGTCGAATCCGTCGACCGCGGCCGGACCGGTGATCACCACCGAGCTGGTCTCCGCGCCGGTGGCTGGGTTGATCGTGTACAGCGTCGCCGGGGTTTCCTGCCAGGACACCCCGTACAGCGTCGTGCCGTCCGCACTCCACGCGATGTCCCCGTAGTCCCGCACCAGCGGCACGTCGGACAACTGCGTACCGGTCGGGCTGTACGAGTACAGCTGGTCACCGCCACCGCCGGTGTTCACCCACAGCGGCGTCGGCGGACAGGTCAGCGCCCGGGTCCCTGACTTCCCGTCCGCGCCGTTCGCGCGGTCTGCGCCGTCCGGGGACTTCCTGTCGGCGTCGTCCCCCGGCGAGGCGACGGCAGGGCTGACGGACGTCGCACCTCGTGCCGGGAAGGCGTGCGCCGGGAAGGCCTGCGCCGAACCGCCTCCCCAACCCGCCGTCATGCCGATGACCGCCAGCCCGATCGCCGCGGCGAGCCTGCCGCGCGACCGGCCGCGTCTGATCCCTGCCATACCGTCTCCGTTCCAGTCGGGCGTGATCACCACAGGGCCCCACGCCACAGAATTTTGATAACACGAAGTGTTTTTGTGAACACTTTGAGTAACTTGACATGGGTTGGCCCGGCCCGCCATCCGTACCCGAACTGGCTGCGTCCGCCGGATGTCGGCCACCTGGCCGCATCGCGGCCCCTCGCGCGGCGCCCCGGCTGCCGACGATCCTTCGGTCCGCGCCGAAGAATCCCCGACTTACCGTCGATTCCCGTGAACACCATGACGCCTGACAGCACACGCACTGACGCGCTCACTGACGCGCTCACCGATGGCTCGGTGAGCGCGGACCACGTGGCCATCGCGCCGAGCATCCTCTACTTCGGCACGCCCGTCGTCCTGCTCTCAACGGAGAACGGGGACGGCACCCCCAACCTCGCGCCGATGTCCTCGGCCTGGGCCCTTGGCCAGGTGATCGTCCTCGGCATGGGGGCCGAGGCGCAGACCGCGCACAACCTCCGCAGCCGACCCGAGCTGGTGATCAACCTGCCCGAGCCGACCCAGTGGCCGGCGGTCGAACGACTCGCGCCGCTCACCGGGCGCACCCCCGTACCCGCGAACAAGCAGGACACCTTCCGGTTCGAGCGGGACAAGTTCGCGGCCGCAGGCCTGCGGGCCGAGCCCTCCGAACTCGTCCGGCCGCCCCGGGTCGCCGAATGCCCCCTGCAACTGGAGGCCCGTGCCGCCCGGATCCAGCCCGACGCCTCCGGCGGGTTCCTCATCGTCGAAGCCCACGTGCTCAAGGTCCACGCCGATCCGGGCATCGTCGTCCCCGGCTCCCAGCACGTCGACCCGGCCCGGTGGAGCCCGCTGATCTACAACTTCCGCCACTACTACGGACTCGGCCCCGAGCTCGGCCACAGCTTCCGCACCCAGACGCCCCGTTGAAGCCGTTCTGCCGTCCTGCCTGTCAGCCCCAGCTGTCAGGGTGACGGGCATGGACCTCGACACCTTCTGGCAGATCATCGACGACACCCGCGCCGAAGCCGCCGACGAGAGCGAGCACGCCGACGCGCTCACCGAACACCTCGCCGGCCTGACGCCCGACCAGATCGCCGACTTCGACCGGCACTACGCGCAGCAGAAGGCCCGCTCCTGCACCTGGCTGCTCTGGGGCGCGGGCTACCTCATCAACGACGGATGCAGCGACGACGGCTTCGACTACTTCCGCGACTGGCTGATAGGCGCCGGCCGCACCCTCTTCGAACAGGCCCTCGCCGACCCGGACAGCCTCGCCGAACTCCTCACCCCCGACCAGGAGGAACTGGAGGCCGAAGACCTCGCCTACGCGGCCACCCATGCATACCGCCAACTCACCGGCAACGACCTCCCCGACAACGGCATCACCGCCGGCCCCCCGACCGGCGAACCCTGGGAGGACGAAGACCTCCCCACCCTCCTCCCCCACCTGTCAGCCCGCTTCGCCGACTAGCCCCCCGCCCGAGACTCCCCATGCCCGGCGCCGTTTCCGCCTCAGGGAATTATGTAGACCGACCGTCATATTCCTAGCCCCAGCCCACCTGGGGTGCTGCGCAGGAAGTCGGCCAGGCCGACTTCCTGCGCGCAGCAGGGGAGGGGGTTCACGCCCGCCGCGAGACGAATATGTAGACCGACCGTCATATCCTGCGCTGCCCACGGTGGATTCCACACAGGAAGTCGATCAGGCCGACTTCCTGTGCGGACCGGAGGTAGAGGCCGCGCTCGCCGGGCGCGTAGCTATGTAGACCGGTCTTCATATTCTGCGCCCACCAGTCCTGGCTTGGGCTGCTGCACAGGAAGTCGGCCAGATCGACTTCCTGTGCGCGAGCGGGGGTGCTCATGCTTGCCGCGAGCCCAACTAGGTAGACCGGTCGTCATATTTGGCTCGCTGCTGGGTGGGTGTCGCGCAGGAAGTCGGGCTGGGGGGCGTGCAGGGAGGGGCGGGGGGGGGGGGGCGCGCGGGC
>NZ_JBFBHW010000100.1:0-8214 GCF_040685395.1 Kitasatospora sp. NPDC088779 | reverse complement strand
TGCAACCCTCGCCGGCCACAGCCGCCCGCAGCCTCGTGACAAGCAGTCCTCTCAACCTCATGCCAAAGCGGACATCAACTCACGAACCGCCCTCTAAGAAGCGGTTCTGGCTCAGCTTTTGTTTGCGCCGTGAGGCGCCGTTGGTTCAGTGCTGGAGAGCGCAGTCATCCGCTGCCAGGTGCAGGTGCCGAAGGGTTTCCAGTTCGGTGGTGGGGAAGGCGTGCATCTGCCACTTCTGGAGGTAGCCGTCCTCGCCGTGGGTTCGCCGCACCTTCTCGGCAGCCATCAGGACCGCATGTGCCAAGGAGGTACGAGGACGTGTGGACGTCCACACGAGGATACCCTTGCCGTCCGGTGCGTCGAAGCTGGTCGACATGTCCGGGAAACGACGGATCGTGATGTGCACGTCACTGTTTCGGCGACGAAGAATCCACCGCGCCTCTGCCGGTTCAAGGTCGAACGAGAACCGCTGGATGCCATGCGGGCCGTAAAGGCCCGTCACGCCTTTCAACAAGTCGGCGAGCGCGTTTGTACAGTAGCTGACGCTCTCCCGGTGCTTCGTCGAGCCGTCCCAGATCCTGCACGTCGCCCAGCCGGAGCCGCTCAGTTCCCAGCTGAAGTGCAAGGACCTCGTCACTGAATCCCCCTGATCGGTTGCGGACAACGCTACAGCGGCGCTGAAGGCGGGGGACGGCAGGGTACGCCACGCGACAGCCAGCTGGACCAGTGCGTCAGGCACTCCGAGGAACCCAACGGGCTCGATCACGGCATGCTGTCGCAGTGCTCTCGCTTCGTGTGGGGCGGGCCCTGGCCACGACGTGGCGCCGACGCGAGCGGAAACTGTACGGCTCCGCCCTACCGGGCTTTTGAATTCCTCGTTCCCAGGGTCAGGTCGACCGCTTGAGGTAGACGCTGATCTCGAACGGGGTCTGCCGGGCAAGCGCGACCAGCTGGCTTTGGCCATGAGAACGGGTTCAGGCACGAATTCCGTGAATCCGTGAAGTCGACCAGGTCCCCCTGATGGACATGGCCGACGGCGTCATCACCAGCACCGGCGGGGCCGAACCGGCGGGCGCGGGCACGGTCTCGGACCGCTGGGCAGGCACGACCTTGACGGGTTCGGGCTGTGGGTTGGGCCGGAACAGGCTGGCGGGTGTGGCCATGTCGAGGGCCTGGTGTGGGCGGAGGTGGTTGTAGGCCTGAACCCACTCGCTGATGGCGGCCTGAGCCGCGGCGAGGGATGCGAACGGCCCGCAGTCGTCGAGCAGTTCCCTTCGCAGGGTCCGGTGCCAGCGTTCGATCTTGCCGGTGGTGGTCGGCGAGTACGGCTTGGTCAGCTTCGCACCGATCCCGTTTTTCCGGCAGACCCGCTCGAAAAGCACCTCTGCGGGCGTGGGCCTGGTGTAGCGGCCGGTGAACTGCTTGCCATTGTCCGTGAGCACCTCGGCCGGCACCCCGTGGATCCGCATGGCCCGCACGAACGCGTCGGCGACCGCCCTCCCGGAGGGAACGGTGAGCACCTCGGCGACCACGATGAAGCGCGAGTGGTCGTCGATCCCGGTGAGCATCTTGCACTCGCGCCCGTCGGCGAGGTAGATCCCGCTGACCAAGTCGAGCTGCCACAGGTGCATCGGCGTCTCGCGCTGCCACCGCTTGTACTTGCGCCGGTGCTGCTGTTCCTGCGGGCGCACGAGACCGTTGCGGGTAAGGACCCGGTGGACCGTGGCCCGCGACGGGGCGGACTCCGCGCCGAGTCGCTCGATCTCGAATGCGATCCGTCGGGCTCCCCAGCGCGGGTGGGACCGGCGCATCTCGCAGACCAGGGCTTCCACCTCGGCCGGCAACCTGGTCGGACTGGTCCGCGGCCGACGGGACGCTTCCCGCAACCCCTCGAAGCCGCCCGCGGCGTACTTCGCCTTCCACGTGTAGACCGACTGCCGTGCGACCCCGTACCGCTGGGCGACCTCCGTGATCGGCGAACCGTCGAGCACCTCCAGCACCGCCCGGTACCTCTGCTCGACCAACCAGTCGCCCTGCTGCTGGCCCTCCGCCTCCTGAGTCACACCCGAAGCATCTGAAGCACGGTCAGGAACTGTCAAGGGTGTCCCGAGAACATTGCGTCAAACATGTCCTGAGCCCTCACAGTTCGTGGTGGTCACCCGTGGGCGGTGGTCTTGTCGGTGTCCTCGTGCGGCCTCCCGCTGGAGACGGCCGGGGCGGCGCCGCCCCGGCGCTGGGATCCACGGATGAGGATGGCGACCAGTGTCGCCAGGTCTGCGGCGCCGGCCGGGTCGTCCGGGTAGCGCGCGATCGGCAAGGGGGAGACCTGGTCCAGTCGTACTCCGTCGAGGTCCAGGACGTAGGCAAGAGCCAGCAGGGCAGAGCGTGCGTTGCCGTCCGGGAAGGGGTGGAAGAAGGCCACATCGAGATACGCTCTGGCTGCGCGGGAGGCTATGGGGAGCGCGGGATCGGTGCTCTGGTGCAGGCACTGGGCGAATTCATTCCACGTGGACGGGGTGAGCCCGTAGCGCTCACGGCCGTCTTTGGCGAAGGCGTCGCCGTCCCGGAAGGTGATGTCGGGTCTGCCGAGGATCAGGCGCTGCCAACCGGTGATCAGGGCAGGAGTGAGGGGACGCCTGCGGGCGGCGTCTGTGCGGGCCAGGTCGTTTGCAGCGAGTAGCCGGTCGGCGCGTTGCGGGCACCGGTTGCGGACCTCGCCGTTGAACCAAGCTGTGAGCCCGTCGACGGCCGGCACCACGGGATGCTGTGGCCCGGCACCGGCGGAGTTCCAGTCGACCTCGTCCCTGACCGCGCACCAGACGGCGAGGGAGTCAGTAGTCACGGTACGGCCGATGTCCGGTTGCGTTGAATGCCAGGTCCTCCACGACCGCGTCGACCGTGGTGCAGCTCGGTACGGCCCAGCTCTTGAACCGGCCGTCAACCGCACTCTCCACCAGCTCGGCTGCTTCCTCACCCTCCATGCCTATTGAGGAGAGGTACCAGGACAGCACTCGCTTGCAGAGCCCGTGCCAGCCATCCTGGGCACACGTGCGGTCCACGGACAGGGTCACCAGCCGGGTCGCCGCACGCTGCATGTGCCAGCTACGGTCCTCGACATCCGCGTCGGGCACCGGCGCGAGCTCGACGAAGCGCTCGGCCAGCTCTTCCAGCCAGTCGCGCCATTCCAGGAGCGACGCCACGACGATGGCGGCTGTGGCCTCTGGGCCATCCCTTAGCGAGTGGAAGTCACAGCACCAGCTCTGAACGACACCGCCGCCACCGCCCTCGCCAACCGCCCAGTGCCATCCGCAGGCCCACCGGCCGTAGCGGCCGACCAGGAGCTCCGTGACCGGGTTCAAGAAGTCGTCGAAGCTCAACGAGTAGGCGTCGCCTGAGGGAACCAGCGCGAGGACCTCCGCCGTGACCTCGGCCTCCTCCTCCCTGCTCCAGGCGAAGGCATGCTGGTCGGGGTCAACCTCCGACCACGTCAGCAGACGGGGCATCAGATACGGGCTACTGGACGTGGTGATCCTCCGATGATCAGTCCGGTCAGGGCAGCTGGCTGATGCTGCCAGGACCACGCCGCGTCTGTCATCTGCATATCCAGAGCGATCCGTCCCCGTTGATTACGGTGTGAGTGGGCCCGCACCGGCCAGTCAGCCGCGCTGCGCGGCAGGTCACGAACGCAGTTGGACGCATTCATCGAGAGATGTACCTCGACAGATGTGTCAGTTCGGGGAGGGGAAGAGGGATTCCTGGGTGGCCTGGTAGCGGTAGGACTCGGTGCCGGTCTGGATCAGGGTGCAGCGGAAGGTGATCCGGTCGGCGATGGCCGCGCAGAGGCGGGCGTCGCCGAAGGTCTTGTCCCATTCGGTGAAGGGTGAGTTTGTGGCGACCGCGGTGGCCTTGCGCTCCTCGCGCTCGGTGAAGATCTGGAACGGCAGCTTCGCGCCCTTGCGATCCAGGTTCAGGTAGCCGAACTCGTCCAGCTATGCGGATGGATATTCCCCCGATTGGTAGACATCACGGACACTGGATCTCGTGGATTCAGAGGAAGAGATGGCACCTATGGTGCACAAGTACTACTCAGCGGAGTTCCATGCTGACGCTGTGGCGCTGTACTGCTCCGATCCGTCGCTGACGTATGCGCAGGTCGCGCGGGATCTGGGCATGCATGCGGAGTCGCTGCGGCAGTGGGTGCGGGCCGCGGGGGCCGCGCCGGGGCCCGACGGTGTCCTGCCGGCTGCGGCCGGGTCCGGGGCTCCTGGGGTGGAGACGCCCGAGGAACGGATCGTCCGTCTGGAGGCGGAGAACGCGGCTTTGCGGGTGGAGAACACGGGGCTGCGCAAGGACCGCGAGACGCTGTCGGTCGAGCGGGACATCCTGCGGAAGGCCACGAAGTATCTCGCCTCGGAGACGAGCTGGTGATGAGCCGCTTCCAGTTCGTTGAGGACCACCGGGAGGCCTTCGAGGTCAAGCGGCTCTGCCAGGTGCTGGGCATCCAGCGCTCCAGTTACTACAAGTGGCGCGCCAGGGCCGCGACCCGCGCAGAACGGCATGAGGCCGACGCTGTCCTGGCGGCGCGGATCCAGCGCGTCCACGCCGAGTCCGACGGGACCTACGGCGCCCCGCGCGTCACCGCCGAGCTGCGGGATGGGGGCCTGGCGGTGAACGAGAAGCGGGTCGCGCGGGTGATGCGCAAGTTCGGGATCGTGGGCACCCATCTGCGCCGGAAGGTCCGCACCACCGTGCCCGAGCCGCCGGCGCCCCCGATGCCGGACCTGTTCGGGCGCGACTTCAGCGCGCCGGCGCCGAACCTGAAGTACATGGGCGACATCACATATCTCCCGGTCGGGGACGGGGAGTTCCTGTATCTGGCAACGGTGCTGGACTGCTTCAGCAGGTGCGTCGTGGGCTGGTCGATCGCCGACCACATGCGCACGTCCCTGGTCGCCGACACTCTGACGATGGCCGCCGCCACTCGCGGCATCCTACGCGGAGCGGTGTTCCACTCCGATCACGGAGCGCAGTACGGAAGTCGGCAATTCTCTTACCTGTGTGCCGAGTTGGGAGTTACGCAGTCCATGGGTGCTGTCGGAACGAGTGCCGACAACGCCGCCTGCGAGAGCTTCCACGCCTCACTGAAACGCGAGCTCCTCAAAGACGCACGCCACTGGCCCGGAGCCCAGGCCTGCCGAGCGGCGGTTTTCCGCTGGCTGAACAGATACAACACCTGGCGCAGGCACTCGGCCAACGGCCAGGTCAGCCCCGTCACCTACGAGCAGCAGCAGTCAGCTACCCTGGCGCTCGCCGCATAACCACACAAACCCGTGTCTACCAACCAGGGTGAAGCCCCCAAGTCGCCGTCCAGTGGCAGAAGGCATCCGCCGGCGACTGGGCCGCCGACGTCAGCCGCCGTGTCTCGGAGAACCGATGAAGCTACCCGTCACCATCCACCAAGCACGGCTCGGATCCGTGGAGTTCAAAGTCATCCGACCAGCCCAGCCATTGATCCACGCCGTGCTCACCGACCACGATCGACGCCTGGACGCCTACCTCGATCAAGACGCCGCGCGGCGAATCGGCGGTCTATGGACGCTCGCTGCCTCTTCACCGCGCTCACTGGTCCACCTGCCGATGCGAGGCAACCAAGCCCCCTCCCGCGAACTGCCGGAAGACGGCATGCGTCAGCTTGATCTCGTACTGCTGCATCACTCGCTCCAGTTCGCGCCTTCACGATGGAAGGAGGTGCGCGGGCGACTCGGCCCGGGTCGTCCGCAGACCGTGACGCTGCCCGATCCGGGACATCCAGGCGACGCCGTGATTGACCACGAGGCACGGCATTACCGGGAGAACCGGGACCTGTTCCACCAGCATCTCCACGCCGAGACCCTGTTCATGACCGGCAGCGCGAAGGTGTTCAGGGAAACCGCCCGGCACTTCCTCAACGTCGCCCGAAACGGTCCCAGCCACGTCCCCGTCCATCCCAGCTACCCGTACTTCTGCACAGAGCTCCACTCCAACGACGGCATTCTCGGCGACGCGCGCGAGATCCATATCGAGTACTGCGACCAGTGGGACTCATGAAAGGCCGCGGCCCCTCCTCCTGCTCTCGAAGGAGCCGCTATCGTGCAGCCGTGACCGGTTTTGCCGCACAGCCTCCACTGCTCTTCCTCGATGTCGACGGTCCGCTCATTCCGTTCGGGGCAGCGCCTCAGGAGTATCCCAATGCCGCGTAGTTAAGGACTGGTTGGGCTGGTCAAGACCACGTCCGGGTGGTTTCCCAACTCGCCGAAGGCAGTGGCGGAGATCATGAATGCGGGACCCCGGGTAGAGCCAGGAAGCCGACCAAGGTCTTCCTGCTCGAAGGGGTCCCGTTGCCTGATGATTGTGCCACTGTCGTGCTTGCTCGTACCGTCACCGTCGCGAAGGGCCTGTACGCGCCGGGACATCTGGGGGAGTTGACCCGGCAGATTCCCTTCGAGCTCGTCGACGACGTCTTGGCGCGGACGGGCACCACGCAGGCCAGGCTGCGGATACTGCCCTCGCGGGTCGGCGTGTACTTCGTTCTAGCCCTGGCTCTCTTCCCGAGCCTGGGCTACCTGCGGGTATGGGACAAACTCACCGCCGGCCTAAGGCAGTTGAACCTCCTTTGCCCTTCGGAGAAGGCCCTGCGTGACCTGCGTCGGCGACTGGGGCCGGCCCCATTGGAGCTCTTGTTCGACAGCCTCGCCGGGCCGGTCGCCCAGCCGACGACGCCTGGCGTGCGCTACCGGAGCTGGCGGACCGTGGCCTTCGACGGCTGCAGTTCTGCCAAGGCCCCGGACCGGCTGCGCGTCTGCGACTGGCTCGGCAAGATCAAGCACCGCTACGGACAGGAGGGCTACCCCATGCTGAAACTCGTGGCCCTGTGCGAGACCGGGACGCCTCGGTGCGGTCTTCGGCCCGGTAGCCCCAGGAGAGACCGTCTACGCCGAGCAACTGCTGCCGCTGCTCGACGACAGCATGCTGCTGCTGAACGACCGAGGCTTCGACTCCGATGAGTTCCTGGCCCGCTGCGCGGCCACCGGAGCCCAGCTGCTGGTCCGCCTCGACAACCGCCGCACTCCCGCCAAGTGGGCCCATCTGTCGGATGGTTCCTACCTGACGCGGATCCGCGGGGTACGCCTGCGCGTCATCGACGCCCAGGTCACCGCGACAGTCCACGGGGGCGTCCGCATCACCGGCCACTACCGCCTGGCCACAACGCTGCTCGACCACCACCGCTACCCCGCAGCGGAGCTCGTCACCCTCTACCGTGAGCGATGGGAGATCGAATCGGCGTTCTACGCCCTGCGGCATTCTTTGGCCAGCGGGCTCGTCCTGCGCTCGCACGACCCCCTCGGGGTACAGCAGGAGGTCTGGGCCCAACTGGTTGTCTACCAGGCTCTTCGCCGGGCCATGGCCGAAGCCGCAGAGTCCGAGCCCGGCACCGACCCCGATCGGGCCGCGTTCACCGCCGCCCTCGAAGCCGCCAGAGACCAGGTCGTCGCCGCCGATGGCATCCTGCCCGACCTCACCCGCCCCCTTCAAACCGGCCGGATCGGCCGAGCGGTCCTGGATAACCGGCTGTCCGGGCGTCGGCCGCGCATCGCACCGCGCCGCGTCAAGTGCCCGGTCTCCCGCTACGCGAACCCGCCCGACCAGAGCCGTCTCCGAGCCACCGCCCGCATGACCGGGATCACGGTCACCGTCCACCAGAGCGCCGAACTCGCCCCCGAGGGACGACGGGATCGCACGCTCCAACTCATGCGCGCCGACCCCGGCCGAGCCCGGCACGCCACCGAGGTCGCCAAGGAACTCGGCCTTCCCCACCATCGAAGCCTGACCGGTGAGCTCATCCGCTGGGAAGGGGAGGGAATCCTGCGCAAAGTCGCCCCCGTGACCTACATCCTGGCTCCCGAATGGGCCGTTCCCGACCGGCTGGACAACCACCCGGACGTGGTCTTGACCAGCCCAACCAGTCCTTAACTACGCGGCATTGGGGTACTTCATCTGAGCAGCCATTACAAAGGCTCCCTTCTCATGACCTATCAGGCCACCTCGGGCAACCTTCCGCACCTCGGGGGAACCGTACCCGCACCCTCGCCCTCGCCCGCACCCTCACCCTCACCCGCACCCTCGGCCGCACCCGTACCCTCGCCCGCGGCCGGGCCGCCCGGTCAGTGAGCCGGA
>NZ_JBFBHW010000099.1:0-8426 GCF_040685395.1 Kitasatospora sp. NPDC088779 | reverse complement strand
ACCGGCCTGAGTCTCTACCAGGTCGTCCGCGAAATGCAGTTCCTCCTCGCAACCTGGGCCGGCGCCTGCCCCACCTGCCACCGCGACATACCCACATCCATACAAACCTGACCAAGCCCTACTAGGGTGGGTGAAGCTTCCCGAGTAGAGGTCTCGTTTGGGGATCCCGCCCGCGCGTACGCGTACCGGGTGGTGTCGTTCTGGCATGTCGACGAGGGCGGGGCCCGGGGCGTGGTCGGATGTGTGTGATCTGGCGGCGCTGATCGGCCAGTTCACGGGTGGCGCCGCTTTTCGGTCGCGGCTGGTGCTCGACGGGTCCCGGTTGCGATGGTGGGCGACGGCCTGGCTTCCGACTTTCCCATGATCTCGCGAATCGGCCCCGCGCAAGGCGGGGCCCGTGGCCATGACTTTTCGTCAACGTAGGCAAGGTCGAGACACGTTCGATGGAGCTGACGGTGTGTCCCGGGATGGCTACCGTGCTGCCTTCAGCGTGACTGCCTACCTTCAACAAGGCACCGATTAGCCCGGATACCTTGTGGAGTGAGGAGAGCGTCGTGGCAGAAGGCAACAAAGTCACCATCGGGAGCTGGAGCATTTCCGAGGGCGCTGACGGTGAGTTGGTTTTCACCAGGGACGGCGGCACCCAGGCACGACTTACACCCGGCGGCAAACTCATCGGAGCGAACGGCGGTGCGCCGGTCTGCTACGGCGACGATGTCGAGGTGACGTCGTATCGAACCGGGGCCTCTCTCAGCGCAACGACGGCTCACGGCGACCATGACCACCCGGGCCATTGGAATGGATGGGCGTACTGGAGCAGCGATCAGCCGAGGCAGGACGCTGACGTCCACCTCAAGATCCACCCCTACGGAGACTGACCGGCGACGACGGTAGCCGCGCTGTCATGCTGACGGCCCCCAAGGCGGTGTGTCTCGGGGGCCGTTCTCGTTATGGGCGACGAAGATGTTGACCAGGTTCTGTGTGCTGAGCGCGCCGAGTCCCACCGGTGGAGTTCTTCCATGAGCCCGGAAGCGCGTGCGGATCATGCTTCGGAGGCGTCCCTCCGGCCAGTCCTCCTCGGGATTACATGGAGCGACTGCTCAACCAAGCAGGCGGACGTGACGGCAGGGAACCCCGCCGCCGATCGCCAACCAGGCGGCTACTCCTCGTGACATCGCGCGACATTCTCGGGCCAACTGCCGCTTCTGATCCGGGCCAACTATCGATTCCCACGAGCGCCTCCACCAGCACCGATCAGCAGGTCGGGACAGCTGAGTTCGCGCATGTGCGGGTCGCGGGTGCGGTCCGCGTGGCTGTCGTCGGGGTCGGTGGTCAGCGGCAGTTCCCGGCGGGTGGGTCGCAGAGTCGGACGTTGGCGACGCCCGGCAGGTCGGCGAGCTGGCGGCGCAGGACGGCGAGATCGGCGTCGGGGGTGCGGGGGTCGAAGACGACGACGAGTCGTACGGCGTCGGCCTCCAGCACGGAGACATGGGTGGCGCCGTGGCCGAGGCCCGAGCCGTCGTAGAGGAGTTCCGGACGAGGACCGGTCCCCAGGAGGGGGCTGTCCTTCTGGACGGTGGCGACGAACGCGTCCGGCTCCTGGAAGTAGGGGGCGATCCAGATCGTGCCGGCCGCCCAGCCGGCGAAGCCGAGGGTGGCCGTGGCGACCAGGGCGCCGAGCAAGAGCGGCAGGCGCCGGGGTTCGGGGCGCGCGCGGCTCGCCGCGGTGAGGAGGACGACGCCCGCCGGCGCCAGTACGAACAGTCCGAACGGGGTGCCGAGGACCGAGACGGCGAGCAGTCCCCAGCCGAATACCAGACAGGCCGTCCGGAAATTGACGGCATCCCGCGCGAAAAGCGGTGCGGCGGCGGCCAGTGAACCGAGCACCAGCGGACCGTCGATCAACGACCCGCCGACGAGAATCACCCAGACCACGGCCGGTGCGGCACACAGCGCCGCCGCCACCGCCAGGACCCGCCCCGCACGCGGCACGGACCGGTGCACGCTCAAGGTTTCCACGACCCTCCATTGTTGAACACGTTCAAATCTGGTGGGATCACGCTACCAGGCCGCCCCGGCGCCGGAGCCCACCGAACGAACGAACCCCACCCGGCCCGTTTTGGCCGGTCCTCGGCCGCTGCTCCCCGGCCCGTCGCCCGGTGCCGGGCCGCCGCCCTCGTGCCGGGCCTTGTCCGGCTCCGCCCCGGTCCTCGCCCTGCTCTTCGGCTTGGCGCCGTTGCTCGTCGTCATCGCGGGGGTTCCCTCCGGCTGGGCGCGGAGCCGGTGCTGCGCGCGGTCGCCGTAGGGAACCCCGCGAACCTTGGCGGATCCCTTGGTGAACAGCCCCCTTGGCCGCAACGATCACGTAACGGCCTTCACCAACGTTGGTGTCCCGTCTCAAATGATCTGGTCTGCGAGTAGGGCTGTGACCTGCGGCGACCAGATCAATTGAGACGCCGAGGTGCCGAAAATCTCAAGTGATCTGGTCCCGGAAGCTGGGATGCACGGTGCCGTCTCAGTTGATCTGGTCCGTCCCTGCTGTTTCGAAGTGATACCAGCTTTGGGTGTTCAGCCAGGACTGGTAGTCCCTGAAGATCCTTGCGAGGCTGTCGGGTTGCTCTCGCTGGTCCAAGAACTCGCCCAGGAGCTGGAAGAGCGTCGCGACGGCTTCGATGTCGGCGTGGGGCGTGAGCGGATGGACCCATCCTGCTGGAGCGAGGTGGCGAACAAGGGCAGGCCAGGTGAGGTCGTGCCCCCTGCCGAGCCGGACGACCAGCCACTCGTGAAAGCCGGCGAGCATGCTCCAGGAGGTCCCGGCGTCGCAGCCCAGGACGAAGGCGGTGGTGGTTGCGAAGGAGCCGTCGATGCCGTGCATCGCGGGCTGTTGGCGAATGGCGGCCAGCAGGCCGCGGTGGTTTCTGATGATGTTGGCTTGCAGGGCCTGATGGGTGGCGCCGAGGAAATCTCCCGTTGTGCGCCGTGGTGTGCCGGCAACGCCGTTGGGATTCGTGAGCGGATGTCCGACGAGGAAGCGGCGCACGGTGGCATAGGAGACGTCGGCGTCATGCTCGTCCAGCAGTCTTTCCCAGATCAGACGGGTGGGAGGGAGTTGGCCGCCGTTCGTTGCCGCGCATTCGTCGAGGATGGCGTCGAGGGCGGGCCGGATGCGGTCAAGGACCGGATTCTCCTTGACCGTGCGTGGCTTTCGGGGCGGCGGTGTCGGCGAGGCAAGGGCTTGCCGGACGGTGCGGCTGTGCACGTGGTGCCGCTTCGACAACGCTTTGACGGACAGGCGTTCCTTCTGAGCATCTCGTCGGATCGCGGCGAAGAGAGCGGGCTTGTCAGCACTGAGGGTGACATACCTTTTGGGCTTCTCCGGTTCACTGGGCTCAGCTGATTTCCTGGGGGCCAGGTCTGGCAGTGCCCGTTCGAGCGCGTCTTGCTGACGTCCGGTCACTGCAGCGAGCCGGTCACCTCGGGGGCGACCTCCGTAGCCGTAGTCGGGTGGCCCGGCGAGGTATCCACGCAGGTAGCTGGGTTTGAGGTGGTTCGCGCGAGCCAGTCGGCGGACGTAGGAGTCAGTGCTTTCCCCGCTTCGAGGGCGGGGGCGGGCAGGCAGTGGGCGAGGCCGGTCGCCGTCGTCAGCACTGGTGGTCATGAAGCCGATTTGGTCTTGCGGGTCTGGGCGGCGCGGTCGAGCTTGACGCGTTCCAGCGACTTCCGGGTGATCTTCTCGGTTTCGTCCAGGATGGCGTCGATGGCGGCCCCGCGGATGAGGTGGGACAGGCTGCCGATCATCCCGCCGGTGCGCTGGTGGAGGTAGCCGGCCAACCCTTCCAATGTCTTGGGCTTGTGGTGGTGCAGCCGTAGGGCCTCTTCGAAGGTGCCACCAGGCCGGTCCATTCCGCGGTGCGGGGGAAGGGGACGGTGTCGATGACTGCGAAGCGCCCGGCGATCTGCCGGCCGCGGGTGCCGTTGAACAGTCCGTTCGCCTCCAGGTCCACTCCCGCGTAGACGAACGTGGCCGGGATCCGTTCCGAGAAGTACTTCAGCGTGTCCGATACCTCGGCGCCGTTCCTGGTTGCCAGCGAGAGATTGTGGAGTTCGTCGACACACACGACGCTCACCCTCGCGTCGATCAGGACGCCGCAGACGGCCTCGATGACATCGGTGATGTTGGCGCGGGTCGTGACGGGCAGGCCCAGGAAGCGGGCGAACTCGACGGCGAGCATGCGCGAGGTCGCGGCGGGCGGGACGGTGACGTAGACGACCGGGATCCGGTCGACGCCCGGGTGCTGGCGCCGGTCGATGACCTCGATGGTCTTGCCGAACTGGGTGAGTGCGGTGGTCTTTCCGGTCCCGGCCGCGCCGGGCAGGATCAGGCCCCGGCGGGCGCTGATCGCGTGCCGGTTGAGCAGGGTCAACCGCCTGCCCGCGTGGACGACGGTGCGCAAGGTGGAGGTCGCGGCCACGGTCAGGCGGGTGTGGTAGTCGAGGCGGTCGTCGTCGTAGTCCAGCCGCTCGTCCGGGCCCAGGTCCGCGAGCGCAGGTGCGGGCAGCAGGTCGGGCGGAACCGGGTCCTGGGTGGTGAACTCCCGCCAGCCCTCCAGCGTGGTGAGGTAGCGGTGCAGGTCCTCGCGTTCCAGGGCACTTCGCCATCCGTGCTGGCGGCCCGGGTCCGAGTCCTGGCCGGGGGTGGGTCCGGTCATGGTCACCATCGCTTGTCCGCTTCCTTGAAGGGGTCGAAGACGCCGAGCGGAATGACCTTCGCGATCGGCTCGTCATCTGTGCCGTCCACCGCCTCATCACCGTGGAGATGCGGCTCGTCCTCGACGACTGCAGGCGGCTCTGGCCTGGGCGGACGCGGTCCGGGGCTCTCGGCGGCGGCTCGGGTCCTGGCGGCGACGCGCCGGTCGCGCTTGGACGGCCGCGAGGCCGGTCCATCGCTCTGGTCGGCCGGTCCCTGGTTGGCTCTGACCAGGAGCTTGGCGACAGCCTGGGCGGTCTGCTCTTCGGTGGGTGTCGGGTTGCCCTTGCCTCGCAGGTCGGCTGCCGCATGGTCCCAGGCCAGGTCGCCGAAGGGCTGCGGGACGCTGCCGAGGTGCTTCCAGGGAACCGGGATCCAGCCGGTCTCCCAGTGGTGGCGCATCCAGATCCAGGCGGCGTCGTAGGGGTCGCGGTGGATCTCCCACAGGTTCCGCTTGCGTGTGACGCCGGAGGGCTGGCGCCGGAACGGGGCCAGGTCGGGGCAGTCGTAGATGCGGTTGTTGATTTTGATGCCGTAGGAGTTGACGGCCCGCCAGGTCGCGGGCAGCAGTTCGACGTAGTCGTCGCCGCCAAGGGCGAGGGGGACGTAGCCGGCGCTCTCGACCAGGGCGGCGTACTTTTGGTTCGGGGTGAAGGTCCGGCCCGGGACGCCCGGGTCGCGGAGCCCGTCATGGGGCCTCGATTGCCACTTGGCGACCAGCCATTCATCGAGGAATTCCTGGATCTCCAGCATCGACCACAACGGCTCGTCGTCCACGTCTCGGCCGCGGTGCTCGGCGGTGCGGCCGAGGTAGCCGGGGAGGAACTGGCAGAACAGTGTGGCCACTGATTCGAGTGTGCGTTCGATGTGGGGTTTCTCCGCCGGGGAGCGTGGGTGGCAGGGCTGGAAGTTGATCTCCAGGGTGCGGCAGGCGGCGCGGAAGTTGTCCGAGATGAACGCCTTGCCCCGGTCACAGACGATGGTCTCCGGGATGATCACGGGCCGGGCCGCGGCGTGCTCCAGACGCTCGTCCAGGGTCAGCAGTCGGCGGTGCGGCAGCACCGAGCGGGACATCGACAGGGCCTGGACCCAGCCGGGCCGCATCGGCTCCGGGGTCAGCGCGCGGGCCAGCAGCAGCGAGGCGTCCACCGACTTGGTGGTGGGCCGCACCACCGCCGCGGCGACGGTGCGCGTCGCCAGGTCGATGAGGGCGCAGAGTTCCACCCGGCCGGGGACCCCGTGGTCCAGCCGCACCAGCACGTCCAGCGGGGTGGAGTCGATCTGCATCAGCTCGCCGGGGGCGGCGACCGACTCGTAGCGGAACGGCCCCTCGGGCTGGTCGGCCAACGAGCGGCGGGTGCGGGCCGAGCCGGTGACGTGGACCCCGTGCGACAGCTTGTCGAAGAGCCGGTAGAACGTCGGGCGCGACGGCATCTCCACCACGCCTTGGCCGTGCTCGGCCTCCAGGATCCGCTCGGTCCGCCAGCGCGCGTGCTCGATCGTGCGGGTGGAAGCCGGGATGCTCTCGCCGATCGCCTGACGGATCGCGGCCACCACCCGCCGGTCGGCCCGGCCGACCAGCGAGGCGTGCGGGGCGAGTCGGTGGTCCACCACCGCCGCGATCCCTCCGGCCTCGTACTGCTGGCGCTTGCGCTTCACCGTCCGCGCCGTGACCTCCTCGCCCAGCGCGACCAGTTCATCCGCCTTCGCCCGCTCGCGTTGCGCCAGCGAACGGCCAACCGGGTCGTACTCGGGCTTGACCCGGACCCCCGCCGGGGCGTCGGGCGGCAGACCGGTGAGGAGTTCGACCAGATGCCGCTGCCACCACAGGGCGCGGGCGGCCACTGGCCCGGGCAGGCGATCCAGCAGCGCGGCCGAGCCCAGCGCCGTGCGGTCGCCGGCCCCCAGGACTGCGAAGTCCTCGGCCGACTGCAGGTGGACCTGGTCGACGAGCATCCCGGTGCCGTGCGTGTCGGCCAGCCGGACCCGCATCCCGGTCAGGCCGACCACGGTATAGGTGCGCTCCTGGAACCTGACCCGGTCACCGAGCCGCAGCCGTCCCGGCCGCGCGGACATCATGGCCGGTCCCGGGACGCCAAGCGCACCAGCGTGTCGATGCCCAGCGGGGCCGTCACAAGATCCGCCGTCAGTTCATGCTGCCAGAGCAGGTGATAGAGCACCGGCAGCACGGCCAGCCGGTCGCCGACCTGCTCGGCCCCGGCGAGCAGGGGCAGGGGGTCGGCGAAGACTTCCCGCAGCCGGCCTGCCACCGGCGCGCGATAGCAGCGACCGTGGCGGTAGCGGGACAGCCAGCGCAGGTTCACCCGGTAGGGCTGGTCCAGGTCGCCGACCTGCCGGAACTGCCAGCCCACCGCCTCGCAGACCCGCGCGGTGAACGCGAAGACCTCGGCGGTGGCCTCGTCCACCAGGCCCTCGGGTCGGACGTCGACAACGACGCCGGTGCCGTCCGCCAGCCGTGCGAAGTAGTCCGGGGTGTGCCCGCGCCCGCGTTCCCCGTCCGACCAGAGGAGCCGGAAGGGCTGGGACGCCAGGGCGACCACGGCCGGGTCGAAGTCCAGTGCCATCGCCGCGTCCCGCTCGACCCACGACTCGTAGCCCACCAGGGATCCCGATATCGCCGCCCAGTACTCACCGGTGAAGTTCTTCTGTCCCTTGAACGAGTTGAACGACCGTGCCGGCGAGGCGAACTCGAAGGGCTCGGCCCAGCAGCGCGTCAGCGGACCGGAGCGCTCGACACCATCGGCGTCGACGAACCCGACCTCAATATCCCCGACCTCAAGGTCTGCGATGCAGTTGCAGGCGGAGACCGCCTCCGCGGAACCATCCACTCAGCCCTCCGCACTGTCGTGACCCCTCTCAATGCGAGCGTGGGACACGTTGTCCGGGCCCGTGGGCAGAGCCCGGCGACGCCACCCGAAAGAGTGACAACCCGTCTCAAACAATATGGTCGACGCAGGCCAGAGGGCTCGTAGCCTCTCGATGCGCCCGCATCCCGAAATATCGACTCCTGGCTGCAGGTGCGAGTCGGGTGGCTATGAAGCTGATCGTGTTCCCTCATGGCCGCGCGGACTTCGGGACGCTGGAGCTGCCAGTTCCCAGGCTTCGAAGATCGCGGTAGCCATCCAGTGCCCGCTGACGAAGGCGACGTGTTCCACAGAAAGCCCGGTCCCGCCGTGCGACTTGCGGCGCGGGTCGGCACCTCGGGCCACCAGATATGCGGTCAGGCTCACACTGAGCGGATCGCCGGTCTGGCCGTGTGCGTCTATCTCCGAGTCCACCGCATGGTGCAGCAGTGTCATCCCACCGAACTCCTGGTGGATATCGGCTCCGGCGTCCAGCAGCGCACGCAGGGCCTCGACATCGCCTGTCTCCACCGCCGCGTGCGCCGCGCTCATCGTCTCCTCGACCACTACGGGCCCTCCTTCTTCCGCGGAGCGGTAGCCCCCGTTTCCAACACATCCAACCCTGGGCTGAAGCGACAACATCACCCGAGACCGATCGCGAATCCCGCTAGGGCCACCTGAGACAGCGACAGCGACAACATCGCGTGAGACGGGACAGTGTGTCCCGTCTCATTGAGTACGTCATCGCAGATGCCTTCTGGCCTGCGGACTGTCAGGTCAGAGTGAGACTCACCATGCTGGTGCCGAGTCTTGAG
>NZ_JBFBHW010000098.1:0-8589 GCF_040685395.1 Kitasatospora sp. NPDC088779 | reverse complement strand
ACGCGGTGGCGGCCCAGCCGCAGGTCGGCCTCGATCCGCTGATCCAGCGCGCAGAGCCGGGTCTCCTCCAACCGCTTGGCCTCGACGGCGAGTTGACCGCCGAGCGGGACGTCGGCGAACGCCGGACCGCGCCACAGGCCGAGCGCCTCGCCCAACTGGCGGGCGGCGAGCGGGAAGTCGCCGCCGTCCATGGCCCGGTAGCCGAGGCCCGCGAGGCGGTCGAACTCCTGGAGGTCGACCAGTCCGCCGCCGCTGTCGAGCCGGTAGCCGCCGGGCGAGGTCACCAGGACGTCCTTGGCTCCGCACGCTCCTCCGGCGTCATCGCGGTGGGCGAGCGCCCGGTCGATGAGGTCGCGCAGTTGGAGGACGTAGGTCTGGACGGTGGTGCGCGCGCTGCGTGGCGGATGGCCGGACCACAGTTCCTCCGCGAGGACGCCCGCCGAGATGACCTGGTCGGCGCGCAGGGCCAGCAGGGCGAGCACTTGCCGTGGTTTCGGCGCCGAGGGCACCACCGACACCCCGCACACCTGGACCCCCAAGGCCCCCAACACCCGGATCTCCATGACGTCCACCCCAATCCAGACGGATCGGCGACCCCGACGGCCACCGGCCGGCCGGCGCTGCGGCTACCGCACAGCCGAGCACCAGGTGCTCATCCAAAAACAGGACGGACGGTTTGTCAATACAAAACCGAACGAGCTGTTTGTTTTTGAACGGACCATCGAGCTCCGGACTGCGGCGACCGACCGGACCGACCGCCGCCACAAGTGCCGCCGCGTCAGCCCCGGGCGCAAGCCGTCAGGCGCCACCAGCACGGGCCGCCGCCAGCTCGGCCACCACCCGCCCACCACGGTCCGAGCCCAGATCCAGCGCGGCCAGCACCCCGGGGACCGCGATGCTCGGCATCACGTGCCGGTACAGCACGGCCACCCGGCGCTCCAGATCCGCCCGGCCGGACATCTTCTGGGACTGGATCTGCACGCCCGTCCAGGCGCCCGTCATCAGCCACGCCGTCTCGGCCGGCAGCACGTGCGGCAGCAGCTCGCCCCGCTCGCCGGCCGCCGTCAGCACCGCCTCCAGCCGGGCGATCCACCCGGGCGTGGCACCGCCGCTGAGGTCGCCGAACACGTCCTGGCCGAGCGAGAGCCGCGCGCCCGCGCTCAACAGCGGGTCACCCGGCATGAGATGGGCGACGACCATCCCCAGGTCGACGAACTCCTGGAGCTTGCAATGCCGTTCGGGGATCTCGTCCCGACCGAACTGCTCCTCCACGACGCCCTGCGCGAGCTCCCGCTTCGACGCGAAGTGGAAGTACACCGCACCCCGGGTCACACCCGCACGGGCGACCACCTCACCGATCGTCGCCCCCTCGTACCCGTGCTCGTCGAAGACCGAGGCCGCCGCCTCCAGGATCAGCCGACGCGTCCGGATCGCCCGCTCCTGCCGCACCACCGCAACCACCCCGCCCGAAACGCTCGGCAAACAAAACCAAACACCCTGTATCTTACCCGCCGGTCAACCGGCGATCCCTCGCCCCCAGGTCGCATGCACCCGCCTTCGAGTGAAGGAAAACCGCGTGGACGCTACAGGGCGGGAAAGCGACCGCCACCCCTCCCCCGGCCGACAGAGCCGGAATCCAGCTCCCCACTTCCGGCCGCATCCCACCGAAAACGGCCCGCCGTGATAATGCACCTGTCACCCCACTTTTGGGGATTCCTTTGCAGGCCAGACGGCATCCACCCCAGGTTCGGGCCACCCGGACGGCCATCGCGCGGCACCTGGAGCGACCACCCAACCACGCTCGGCCGCCAACGAACCTTCGTTCGGGCTCCTTGAAAACCAAACCGGAAGGTACGTATCTTACGAGCCCTGAGCAGCCCACCCCGCCCGCCACGGCCTTCCGGAGCGCTCCCATGACCCTGCTTGCCTACCGCGCCCCCGCCATCTCCCGCGTCGCCGGCGCGGACCACGGCACCACCCCCGGCCGCACCGCCGGACCGGCCGTGCCGACCGGACCGGCACCGCGCCTGACCAGCACCGTTGCCAAGGAGTACGTCCACCGGGCCTGTCACGCCGAGGTCTTCCTCACCGGCAGCGAGCAGCTGAACGAGACGACCTTCGCCGTCACCGCGCAGTGGCCGCGCGCCCACACCTTCTTCACCACCCCCGACGGAACCCGGCACGACCCGATCCAGGCCGCTGAAACGATCCGCCAAGCCGGGCTCTACCTCGCGCACACCCGGTTCGGCGTCCCGCTCGACCACAAGTTCATGATGTGGAACCTCGACTACACCACCCGCCCCCGCCAACTGCTCATCGGCGCGGCGCCCACCGACCTCACCATCGAGGCCAGACTCGTCCCACAGCCGCGCCGGGCCGGCACCACCATCGACTTCACCCTCAGCACCGTCATCCGACGCGGCGCCCACCTCGCCGCCACCGGACACGCCCGGTTCACCACCGTGCCGGACTCCACCTACCGGCGGCTGCGCGGGGCACGCCGCGAGGTCGACCCGGCGCCCGCCGTCTCCGGCGAGCCGCTGGCCCCGGGCCGAGTGGGCCGGATCCGCCCCTGCGACGTCGTCCTGACCCCGGCCGACGCACCCGGGACCTGGCACCTCACCCCCGACCTCTGGCACCCGATCCTCTTCGACCACGCCAACGACCACATTCCCGGCATGGTCCTACTGGAGGCCGCCCGCCAGGCCACCAACGCGCTCGTCTCACCGGCCACCGTCATCCCCGCCTCCGCCGCGACCACCTACCACCGGTACGCCGAGCACGACGCCGCCACCACGATCACCGCCCGGCACACCCCCGGTGACGACCCGGACGCCCTCACCACCACCGTCACCGGCCACCAGAACGGCGAGCCGATCTTCACCACCGTCCTGACCGGCCACGCCGACCAGCGGTGACCGGCGCCGCTGGGCACTGACGGGCGCCGACGGGCACTGACGGGCGCCGACGGACTCCCGTCGACCCGCGCCGGCCCCGACCAGTCCCGGCCGGTCCCGACCAGGGCGGACCAGCCCTGAGCAGCGCGGACCACCAGCCGACCACCGCCCCACCCGGCCCGTCCGACCTCCACGGTCGGGCGGGCCGTCGGCGCGCCGGAGACGAACCCCTCCCACGGACTGGCACCGGACGAACACCTGCGCGAGGATGTCAGCCCTTGGATTCGCAGTGACCGGGAGTACACAGTGCGTGAAGTCGCTTCGCACCAGAACGAGTTGATCAGACTGACGGACCGCCCCGGCACCGACGACGCCACCGGGCACGAGGGGCGCACCGGCGGGCGGAGCGTACGGGTGCGGGTGCTGGGGCGGCACGCACCGGGCTCCCTGCTCGGCCACGACTGGCTGGACTGCGAGATCACCGTCACCGCCGACTCGGCCCGCGGGCAGTTCGTCACACTGGTGACTGGACGTCAACTCCAGCAGTGGGAAGCCGCCCTGGAACGTCTGGCGCGACGCGAGGCGGTGCGCTGGCTGGACGAGGAGCACGGCCCGGAGCTGCGGATCGAGCCGGGGCGACCCGGCGGCCTCTGGGTGACCGTCTCCGACGCCGAGGACTCCGGCGTCACCCTCCGGGTCGTCCTGTCCCCCGCCCCCGGCTGGCTGGACGAGCAGCGCGCCCTGCTCAAACTCGTCCGGGACGCCTACCCGTTCGAGGTGGTCGAGGTCGCCCCCGGCGTCCACGCCTGGCGCGGACAGCAGGGGGACGAACACTGACGCACCGTCAATACCATTCTGACGAAGGGGCCGACGCCCCGCGCAGCGAGCCGTCGGGCAGGGCGAGGAGGAGGAGGAGCCGCACGGCACGGGCGGCGAGTTGGACGGCGGAGCCGGCCGACAGCCGGCCCCGGGCGGCCGGGCGCCGACCGGCGGCGGACCGGCCACCGCCGATAATGGCGACATGATCGAGAAGCAGCTCCGCGTCGTCCTCGCCGAGGACTCGGTGATCCTCCGGGACGGCATGGTCGAACTCCTCACCGCGCGCGGGTGCACCGTGGTCGCCACCGCCGGGACGGCCCCCGAACTGATCGCCGCCGTCGACGAGCACCGGCCCGATGTGGCCGTGGTCGACATCCGGATGCCGCCCAGCCACACCGACGAGGGCATCCGCGCCGCCGTCGAGCTCCGCTCCACCTCGCCCGGGGTCGGCATCCTGGTCTTCTCCCAGCACGCCGAGACCGCCTGGGCGGCCCGGCTGCTCGCAGGTGGCGCCGCCGGCGTCGGCTATCTGCTCAAGGAACGCGTCGCCCGCACCTCGGAGTTCGTGGACGCGCTGCACCGGGTGGCGGCCGGCGGCACGGCGCTCGACCCGGAGATCGTCAACGGCCTGATGCACGGCGGGCGGCGAAACCGTGTCGACGCGCTCACCCCGCGCGAACGGGAGGTACTGGAGCTGATGGCGCAGGGCCACTCCAACCGTTCGATCGCCGGGCTGCTCGTGGTCTCGGAGCGGGCGGTGGAGAAGCACGTCGCCGCCGTCTTCGCCAAGTTCGACCTGTCGGCGACCGAAACCGACAACCGGCGCGTCAAAGCCGTCCTCACCTACCTCGCCGAAACCGGCGGCTGAGCCGGGAGCAGCGGTTCCGTGGACGGCCGCGCCGCGGCCACCCGTCACAGGCGGCTCGGCAGTTCGGCGGTGACCGTCGTCGGCCCGCCCGGCGGGCTGTCCACCCGCAGCACCCCGTCCACCGCCACGAGCCGTTCGGCCAGGCCCGCCAGGCCCGAACCCGAACCGGAGCCCGAGCCGGAGCCCCCGCCCGGGGCGGCGCCCCCGCGGCCGTCGTCGCGCACCGTCAGCCGCACCCGCCCGTCGGCTGCGCTCGCCGCGAGCTCCGCCGCCGCCGCGCCGCTGTGCTTGGCGACGTTGGTCAGCAACTCGGCCGCGCAGAAGTAGACGGCCTGCTCGATCGCCGCGTCCGGCCGCTCCCTCAGGTCCAGCCGTACCGTGACCGGCACCGGCGCGGTGGCGGTGAGCCCGGGCAGCGCCTGGGCGAGGCCGCCGTCCAGCGCCACCGGGTGGATGCCCCGGGTGAGCCGGCGCAGTTCCGCGATGGTGTCGTCGGTCTGCCGACGGGCCCGGTCGACCAGGGTGCGCAGGCGCTCGGTGTCCGGAGCGCCGGGCGGGCCGGGCAGCCTGGTCAGCCCGGGCTGGGCGTCGCCAACGGCCTCACCAACGGCCTCACCGGTGACCGCACCGAGGGCGTCGTCGGCCAACGAGAGGGTGATGGCGAGCGCGACCAGTTGCGCCTGCGTCCCGTCGTGCAGATCGCGTTCGAGGCGGCGCAACCGGTCGGTGTTCTCGGCGAGCAAGGTGGCCCGGGCGGTCTCCAGCTCGCGCACCCGCTCCTGCGACCGCACCGGGCCGAGCAGCAGCCGGGCGAGGCTCCGATTGGCCGCGCTCACCGCCCGCAGCACCGCCGGCACCGCCGCCAGTACGGCGAGCCCGGCCGGGGCCCCGGCCACGTCCAGCCAGCCGACCGGTCTGGGCCCCGGCTCCAGCAGCCGCACCCACAGCGGGAAGCCCACCAACCAGACGCAGCTGAGCGGCAGTCCGACCGCGACCAGGAAGCCGAGCACCCCCAGTGGCAGCCTCAGCAGCAGGTAGAGCAGCGCCCGCCAGGCCACCGGGTCGGTCAGCACCGCCCGGCCCCGGGCGATCGCCCCGGACGGCCGGGGCAGCGCGCCCGGGGCCGACACCCGCTCGCCGAGCAGCCGCCCGACCAGTCGCCGGTGCAGCCCGCCCAGCCCGCGCGCCCCGGCCAGGGCGGCCACCACGAACGGCAGCCCGAGCACGGTGAGCGAGAGCAACGCCCCGGCGTAGAGCACGGCCACGGCGTAGACCCCGCCGAGCACCCCGATCGGCAGCCCGAGCAGCGCGAAGGCCAACTCGCCGCCGCGCACCGACAGATACCGCCGACGCTCAGCCACCGTCCACCTCACCACTCCCACTCACCACGCTCACCGCACTCACCACTCACCACTCACCGCTTCGACGACACACCCAGGCGGCTTCGACCCGGCCCCACCGCACCTGGCGAAGGGCCCGGCCACCCCCGCTCACCCCCGCTCACCCCCGCTCACCGCCGACCGCCTCGACCGCGCGCCCCCGGATCGCCCGCAGGCCGGCGCCCAGGATTCCCGGTACCGTCAGCCCCGCCGCGCCCGCCACCACCCAGCCGCACGCAACGCCCGGCACCACCGGCAGCACCGACCCCGTCACCGCCCGGGCGAACGCCCCCGTGGCGACGGCCGCCACCGCCGCACCCAGCAGCACGCCGACCGCCGTGGTGAGGGCCGCCTCGACGGACAGCATCCGCAGCAGTTGCCGCCTGGTCGCGCCGACCAGGCGCAGTAGCGCGAACTCGCGCCACCGGTCGGCCGTCAGGGCGACCAGCGTGTTGACGGTGGAGACGGCCGCGAAGCAGACCAGCATCCCCAGTTCCGCCTCGCGGAGCCAGACGTCCGTCACCTTGGTGACGCTGGTCGCGGCGCCGGTCGTACGGACCACGTGCTCGGCGGTGCTCGTCATGATCAACATGGTGCCCGACAGCCCGACCAGGAGCGCGACCGGCACCACGGCCGAGGAGAGCCGGGCCGCGTAGCCGCGCAGGTTGGCGTCGGCGAGCCAGCCCGCCCCGGGGGCCAGCACCCGTACCGGCGCGCCGAGCACGGCGGCCACGGCCCGTGCGGCGAGCGGCCCGAGCAGGGCGAGGGCGACCAGCAGCACCAGCGAGCCGAGCATCGCCGCCTGCCCCGCCTTGTCCAGTTCACCGGCCCCTCTGGTGGCGGCGAGCCGCAGCAGCAGCACCCCGCCCGCCAGGACGGCCAGCCCGGCCAGCACCCGCAGCACGCCCGTGCGCCGCTGGCCCGAGGTGTCGGCGGTCAGCGCGGCGGCCGGGGTGAGCCGGGTGATCCGTCGGGCGGCGAGGGCGGTGGCGGCCAGGCCGACCAGCAGCGCCACCGCCAGTGCGACCAGCATCGGCACCGGCGTCCCGGGGATCCGCAGGCCGGGCGCGGCCAGCCCGCGCCGTCGGAGCGCGGCGAGGAAGCCCCGGGCGGCGAGGGTGCCCGCCGCGCCGCCGGGCACGGCCATCAGCAGGACGGTCGCCGCGACCTGGGCCCGCACCAGCCGACGCACCTGACGGGGTGTCGCGGCGACCGTCCGCAGCAGGGCGAGGTCGCGGTGCTGCTGGCGGAGGGTGAAGCCGAGCGCGTTGACCACGACGAACAGCGCGACCAGGACGGCGATCTCACCGAACGCCCCCGCGATCAGCAGCAGGCCCGGCCCGGCCACCGCCCGGCGGGCCACCGCGGAGGCCATGGCCTGGGCGGCGACCAGCGAGCCGAACAGCGTCACCGTCCCCACCGCCAGGAACAGCGCCACCGCCAGCCCGGCGAAGGCGGCCGGTCGGCGCCGGATCTGACCGGCCGCCAGGGAGAGGACGGGGCTCATCGCGCTCCCCCGCCCAGCCGGCTCAACCGCTCGCCGACCTGTGCGGCGGTCGGCCGGTCGAGCTCGTCCACCAGCAGCCCGTCGGCCAGCAGCAGCACCCGGTCCGCGTAGCCGGCGGCCACCGGGTCGTGGGTGACCATCACACACGTCCGCCCGTCCACGTCCACACCGGAACGCAGCAGGTCGAGGACGTCGTGCCCGGTCGCCCGGTCGAGCGCGCCGGTCGGCTCGTCCGCGAACAGCACGGCCGGCCGCGCGACCAGCGCCCGGGCGATCGCCACCCGCTGCTGCTGGCCGCCGGACAGCTGCCCGGGCCGGTGCCGTTCCCGCCCGGACAGGCCGACCCTGGCGAGCGCCTCCCGCACCTGCGCCCCGTCCGGCCGCGCCCCCGCGAGCCGCCCGGGAAGTTCGACGTTCTGCGCGACGGTCATCGCGGGCATCAGGTTGAACGCCTGGAACACGAACCCCACCCTGGTACGGCGCAGCTGCGCGAGCCGCCGCTCGGGCAGCCGGGACACCTCCGTCCCGCCCCAGCGGACGGTGCCCCGGGTGGGGCGGTCCATCCCGGCGAGGCAGTGCAGCAGCGTCGTCTTGCCGGAACCCGAGGGCCCCATCACCGCCGTGAACGTCCCCGGCGCGAAGGCCACGGACACCCCCCGCAACGCCCGGACGGCGGCCGTGCCCCGCCCGTACTCCCGGTGCAGCCCGTCCCCGGTCAGGGTCGCGCCCGCCACCTCGCCGCTCGCCGCCGCGGCGGCTGTCGTCATCCCGTTCATGCCCTCCATCCTGGGCATGAACGGCCGCACGATCGATTGGGCTGGCCCCCCAATTCGGGGTTCGGAAAACCGAACCCCGCAGGTGGCCCTACCTCCGGACCCAGGACGCGTACGTCGGGTCGAGGCCGTCGCGGTCCCGTCCCATCCCGGCACCGTCGCGGTCCGGTCCCATCCCGGCGCCGTCGAGGTCGAGGTCGACCGACCGACCCGAGCCACCGTCACGGCGCCCGCCGGTGCGGTACTAGGCTCAATGCCGGTGACTTTGTGGTCGGTGTCTCGTTGGTTGTGGTGTGGCGAGGGTGGGGCAGGTCAAGGCGCCTGCGAGTGAGCGGATATCGGACCG
>NZ_JBFBHW010000097.1:0-8728 GCF_040685395.1 Kitasatospora sp. NPDC088779 | reverse complement strand
CGGCGGGGGTGGGCGTCGCGGGCGCGGGGGGCGGGGGGGGGGTGGTGCGGTCCCGCCCCGCCGCCCCCCCCCACCCGCCCGCCGCCGCCCCGGCCTACCCCGCCGAGGCCGCCTGGACGCCCTGGAGGGCGGACACCAGGGCGTCGACGTCCTGCACGGTGTTGTACAGGGCCAGCGAGGCCCGCACCGCGCTCTGCAGGCCGAAGGCGGCGAGCGCCGGCTGCGCGCAGTGGTGCCCGGCGCGCACCGCGATGCCTTGCTGGTCGAGCGCCCCGGCCAGGGCCATCGGGTCGGTGCCGGCGAGCAGGAAGGTCAGCACCCCGATCTTCTCCGGCGCGTCGCCGATCAGGCGCAGCCCGGGGACGGTCGCCAGCGCGCCCATGGCGTACGCGGTGAGCTGTTCCTCGTACGCGGTGGCGGCCTGGCGGTCCAGCCCGGCCAGGTACCGCAGCGCCGCCCGCAGGCCGGCCACCCCGCCGATGTGGCCGGTGCCCGCCTCCAGCCGGTGCGGTACGGGCGCGTAGGAGGTCTCCTCGAAACCCACCGAGTCGATCATGTTGCCGCCGCCCTGCCACGGGGGCATGGCCTCCAGCAGCTCGCGCTTGCCGAAGAGCACGCCGATGCCGGTCGGGGCGAAGATCTTGTGCCCCGAGAAGGCGTAGAAGTCGGCGTCCAGCGCGGTGACGTCCACCGGGAAGTGGCTCACCGCCTGTGCGCCGTCCACCAGGACCTTGGCGTCGTACCGGTGCGCCAGCGCGGTCATCTCGGCCACCGGCGGGACCGTCCCCAGCACGTTCGAGGCGTGGGTGAGCGCGACGAGCTTCGTCCGCGACCCGAGCAGGTCCCGGTAGGCGTCCTGGTCGAGCTGCCCGTCGGGGAGCAGCGGGATCGGCCGGATCCGGGCCCGGCGCTCCTTGGCGATCAGCTGCCAGGGCACCAGGTTGGAGTGGTGCTCGGCCGCCGAGACCAGGATCTCGTCGCCCACGCCGAGGTTGGCGCGGCCCCAGGATTGTGCCACCAGGTTGACGGCCTCGGTGGTGCCCCGGACGAAGACGATCTCGCCGGCGTCCTGGGTGCCGAGCAGCTTGGCGGCCTCCTCGCGGCCCTCCTCGTAGACCTGGGTCGCCTGCTTGGCGAGGGTGTGTGCACCGCGGTGGACGTTGGAGGTGCCCATCGAGTAGTGCTCGGCGACCGCCTCGGCCACCTGGCGCGGCTTGAGGGTGGTGGCCCCGTTGTCGAGCCAGACCAGCGGGTGGCCGTTCACCTCCCGGTGCAGCTGGGGGAAGTCCCGCCGGACGGCCTCGACGTCGAACCCGCCCGGCGGTGCGGAGGGCGGGGTGGCGGGGTCGGCCCGGGCCGCCTGGTCCGGCTGCTGCGGCAGCCAGTACCGCGGACCGCCCGCCGCGTGGGCGAGCGCTGCGGGCAGCGGGACCGGGCCGGGTACCAGGCCGCTTCCCGGGCTCGTCGAGGAGCCGGTGTCGAGCGGCGGTCGACCCACTCCGGTGACCCCGGTACCGCGCCCGAATCCGTCAGGAGTAGTCATGGTAGTTCGACACCTCGACGTTCTGGAGCACCGCGATGGCGTCGTCCACCAGCGCGGCGGCCGAGAAGTAGCTGGTGACCAGGTACGAGGTGATGGCCTGCCGGTCCACTCCCATCGCCCGCACCGAGAGGCCCGGCTCCACCTCGTCCGGGACCTTCGACGGGCGCAGGCCCACCACGCCCTGACGGTCCTCGCCGACCCGCATCAGCAGGATGTTCGTGGTGCCGGGCGCCGAGGTGGCCGAGCCCTTCAGGTCGAGCTTGTCGGAGGGCAGCAGCGGGACGCCGCGCCAGGTCAGGAACGGACTGCCGAAGAGTTCCACGATCTGCGGCGGCACCCCGCGCCGGGTGCACTCGCGCCCGAACGCGGCGATCGCCCGCGGGTGGGCGAGGAAGAACGCCGGCTGCTTCCAGACCCGGGCCAGCAGCTCGTCCATGTCGTCCGGGGTCGGCGCGCCCTTGCGGGTGCGCACGCGCTGGTTGGGCACGACGCTGTTGAGCAGCCCGTACTCGGGGTGGTTGAGCATCTCCCACTCCTGGCGCTCGCGCAGCGCCTCGGTGGTCAGCCGCAGCTGGGCCTGGACCTGGTCGATCGAGGAGTTGTAGACGTCCGCGACCCGGGTGTGCACCTTGAGGACGGTTTGCGCGATGCTCAACTCGTACTCGCGGGGGGCCTCCTCGTAGTCCACGAAGGTCTCCGGCAGGTACGGCTCGCCGGAGTGGCCCGAGGTGAGGTCGATCGGGTGCTCGCGGTCGGCGGGCTCCCGGCGGTCGTTGCCGAAGGCGTCCAGCTGAGCGCGCAACGACGGCTCACGGTCGGCGAGTTCGACGAGCATCCGGCGGTCGAGGGAGAGCACGGTACACGCGCTGACCGCCTTGACCCGGTAGGGCATCGGGGTGCCGTCGACCCAGGCGGTGGCGTCGAAGAAGTCGCCGTCGCCGAGGACGGCGATCAGGGCGTCCGAACCGTACTCCCCGGTGGCGCGCTGCTCGGCTCGCCCGAACGCGATGAGGTGCAGCTGCTCGGCGGGGGCACCGGCGTCGACGATCAGCTCGCCGGGCGCCACCTCGCGCTCGACGAAGCCGTTGGCGAGGGCGGTGAGCAGCGGGCTGTCCACCTGGCTGAGGAAGGGCAGCTCGCGCAGGTCCTCGGCGATCACCCGGGAGGCGCCGTCGCCGTTGACGTAGGTGCTGATCTGCCCGTCGCCGAGGATGAAGCCCCGGCGGCGGTTGACCCGGTAGACCCCGGCCTCCAGGTCCACCCAGGGCAGGGCGCGCAGCAGGTAGCGGGGGGTGATCCCGAGCATCTGCGGCGCGGTCTTGGTGGTGGTGGCCAGGTTCCTGGCGGCTGAGGTGCTGAGACTCTGCCTGCTCTGCTGACTCTGCTGGACGGTCTCGGTCGTCATGGCTGGCCCCTGTTCTGGTCGGGAGAACTGAGTTGGCGTCAAGTTCGTTGCGGAGGCGGGGATTCGGCCTCGGCCGACCCGCCGCGACGATTGTTCCGGCCGCACCGAGGGGGCGTGAGCGTGTTCGATGAGGGGCCGTGAGGACCGGTGCAAACCATCGGGTGTGCACCGTCGCCAAACTCACCCGATCGTATGAATTTATCTATAAGCAGATGTGAGATGTTCGAAAGTTGATCTTGGAGCTGGCCGGGTCGGGGCCCGTGCCCTCGGCCCGCCACCGGTCCCGGCCCGCGTCGAACATCCCGGCCGGGGCCGACACGCACGGCGCCCCGCCGTTCCTCGACTTGGCGCACGCCGGGCGCTTGGATGGATCCGGCCTGGTCACCGCCCGGACACGACCCCGGGACACGACCTCGGGCACCCGCCGGCAAGCCGAGGAGCCACCACCGTGAACGACACCCCTGACGCCGTCGACCGGGCCGAACCCGCCGCCGTGGCCGGCCGGATCGCCGAGCGGCGCGAACAACTCGGCCTCAGCGAGGACGACCTCGCCCACCAGGCGGCCATGGCCCCCCGCTACCTCCGCTACCTACTCGAAGCCGGACCGGCCTTCGATCCCGGCGGCTTCGTCCGGATCGCCGCCGCACTCGGCCTCAGCCGCGGCGAACTGCTCGAAGGCCGCGCCGACGCCCCGCCCGGCCAGGGCGGCCCTGGCCCGCACCCGCGGCTGTTCGGCCTGACCGAACCCGAGTGCTGGGAGCTGATCGGCACCCACGGCGTCGGCCGCATCGCCCTGCCGCTCCAGCCGGGCCCGGTCGTCGTCCCCGTCAACTACGTCGTCGACGACGCCGCCATCGCCTACCGCACCACCGAGCGAGGCGCCCCGGCCGAGGGCACCTCGCTCTCCTTCCAGATCGACCACATCGACGAATACCTCGGCCGGGGCTGGAGCGTCCTCCTCCTCGGCACCGCCCACCACGTGCACGACCCCGCCGTCCTGCACCACCTGGCCGGCCTCCCCGGCGCCATCCCCTGGGCCGGCGGCGACCGGACCTGCTGGATCCGGATCAGCCCGGACGAGATCACCGGCCGCCGCCTGGTGAGCGACTGAACGGTCCGTTCCGGTCGCCGGGAATCGCGGTGCTGAGCGGCCGAGTTGGCGGTGTCGAACCCCTGTCGCGGACCGGTCGGCGTGGCTAGCATGAGGCGCCAACCGCAAGGAACACCGGCCCAGGCCCCCTCTTGCGGGTCACGTCGCATCAGCGTGCCCAGGTGTCCCGCGCGCCCGGCGTGATCCAGGAGAGCAGGTCCAACCCCCAAGGGAGGAACCACCCATGAGCGCAGTGGTGACCGAGATCCGCGACGCAGGCCTGCTGGACATCGACGAGGACGCCATCGTCTTCGAGGACGAGCACGACGCGGACCTCGCCCCGGTCGCGTGTCTCGCCGACCCGTGGGTCACCTACGTTCCGACGCGCTTCGAGTGCGCCGTGGACTGCTGACCCGTACCGAGGAAGCGGACCGGGGGAGGGGCGGAGCGATGACCACACCACCCGACCCCGGCTCCGCCGAGGCACTGCGCCGCCGGGTCGCCGACCTGGCGGCCGCCGCGCCCGGCCCGCGCCGCCCGCTGCACACCGACGGGCAGTGGTGGTACCTCCAGGACCCGCGGATGCCGGCGCGCGCCCACGGCTGGAAGCTCCACCTGTCCGCCCGGCAGGGCCAACTCCCGCAGCTACTGGACGCGGTGGTCCCGATCCTGCTGCGCCGCACCTGCGACGCGAAGTTCGCGGCGGGCGCGGCCGTGCTGCGGGAGCTCAACAGCGGGCTGCGCGGCCCCGCGGCCGTGGGCAAGGCCGTCACGGTCTACCCGGACGAGGCGGACCTCGTCGCGCTGGGAACGGAGTTGGCCCGGGCGCTGGCCGGCTGGGCCGGGCCCCGGGTGGTGAGCGACCGCCGGCTCCGGCCGGACGCGCCGGTCTACTACCGCTACGGACTGTTCCGGGTCACGGACGACGGCGCCGACTACGGCATGACCGGCCCGGACGGGTCGGTCTTCCCCGGCCTGGCCGAAGCCCGCTACCGCCAACCGCCCTGGGCGAGCGACCCGTTCACGCCCGTCGCGGCCGCCGCCCGGCCGCCGACCACCCGGGTCGGCGAGGGCCGGTACCGGATCACCGCAGGGATCACCCGCTCGCCGAACGGCCACGTCTACCGCGCGGTCGAACTCGCCACCGGGCGCGAGGTGGTGGTCAAACAGGCCCGTGCCCACGTCGGCGAGGACGGCGCGGGCACCGACGCGCGCGGCCGGCTCCGGCACGAACGCCGGGTGCTCACCGCCCTGGCCGGGGTGCCCGGGGTACCGGTGCTGGTCGACTACTTCCGGCACGGCGCCGACGAGTACCTGGTCAGCGGCGCGTGCGGGCCGCGCGACCTGCGGCGCGACGTCCTCGCCGCGGGCCCGTACGACCCCGGGCCGGGCACCGGCGGGCGCGACTGGTGGGACCTGGCGCGCGGACTGCTGCGGACCCTGGACGCGGTGCACGCGCGCGGCGTGGTGGTCTGCGACCTGAAACCCGCGAACGTGGTGCTCGGCGCCGCCGGCCGCTGCTCGCTGGTCGACTTCGGCGTCAGCGCCCTCGACGGCGCCCGACCGCCCGGGGCCACGGCGGGCTACGGGCTGCCCGGCGCCACCGGGACCGACCCCACCGAGGACTACTACGCGCTGGGCACCACGCTGCACCACGCCCTCACCGGCCTCGACCCGGTGGTGATCGACCCCGACCCGGCGACCAACCGTGACCGCACCCTGGCCTGTCTGCGCGCGGCCCTCCCCGGCCCTTCGGACTCGGCGGATTCCGCGGTGGCCCTGGTCGCGGGCCTGGTGAGCCCGGACGGGGACCGGCGCTCGGCCGCCGCCGCCGGCCTGCGGGGCGGGAGGCCGCTCGGCCGACCCCCGGCACGGCGCTCGGCCGCGCCGCGGCGGGCCCCGCTCGGCGAGGCCGTCGACCACACCGTCGGCACCTGCGTGCGGATGGCCCGCGAGCTGGTCGCCACCGACCCGCGCGCCGCCGAACCCCGCACCCTGCTGTCGCTCTACGACGGGGCCGCCGGCCTCGGCCTCGAACTGCTGGAGCACGCGGACCGCCCCGACGCCCGGGCCGCCGCCACCGCCCTGGCCGACTGGACGGCCGGCCACCCGGCGCTCGACCGCCTCGACGGCTCGCTCTACCAGGGCCGGGCGGGCGCCGACCTGTTCCTCGCCCGGGCCGCCGCCACCCTCGGTACGGAGCCGCCCGGCACGAAGTCCCCGTACCACCGCCACCACGAGCCCGCCGGGGCCGACCAGATCGCCGGGGCGGCCGGGATCGGCACCGCCCACCTGCTGCTCGCCGCCCTCGGCCGGGACACCGACCGGCACCTCGCGGCGGCCGCCGCGTGCGCCACGGCACTGACCGCCCGGCCCCTCGACGATCCCGGCGAGGAGCCCAACCCCGGCACCGCCGCCCTCGCCGAGGGTTTCGCGCACGGCCGCGCGGGCATCGCCCACTTCCTCCTCGCCCGGCCCGACGAGGCGTCCCGCCGGACCGCCCGCCGCATCGTCGACGGACTCGCCGCCGACCTCCCCCGCCTCAGCGCGGCCGCCCTGCGGCCCGGGGCGACCCGCCGCTACCTCTCCTGGTGCCGGGGCCTGGCAGGCCTCGGCACGGTCCTCGTCCAGGCCGGAATCCGGTACGGCGACGACACCCTCCTCGCCCTGGCCGCCGACGCGGCCGACACCTGCCGGACGCTCGCCCCGCGCACCGCCCTGGTGGTCCGCTGCTGCGGCCTGGCCGGAGTCGGCGACCTCCTCGTGGACCTCGCCGCGGCCACCGGCGACTCCCGCCACTGGCACGCGGCGGAGCAGCTGGCAGCCCTGCTCCTCACCCGCGCCGGCGGGCCGGCGGGCCGCCCGGTCTTCCCCGGCGGCGACCCGACCGCAGAGTCCCGCGCCTGGGCGGTCGGGACACCCGGAGTGCTGACGTTCCTGCGCCGGCTGTCCCGTCGCGGCGGCCCGGTGCCCGGACTGCTGCCGCTGGCGTGAACCGGCCGAGGTCGGCGATCGGGTCGGACGGGCGGACGTTCTGCGGCCGGTCGACCGAGGCCCGGTGGCCCACCGCTCAGCCGCGGTCGAGGAGTTCGCGGATCCGGGCGGCGACCACGTCGGGCCGCTCGCCCTGGATGAAGTGGCCGGCGGCGACGGTCTCGTAGCGGCCGTCGGGGAGGGTTTCGGTCCAGCGGCGCTGGTGTTCCTGGAGGGCGGGGTGGGTGCGTTCGCCGCCTCGGCGGGGACGGTCGGCGGACAGCAGGACGGTCGGGCAGACGGGGGGTGCCGGGGGTTCGGCGCGCAGCCGGGGGACGGCGGCCGCGACGGCGCGGAACTCGCGGCGGGTCTGGGCGAGGCCGGCCGGGACGAAGTCCTCGGCGAGCATGGTCTCGTAGGTGTCGGTGGGGAAGACCCGGCGGGCGGTGCCGCTGAGCAGACGGGCCACCAGGCGGCTGCGGACCAGGGGTTGGCCGATGGCGAGCGTGCGGTCGACGCGGCGGGCGATCTGGTCGATGGTGTCGAAGGCGGGCGCGGTCTCCGGTGTGGTGTCGACCATCAGGATGCCGCGCAGCCGGGGCGCGAGGCGCTGGTACGCGAGGCGGGCGACCAGGCCGCCCATGCTGTGGGCGACCAGGACGAACCGGCCGGGGGCGACGGCCTCGGCGAGGGCGACCAGGTCGGCCGCCAAGTCGTCGAGGTCGAGGGGGGCGTCGGTGCGGGCGCTGCGGCCGAAGCCGGCGCGGTCGTAGGCGACCAGCCGGGCACGGTCCGCGAGCAGCGGCAGGACCGGGTCCCAGGAGACGCGGCCGAGGCCCTGGCCCGACTCGAAGAGCACGACGTCCGTGCCGTGTCCGGACTCCTCGACGTAGAGCGATCGCCCGTTGACGGTGATGGCCCGCCCGTTCGTCTGGCGCATGGTGCTTCCCCCCTGGGAACCGGCACCCGGGTCGTCTCCCGGGCGCACTGTTTTCATCTTTGATAAAGATAGCGACTGTGAAATCGTGGGGCAATGGACCTCGACGCGGTAGACCTCCTCCTCCACCCGGTGCGCCTGCGTGTGGTGCACGCTCTCGCCGGCGGGCAGGTGCTCACCACGTCGCAGCTGTGCGAGCGGCTGTCCGGCGTGTCGAAGGTGACGGTGTACCGGCACGTCGCGCTGCTCGCCGAGGCCGGCTTCCTGGAGGTCGCCGAGGAGCGCCGGGTGCGCGGCGCCGTCGAGCGGCACTACCGGCTGCGCGAGGACCGTCCGGTCGTGGACGCCGCCGTGGCCGCCACGATGACGCGGGAGGACCACCGCCGGGGCTTCGCCGCCGCGATGGCCGTCCTGATCGCCGAGTTCAACGCCTACCTCGACCGCGAGGACGCCGACCCGGCCGCCCAGGGAGTGGCCTACCGGCAGGGCACGTTCTGGCTCGACCCGGCGGAACTCGCCGAGTTCAGCGGCGAGTTGCGTGCCGTCCTGGAGCCCCGGCTGGCGAACGGGCCGGGGCCGGGCCGGGAGCCGTACCTGCTCAGCCCGATCCTCTTCCCCGCCGCGCCGCCGGCCGCCGGCCCGTCCCCGATGGAGTAACACGAAACGGCGGGGGGGGGGGGGGGGGCGCGGGGGGGGGGGGCCGCCCCCGCACGTGGGCCCGGGGCGGCCCGCCCAGCCAGGAGGTGCGCAGCGCGCAGAGGAAGGAAAGCAGCCCGAACC
>NZ_JBFBHW010000096.1:0-8747 GCF_040685395.1 Kitasatospora sp. NPDC088779 | reverse complement strand
CTGCGGGGGCTACATCTGCTTCGAGGACGAGGCAGGGTTCACCCGCCGACCGCCCAAAGGACGCACCTGGGGCCGACGGGGCCGCACACCGGTCGTGACCGTCAGCGGCCGCCGCTCGGGACGCCTGTCGGTGGCCGGGCTGATCGCCACGTGGCCCGGCTCCCGCACCCGGCTGTGCCACCGCCTGCGCACGCACCCCGCAGGCAGGGGTCAGCGCCGCAGCATGGGCGAGCGCGACTTCATCGCCCTGGTCGACGGTGCCCACCACCTCGTCAAAGCACCGATCGTGCTGGTCTGGGACCGCCTCAACACCCACGCCTCCCACGCCATGCGCGAGTTGATCGCCCAGCGCACCTGGCTGACGGTCTTCCTCCTCCCCGCCTACTCACCCGACCTCAACCCCGTCGAATGGGTCTGGGCACACGTCAAGCGCAGCCTCGCCAACCTCGCCGTGGTCGCCCTCGACCGACTCGAAACCCTCGTCCGCAACCGCCTCAAACGCCTGCAGTACCGGCCCGACACCATCGACGGCTTCATAGCCGGCACCGGCCTCACCCTCGACACCCCAACCTCACCCTGACAAGCCGAAGTCAGTAACTACGTTGCGTTGTCACACCGCGACTCCACCGCCGCCGGGCTCTACCGCGACACCACTCAGACGAGCTACAGAGAAGTGCATCCGTCACCGTGACGGACATGTAGTCTATGGATCATCGCAGTTCAGAGCCGGTATCCGAGCTCCTGCGGTCGGTAAAGTTGAGTACAAGCGGGCGACTGACGCCGGGGTGATCCACCAGGGGCTGTTCTATCTGTCCTGGCTGATGGACCACCGGGACGAGTTCCAGCGACTGGTGCGTGACCGGCTCGGCGCCGAGGCTGCGGCCGGGGTCTTGTGGAGCGCGCCAAGGCTGATCTGTGTGGCCGGTGACTTCACCCGCTATGACGTCCACGCCGTACGCGAGCACCGCCGCAGCATCGATCTCGTGCGCTACCGCTTCTACGGCGATCACCACATCGGGCTGGAAACGGTGGCCTCCGTCACCGGACACGCCGCTGCTTCCCGGATGGCCTCCCGCCTGCGCGCGGCCGGGGGCCGGAGCGAGCGTACGGCGGGCGGGGCGATGACGGAGCTGGCCGCCGCGGTCGACGAGGCGCTGCTCGGGCTCGGAGACGACATCGTTCCCGTGCAGCGCAAGCAGTACCGGGCCTATCAGCGGCTGCGGAACTTCGCCTGCCTCTGCCCGCCCCAGCAGGCCAAGCTCCTCGTCTACCTGAAGGCCGACCCGGGCACGGTTGATCTCGTCCCCGGCTTCACCCGGGACGTGACAGGACTCGGCCACCACGGAACCGGTGACCTGGAAGTCCAGCTTCGCACGGAGCGGGACTTGGAGCGGGCTCAGGATCTGTTCCGCCTCAGCTGCGCCGCGGCGTAGGAGGGCTCGATCCCGTGTGCGTGTGACGGGCTCCGCTGGGGTCTGGTGTGAAGTTGTGGGTGGGGTGGTCGTTCTGGTGCCTCTCGACGGTGTGGGCAGGGCGTGGCGGTGGAGTAATCAATGGTCCAGTGGTTCTCCGGTTTCGCGAACCGGGGAACCACGGCTATGTTCCGCCGTCATCGCCCGAGAGGGTGGTGGTCCTGGTTGGCCGGCTCAGCGGCGGAGCAGGTCGTCCGGATTGATGGCCAGGTAGGTCTCGGGTGTGGTGGCTTCCAGCGCGGCGGGGCGAGGGTGAAGCCCGGGGTGTTCCCCAGGAGGGCTTCCCAGGCTGGTCCCGGGTGCTGGAGACGGCAGCTCGGAGTCTGCGCTGGACATGGGGCCTGGCCTCAGGTCTTGTCCGTGCAGTCTCCGTGGGGTTAGCGGTCGCCCTCGTGGGGACTCTCATCTCATGTCAGCTCCCGGTAAGTTGTGATCTTGATCGGTTCCGCCAGGAGTGATTCCACCGCGGCGGCGAGGTGCTGGGAGTGCGCACTTCGGAAGTGGCGCTGGAGGTCTTCGGTGTGTCGCCACCGCTCGATGGCGATGAATTCCTCCGGGGTTTCGATGCTCTGCTGGATGGAGTAGTGCAGGCTTCCCTCCTCGTTCCGGGTGGGTTCGATGACCGCCTGGAGCAGTTGTGCGAGTTCTGCCTCCTTGCCCGCCCTGGCGACGACCCGGCCCACAACCGTTACTTCACTCATCGGCTTCGCCTCTCTCGGTGTTCCGTTTGCGTGTTGTTCCGTTCGGATGGGCGCTCTCCGCCCTTCCTGGCGGACCGGCTCTTCAGGTTCTCCGCTGTCGCCGTCCGACCGCGGGGGTGTGTCCATGGGCAGCGCCGATGGGGAGTGCGGGGAAGACCATGGACGGGTCGTCGAACAGGGAGGAGAGCCGTCGATCGGCGGTGTCGAGCAGACCGTGGTCCTGGAACGACGGTGCGAGGCGGGCGAGCGTGAGCGCGTAGAAGCCGCGTTTTCCACCGGAGACGAGGGGGTGTCGCCGCTGGTGGGTGATGCCCTCCAGACCCTGGGCGGCGAGGAGCACCGGGAGGGTGTTGCCGAGTTCGGGGTGTGCTCCGGCGAGTGTCATCAGCCGGTGCACCGCGGTTGCGAACTCCAGGAAGGCTGTGGCCGCTCTTCTGTCCGGGGCGTGTTTGGCGGCGATGGCGAGTGTCTCGCGACTGACGTCGATCGCTTCGGCGAAGAGCTGCCCGTGTGGTGCCAGCGAGGGGATCAGCCGGGCCAGGACGGATTCGGGGTCCGGCAGATGCTCCAGTACGGATCTGGCGTGGATCAGATCCCAGGAACCTGGTGGCAGAGGGCCTGCGGTGATGTCGTGTTCGATCACTTCGACCCCGGGATGTGCGATGTTCCTCAGAAATCGCGGATCGCTGTCGGTTGCCACCACTCTTCCGGTCTCTCCGGCGAGAGATGCCAGGAGACGGGCGATACTGCCCGCTCCCGCGCCGACTTCGAGGCATGACCACCCGGGTGCCGGGTTCACCCGGGTGAGGATCTCCTCGGTTCCGGGGTCGTAGACCTGCTCGATCGTGCGCAGGCGGTCGAATTCGAGATCCGCTCGGGCGGCTGAATCCAGAACGTAGGGGGCGGGTTGCGGACGGTCCGGGTCGGTCATGGTCTGCCTCTCTGGTTCCTCCGGGCCCGACGAGCGGTGCAGGGCCGCCGACGCGAGCACGAGCAGCCCAGATCAGGGTCCCGCCGGTCATCCGACATGTATGCCGAGTGAGCGAAGATGACTGGTCACCTCACTTGGAGTCTCGGTGGCCAGCGAGATGTATCCGTCCGGTCGTACGAGGAACAGGCCGTGCGGTGCGTACGCGCGGGAGGCGAACCCCGCGGGGTCCGAGACGTCGTGGCCGACGCGCACCACGCGGATCACCGCGGGACCCCGGGCGCTGACAGGCTGGATGGGCGGACTTCCGAAGGAAAGAAGGGTGAAGTGGGGTCCGCGGAAGAGGTCGAAGAGACGTACCGGGGCTCCGCCACGGTCGGTACAAGGGGCATCCGGAGCGCGGTCCCCCGCGTGGAGGGCTTCCTCGACGAGAGCGGGGCGCATCTCCGCGTTGGGTGGAATACCCCGGTATCCGAGTGCCAGATGGTGCGTGGTGCGGTCACGGCGCGCGGCCAGCTCCCTGACCCGACCCGCCCCTTGGTGGATGCGGGTGCTCACTCCAAGCACCTCCGCCGCAGCGGGCCGGCGCTCCGCCTCGTAGGAGTCCAGGAGCGAGGGTGCTGCCTGGCCGGTTGCCGCGAGCGCCAGTTTCCATCCCAGGTTGTAGGCGTCCTGGATGCTCGCGTTGATGCCCTGGCCGCCCGCCGGGGAATGAACATGCGCGGAGTCACCGGCCAGGAACACCCGGCCGACCCGGAAGTGCTCCGCCAGCGCTGCTCGTGCCCGGAAGACCGATGACCACAGCACCTTCCGCACCCGCACTCCCGTGCGGGCGGCCACCAGTTCGCGGACCCGCTCGGGAGCGGGGTCGGGGGTTCCCGTCGCGAACCGTGCGATGACCTGGAAGTAGTCCGTTCTGGCGACGGGACAGATCGCGGTCATGATGCCGACCGCGTCACCCCAGGTGTGCCAGTGCTCGCGGTCCAGTCCGGGAATATCGGCATCGGCCACGAGCAGCGGCCGGGTGTCCACGTCTTCGCGGTCGAACCTCACACCCAGGATTTTCCGTACGGTGCTGCCGCCCCCGTCTGCCCCGACCAGGTAGTCGGCCGCGATCTCCCGCGTACCTCCGTCGGTCCGGACAACCTGGGCCAGCACGCCGGCCTCGTCCTGGGAGAATCCGTCGAGCCGCGCTCCGAACTCGACACGGTGGCCCAGATTCAGCAGTCGCTCGCGAAGCAGTTCCTGGGTGCGCGACTGAGGAAGCATCAGGGGCTCGGCATAGGGCGTGGCCCCAGTGGGCTCGCCACGGGCGATGACGTCCCACTCCCTGACGATCCTTCCCTCCTCCCAGGCCACCATCGGCGGCAGCGGCGCTCCCTCCGCCTGTACTGAGTCGATGATTCCGAGGTCGTCGAAGATCTCCAGGGTGCGCGGCTGGAGACCCTTGCCCCGTGATCCCGGAAAGGGACCCGCGCCGGCGTCGATGATCCGGAAGTCGACGTGCCGACGGGCCAGTTCCACCGCCAGGACCAGTCCGGCAGGTCCTCCTCCGGCAATCAGAACAGATGTGTGGTGGCGATTACTGTCCACGGCATGTCCCCTTTCCGGTCCTCCGTCATCGTGATGCGGAGGAGGTCGCAGCCGGCTGTATGCGGTTTCCCCTTTCTGGTGGTTCAGGCAGCCAGGAGCCGTCCTTCCGCGGTGGGATCGAATGTGAGGGTGAGTGATTCGGGGCCGCGGGAGTAGAAGCCGGTCTCTTCGTAGGAGGCGTCCTCGGGGAAGCCGATGTTCTCCATGAGGGCCAGCAGCATCGTCACGACCGTCTCCAGTTCCCTGCGCGCGAATGCGGCCCCGACGCACGAGTGCATGCCCGCGCCGAACCCGAAGTGGGTAGCGGCGGCGGTGAAGGACCGTTCGGGACCGAGGTCGGTGCGCTGGAGGTCGAAGGTGTCGGGCCGTTCGAAGACACGCGGGTCGCGGTTGGCGGCGGCGAGCATGCACCAGACCATGGTCTCGGCGGGTATGGCGACGCCGGAGATCTCGACGTTCTCCGCTGTCCTGCGGGGGATCAGTTGCACGGGCGGTGTGTAGCGGAGCGTCTCCGCGATGGCGTTGGTCACCAGTCCGGGATCGCCGCGGACCAGGGCCATCTGATCGGGGTGGGTGATCAGATGCCGGAACAGCAGGGCCAGTGTCTTGTCCGCCGGTTCGGTCGCGGCGAGGAGCACGTTGTGGCACAGAGCGGTGACCTCGTGCAGGCTCATCCTCCCGCTCTCGTACTCCGTGTGGCACATCAGCGAGATCACATCCTGGCCGGGGTTCTCGCGCCGTTCCTCGATGAAGGGCCGCAGATAGTCCTCCAGCCGGCGGGCGCACTGGACGCAATGCCGGTATCGCTCCTCGGTCAGAGTGACGCTCGTCACGAATTCGGCCACGCCCTGGAACCAGGAGTGCACATTCCGCCAGTTGTCCTTGGGCAGTCCAAGACTGTCCAGCGCGACCCAGATCGCCAGCTGCTGTCCGAAGTCCTTCACCAGGTCGAACCGGCCGCGCCGCAGATGGGGGCGGATGAGCTGCTCCACGTTGCGGCGGATGAGCGGGATCTGGTCTTCCAGCATCGGCCCGGTGTATCCGCGGATCATTGTCCGGTGTTTGGCGGTGTGTTCGGCGCCGGTCATCTGTGCCAGGACGCGACCGCGCATGACCGGCTCGGCCCGTTCCCGTAAGGCTTGGGTGGTGAAGATCTGGTCCTCGGTCAGAACCCGGCGAACGTCTTCGTGCCGGCTCAGGAAGTAGGCGCCGATGCCGGGTTCGTAGTGGACGGGGTCGTTCTCCCGCAGCTGGGGATACCAGGCGTACGGGTCCCGGGCGAACTTGTCGGACAGGACGCTGATGATGCGGGCAGTCGGATGCATGGTGTTCTCCTCTCATCGGGTTGGCCGTCACCAGGCCACGGGCAGACAGGCGGGGCGGATGAACGTCAGATCATTTCTCCAGGGAATCTCGTGTTCATACACGGCCAGGCGCAGTTGTGGGAAGCGCTCGAACAGGGCGGGGCAGACGATGGTGAGAACCAGCCTGCTGAGGGCGTCGTCTGCCAGGGGCCCAGGATCCGTGCGAAGGTCTGTGGACCCGGCGTCCGGACGATGGATGTCGAATTTCGCCGGGGTGGGGTAGTGCTCCTCGTCCCAGGCCGCGCCGAGGGGCGAGGCGCATACCGCGTCTCGGGCCTTGATCAGGGTGCCGTGTAGTTCCAGGTCTCTGAGCGCGATATGGGTGGGGCCGAGCACCGTGCCCGGGTGGTAGCGGCGGAGTTCCCCGGCTGCCGCCCGCCACAGCACTGGATCGCGCAGGCACTCCCGTAGCGGTTTGGGGTGGAGCAGGAGAGTGAACGGTCCGGTCAGCAATGCCGAGAAGAGTGACCTCGCGCACCGGACGAGCAAGCCTGTCACCACGGTGTGCGACGGTTCAGTGTCGGCCTCCCGCTGTTCGCGGGCTTTAAAGGGCGTACCGGCGGCATTACCGCGGACGGGGCCATCCCGGAGGTGCTCTGTGAGCGAGTGCAGGACCGGGTGCCTGACAGCCGAATTTCCTGTCGGCTCTTCCTGGATCAGAAGGTTCCGCAATTCCTGGGGATCGAATGACAGCCCGAAGACATCGCGGCACACGGCGGCTGTTAGCGGCGCTGCCAGTTGTTCCAGCAGATCGGCAGGGTTGTTCCCGGTTTCCATGGCGTCCAGGACGAGACCCGTCTGTTTCACGATCGAGGCCCGGTGGGATTCCACCGCCCACGTCGCGCAATACTCGGCGCCCGGCTGCCCGGCCCGCGAGCGCGCTGCCCCGCTGATCCCGGCCGGAGGGGGAAGTGCTTCAGCGGCATCGCTCAGGCGCACGAGGTCCGGGTCGGTGAAGACTCGCAGGATGTCGTCCCGGCGGGAGATCATCCACAGCCAGGATCCGCCCGGAAGCTCGACCGGGCAGACCGGCTGCCGTCGGCGTGCCCAGTGGATCACGGGCGGAGGCGTGCCCAGGGGGCCCAGCACGAAGGGAAACCTCAACGGTACTTCCGGTGTCCTCGCCGGCATCGGGAGCTGCCTGAGCTGCCTCATCACGAACCACCCGGCAGTACGGGCTCGGCCACCACGAACCCCTGTTGTGCAGCTGACCGCAGCCCGGTCGCCGGACCGGCGAGCAGGGCCGCGGCGAGCTCGATCCGCCGGTGGTAGACGAACACCGAAGAAGCCACGTCAAAGATCGACGGGCTGTCCACGATCAGCGGCAACTCTGCGATCGGATAACTGACGCAGGCGTCGATCTGCTCCTCACCGGGCTCCGTATCCGCGATGGACCGGACCGCTCCCCGGGCAACCGCCCGGCAGGCCGCCCTGAGGGCGGGATCGACTCGGTATGCCGCTCTGGCCCGCTCACGCAACGCCGCGTACTCGGGTCGGCTCATCAGCTGAGTCCAGGTATGGACGCGCCTTTCCGGCGTGGACACACCGGCACGCGACAGCGCAAGCACCGCGGGATTCCTGAGCTGGTTCACAGCTCGCCGCACACGCCCCACTGCCTCCAGCGGCCTGACGCCCGCAGCGGTGAGGGTATGTGCCGCCTCGAATCCGGGAACGAGAACGTCGACCCTCGTGAAATGTCCGGCTGCCCACTGGACCAACGCCTCCACCCGGCATGGTGTGTAGTAGCCGTTGAACGGGCTCAGACCCACGACGCAGTGGTCGGAGGCATCGGCGATCCGACGGCAATTCTCGCTCTGTGGTCGAATCAGGAAATCCACGGTCACCACCGCTTACCTGCATCTGTATGCCACGTTCTCATGCCAATACCTTTCCCGGTCGCCAGGTCTGAAAGTCCGCCATGAAGTGGGCGGCCCGAAGAGAGAAGGCCGTCACGCCAGAATTCACACCGAATTCTCTGCCCGAACGGCTCAGGTCATTTGGAGACGAAACCTGTCTTCTCGTCACGGCAGCCCTGCGGGCGGCGCCAATACAACTCGACGGTCGAGCCGTGCGCATCACCCGTGATCACTCCGCAGTGCGCCGACGCCTCCTCGCCGTGCTGCTACACACTACGGGATGTTATGAACATTCGATAGACCTTATTGCTGTATTAGTTTAGGCCCGGGAGGCCGCCCTCGGTGGTGGGCAGTGGAAATCGCCATTGTGTTCGTTAATGGAAATTTAGTTCGAATATACTTTCCCTCGGCTGCATTTCGAGCCCGTCGGCACGATCCTCGCCATCCACGGATCTTCCTCACCGAGGTCCGCTCGGCTCGGCGGCACCACCCGCACGTCGGCAACCGTGTGGTGATGTCGACGCCTGCGCCTGGGGCCTCGCGCCTTGGCGCCGGCCGTGCGTACTGCCCACCGCGCCTCCGATGGCCAGGCCACTTCGGCCCCGATCTCCCCGGGTTGTTCGCGGAACACACCCTCGGCGACGACATCTTCGCTATTCGTGGCGACGGCAGGCACACCGTGCCGCGCTTCCCCGAATGCCGGCCCTTGGGCCGGCTGGTACTCACCGCCTCCGGCGCTTACTGACATTGGCGCTTCAGGGTGATGGCGGCGGGAGGTCGAGGGAGAGGCCGGTCCCGGCGAGGAATCCGTCGAGGATGTCGGGGCGGTACTG
>NZ_JBFBHW010000095.1:0-9307 GCF_040685395.1 Kitasatospora sp. NPDC088779 | reverse complement strand
GATGACGGGACATGGCCCTGCAGTCCCGTCGCGGACATGTAGGCTATGAATCGTCGCAGTTCAGAGCCGGTGTCCGAGCTCCTGCGGTCGGTAAACTGGACGACATCAACCGGCTCCGCATGCACCGGGCCGACGACCAGGACGTGCTGGACCTGGTCCGCGCGCTGATGGGCTTCCAGGTCACCCTGATCCTGACCGGGGTCAACATCCCGGGCCTGGGCCTGCTGCGCGAGGCCAGGCGGGACGCGAGGACACGCCAGTGGGTGCTGCCGCCGCTGGAGAGCGCCCGCGTCCACGGCCTGGAGGTCACCCAGACCGAACGCCGCTTCGAGATGGTCGAGCTCGACCGCTTCCGCTACGACACGCCCCAGGCGATCCAGGACTTCACCGACCACCTGCAGGGCATCGAGGACCACCTGCGGCTGCTGAAGGCGAAGAAGGGCATGCTCACCTCGGGGACCATGCCCGAGTACCTGATGCGCCGCTCCGGCGGGGTCGTCGGGATCCTCGGCCGGCTGATCGCCGACGGCGCCCAGGAAGCCATGGACAGCGGAATGGAGAGGCTGGACGAAGCCCTCCTGGACGGGATCGTCATCGGCCGCGAGGAATCCGCGGAGCCGGCGGCCGCGCCGGACCAGGTTGCCGAACCGGCGCTGGCGAAGCCGCGGCCGGGCCGGGCACGCGGCCGCAACACGGTCTTCGACGACCACGGCCCCCAGGCCGCCCCCGCGGCGGGCTGACCGGCGACCGCCCTCCGGCCACTGCCCCGCAGCCTGGTCACGCTGCCGCAGGAGAGCCTCGCCGGCCTCTTCCTGCGGCTGAGCCACCGGCTGGACGTCGCACCCGGCGAGCTGTTCTTCCGGACCGGACTGAGCCCGCGCGAGGGCTATCCCGTCACCTCGGCCCGGCACCTGCTGTCGCTCGAACCGGGCCCGTTGTCGAGGTTGGCGCGCATCGCCAAGCTCGGCGAGGACCAGGTCGCGCGGCTGACGCTCCGTCCCCTCCTCGAGCGCTACCTGCCGTTCGCGGGCGCCCCGGTCCGCAGCGGCCAGGAACGGACGCGTTGGGTCTTCCCGCAGTGGGTCCTGGCCGGCCCCACCAACTGCTGCCCCTCCTGCCTCACCGGCGACTCCTCTCAGATCCAGCGCCGGCACGGCGGCGCCTGGAGCCTCCGCTGGCACCTGCCGGTCGTCTTCGCCTGCCTGCGGCACCAGGCGTTCCTGCGCGAGACCTGTCCGGGCTGCCGGCAGCCGATCCACGGCGGCTTCCCCGACGGCCCCCGCCAACTGGTCCCTGCCGCCGCCAGCAGCGGGCTGCATCCCGCCCAGTGCCGCAACAACCCGGGCCGCCACCGGCGCGAGCTCTGCGGCCTCCGCCTCGACCACCACGGCCACTACCCGGCGCAACCCGCACTCACCGCCGAGACCGCCGACCTGCAGAACAGGCTGCTGGCCCTGCTGGACCCGGCCGCGGCCCCCTCGAACGCCGTCAGCACGTTCTCCGACCTGCGGGCGGTCGCCGCCGTCGTGCTCGCCGCCTGGCCCAACAGCGCCGAGCCGGACATGCCGCCCGGGCTGGAGTCGGCCCTGGACGACTTCCTCGTCACGCGCGAACAGCTCATGACCCCCGAGGAGCGGACCAGGGGCTACAGCAACCGGGCGGCGTTCTCCTTCAGCACCCCCCACCCCGCCGTCGGCCACCGCCGCCCTCCTCCACCTCGCCGCCCGCTGCCTCCAACTGGAGCCCGACGCCTTCCGGGCCCGGCTGGCCGACCTGCTGGCGCACATCCCGGACCGCCGCCACCCCCGCTGGGGCAAGACCTGGAAGAAGCAGCTGACGACCTGCTCGACGACGGTCAGGACGGAGGCCACCCGTGCTCTCAACCGGCGCCTGCCGCAGACGTCCTGGCCCGACCTGCTGAACAGCAGGTCGCTGCTGCCCCTTGGCCGGCGGGACTACCGCGCCGAGAACATCCCCCAGGAGATCCCCACAGCCTGGCTCGACGTCCTCCTCGGCCGCGACCGCGCCGCCTACGCGCAGATGATCCGGGCACTACGGCGGCTGACCGCCATCCAGCTCGTCCAAGCCGCCGAGACCAGCACGACACGCGAGGCCGCCCGCTTCCTCGGCATCCCCTCGGCCTGGCTCACCGATCCGGCCAAGCGGATCCTGCCCTTCGGCCGCCTCCCCCAGCTCCGCGACGGCCAAGACCTCACCCAGGCGCTCGAACGCCTCGCCCAGCACGTCGAGAACGACCCCCACCCGATCGACTACCACGAACGCCGAAGGCGCCTCGCGACCTGGCACCTCCAAGCCGCCGACTGGGAGACCATCAAGCAGGAGGCCGACTTCGTCCCCAGGCGGCGCGGGAAATACCCCGTCCCGGACGAGCTCCTGCGCGACTGTGCGTCCGCGGTCGTCTGGGCCCAGGCCACCGGCAGCGAATGGCGCCTGGCACCGGCCATGCGGCCTCCGCTCTCCCCTCTCGGCCGCCCCGATCCGATCGGACCGGAACGCCGCGTGATCAAAGCCCTGACCACCCACGCGCCCACGCAGAGATACCGGCAGCTCATCAAGGCGCTGGCGGCACACGCCGAGATCCTGGCCCAAGCGCCGGAGGACTCTGGCCGGCGCACCCAGTAGCCGGATCGTGGCGGTGCGAGCGTTTACATCGAGCCAACCCTTGGACTTCATCCTTGGATCTACTCCTTGGCATCAACCCAAGGATTGATACCTTGGATGCATGCCAAGCAATGAGAAGCCCCGCCTCATCCCGACCGGCAAGTGCTGGTGCGGCTGCGGGAAGGATGTCGGCCTGGGCAAGTTCTTCGCCGCCGGCCACGACAAGATCGCCGAAGCAGCGCTCATGGCCCTCAAGTACGACGGGTCCGTCGCTCAGCTACTTCACGCCCACGGCTACGGCTCGCACCACTCCGTCCGCCATGCCGCCGTGACCGACCCGGACTGTTCGTGGCAGAAGTGCCCTGACTGCAACTACAGCGGCGCCCCCGCCAGCATCGCCAACCACCGCAAGAAGGACCATCCTGAGCAGCACGTCCTCGCCCAGGCGATCCGCACCCTCGGCGGCACTTGGGATCCACAACGCGCCATCAGCGCTCTGCGCGACCATGGCCACACATGGGAAGACCAACGGGCAGCGGAGAAGCGAGTCCGGCAGATCCTGCGAGACCTGTGCGCGGACGGGCTCATCGTCAAATCCGACCCTCAACGGGCTGTCTACGACCTCGTTCAGGAGTAGAGCCGGAACGCGGCGACATCCGACAGCCACCGACTGCTCGGCGCTCTGGCGGCCACCGGGCCACCCCACGGGCTGGGGACCTTGACTGGAAGTGGGTCAAGGTCCCCGGGCCCGCCCGCCGATCAAGGCGGAGAACAGTGCATTCCAGGCCGCGGCCCACGTGGTCGCCCCTATAGTTGCGCCATGGAATTCAACTGGGGCGGTTCGATCTGGGAGCTGATGCTGACGAAGCGTCCCTCCGACACACACTTCTCACAGTCGAGCACGCCCGGCGGAAAGAGCCCGCTGGCACGGGATGACGACAACATGCTCAACACGCACGCCGTGCTGTTCGACGGGGACAAAGCGGCCCTGGCGATCTTCGCAGCAGGAGCCGCAGTGGCATTTGCTGCAGTGAAGGCCGCACCGCACGTCAAGAACGGGTTGATCAGCCTCAAATCGAAGCTAAGCCGCCAGGCGGAGGAGACTGCCGACGTCGAGGCCCCTTCTCCCCTCACGGTCGTTGCAGAAGCCGAGCCACAGCAACCTGACGCCCCTCGACTCCGGGCTGTCTGACCGTCAGACCTGCGGGCGACTATTACCTACGGTCACCGCCGGCCGAACTCCCGCGCCCGTGCTCGCAAACTACCGCGCTCCGAACTCGCAAACCGGCCTGCTCCACGAACCCCCTGAACAGGGCCTACCTCTCGGCCACTCGCAAACTAGCGTGCTCCGTCACAGTGTTGAAGAGGGGTGTCCTGTGGCAAATGATCTTGATTGGTGGCAGGGGAAGCGGTGCTGGCGGAGTGCGCCGGCCGCCGCCGGATCAAAACGCGTCGCTCCGGGCTGGAGCGGTTGGCTACGCTCGCGCCATGGAGCGGGACGAGGCACTGGAACCGCTGCGCCGGGTGCTGCTGGAGCGCGACCTGGGCGGCTATCCGGGGACGGTCTCCGCGGCGGTGGAGGCTGCGCGGGCGGCACTGGCCGGCGGGGCGGACACCTTGAGCTTATGGGAGCTCGGCGCGCTGTCCGAGTCGGACGCTCTGGAGGCGCACCGACTGCTGGCCGAGCTGGAGCAGGAATTCTGGCCGGTGCTGCGGCTGCCCACCACCGTTGAGGGCCGCGACCGGGCGCTGGCCCGGTACTGCCTGCGGGACCTGCTGGACGGCCGCCTCGACCCTTTGCTGGCGGCCGAGCGGATCGGCTTTGAGCTGTGCCCCGTCGACGACCCCGGCTCGCCGCTGCGGCCGGTCCGCGGATGGCTGTATCGCGCGGAGGACCAACAGGAGTGCTGCGGCGGGCTGACGAAGGATCTGGTGGCCGAACTGCACGACCTGGCCGCCCAGCTACTGGCCGGTCCACTGTCCTGACGGCCGGGTCCCGATAGTGCTTCCCACCCCCGACCCCCGGATGCCATCGACTGGCGGCAAGGGCCCGGTGTGCGGCGGCTCCGCACTCGTTCGCGTCCGGCCGTTTTCGGGAAACCGCCCCCGGCATAGTCGGCGCTCTGGCATGCTCACCCGAATGCGGCAAGGCTCCCGGTGACCAGAGCCTCACACAGCGTCAAGTCGAAACCCGGGGTGGGCAGTGCAAATCAGCGCGACGGTGGTCCTCGCGATCGTCATCATCGCCCGCCTGCGGCGCACCACCCACGCCCGCAGCCGCGTCGACGAGGCGTTCACCGTCTTCACCGCCGTCGTCTTCGGCGTCCTGATCGCCGCCACCGCCTGGGGCCACGCCATCCTCCAGCTCGTCGGCATCGCCGTCGACGCCACCCACTGACCACTCCCCCGGCCAGTAGAGGAACCCCGGAAGGACACCGACGTGCACAGGACCGGAGCAGAACATGGCTAGCCGCAGGCCGCCAGCACGGCGGCGCCAAGGACGCAGGCCCGCGCGCCGCGACGACGCCACCTGGCTCGCCTACGCCCTGCTGGCGCTCCTGGCGCTCAGCACCGCGGCCGCCGTCCTGCGCTGGCTGGCCGCGAACTGGTGGATCCCCGCCGCCGCCGTCCTCACCGTCGGCACCGCCGCCGCGGTCGTCCTGCGACACCGCGCGCTGGCGGCGCGCGAGCACCGGCTGCGCGCCGCCCAGCTGCGTCTGGCGCTCAGCGGTCCGGGCGGGATCGACCACATGACACCGGACGCGTTCGAGTACGCGGTGCGCGACCTGCTGCAGCGCGACGGCTGCCATGCACGGAAGGTCGGAAGGGCCAACGACCAGAGCGTGGACGTCCTCGCCGAGGACCCGGCGGGCCGGCGCTGGGCCGTGCAGTGCAAGCACTAGCAGGACCCGACCGGCGGAAGGCCGGTGGGCGTCGGCGTCCTGTACGCCCTCGCTGGCACCTACCAGCGCGCCCACCGAGCCCATGTCGCCGTCGTCGTCACCAACGGCCGCTTCTCCCGTGAAGCCCACCGCTGGGGCGCCGAGTACGGCATCCAGCTCGTCGATCGCACCGCCCTCGCCCGCTGGGCAGCTGGCAACCAGCCACTCTGGGACGTCCTACCCCGCATCCCCGCGCCTCGCAGCGGCCACCACCACTGACCCCGCGTCCGACTACTCTGCGTACACAGGCGTGAGGGTGCATGTGCAACCGGCGATGTCACGGCGGTGACGGGAACTCGGCCCGTGAACGGCTGCCCACCGGCTCGGGAGTGCGGCACGGCGCCCGGGCACCGAGGGCCGCGAGCATCTGGTCAGGGCAATGGCACGGCGTGAAGGCAGACATGGCAGCCGGGCCCCGGCAACGCGGTGAGCGGCCGGGCCACCTCTCCTTCGATCGCCACCCGGAATGCGCCCGCCTCATCTGCGTACACCAGTTCCCCGGCAACGGTGTACGCGCCGGTGAGGTGGACGACGACGACCTCGGGCGGCCCATGCCGGCCGGGCGGGCCGGGCAGGGTGACCGCGTAGCGCTGGGGTCTGTCCATCGGTTGCCTCGCCTCATTCGGTGTGCGGTTGGGTGCTTGCCAGGGCGGCGCGGAGCTTTCCGCGCTGGCGGGCCGGGTCCGCGCGACCGAACAGCAGGGCGTAGCCGCGGGGCAGGTGGACGAGGAGGCGGTCGGTGAGGGTGTCGTTGGTGAGGGTGGTGAGGGCGGCCAGGACGGAGGAGGCGTCCCAGCGGGCGGCGGTGAGGCTGGTGCCCAGGGTGCGGGCGAGGCTTTCGACGAAGGCGGGGGCGGTGACGGGACGGGGCAGGGGGATCTGGGCGGCGAGGACGGCGCGGGCCCGCTCGGGCAGGGCTGCGGCGAGGTCACAGCGTTCGTCGCCGGTGAGCTGGGATCCGAGGAGGGCCAGGACGGCGTCGAGGGCGCGTTCGGCTTCCTCGTCGGTGGGGTAGCGGCCGAGGTTGCGGACCTGCTGGAGGAGGTGGCGGTAGCGGGTCATGACCGTGGGGCCTTCCAGGGCTGGCCGCTGGGCGGGCCGGCGGCGTGTGGGGGGTGGTCAGGGCCGTGTCCCTGTGGTCGGGCGGTCGAACAGCAGGTCGTAGCCGGGTGGCAGCTGGAGCAGGACCTGGTCCATGAGGTCGTCGCCGGCGGCGTCGGCCACTGTGGACAGGACGGCGCCGATGTCCCACAGGGCCGTGGCTTCGGTGGCGCCCTCGATCCAGGCCGCGGTCGCGCGCACGAACCGCTCGGCGTTGAGGGGCTCGGCGGCCTGCAGCGGGTTGAGCAGGATCAGGGCCATGGTCTCGGGCAGTCGGGCGGCCAGTTCGGCCCGCACCTCGCCGACCAGATGGGCGCCGAGCAGGGCCAGGACCACCCGGGCGGCCCGCTCGGCCTCCTGCGGGCTTGTCGTACTCACCGCGCTCCCGGACCTCTTCCAGGAACGCCTCCCATCGAAGCGTCATCGCGGTTCTTCCTCCGTCCCAAGGTCCGGCGCGCCCGGGTGACCTCAAGGCTCGACGGCCAGGCGCCGGTGCAGCCTGGTCAGCTTGAGCAGCCGCATCACGCAGCGGCCGGCCCCGCGCAGGACCAGGCGGGCATCGCACCGGTCGGCCTGGTTGCGGGCTCGGACCAGGGCGCCCAGGCCCGCGCAGTCCATGAACGTCACCTCTGACAGATCCAGCACCACCTCCCGGTGCGACTCGAGCGCGGTGGCCAGAGCACGGCGCAGCGAGGGTGCGGTGTCGAGGTCGATCTCGCCGTGGGCTCGCACGATGAAGGGCTGGTTGCTGTGGCCGTTCATGGCGTTTCCGCGTCGCTGCGGGTAGGCCGGTCCGGGCGAGGCCGGCCCGGCGGTCGGGGGGTGTTCCGGCCGCCCCTGTCGATCGAGGGGGGAGAGATCGGGAGCGGCCGGAACGGCATCGGGGAACGGGTCAGGCCTGGATCTGCTTGCGGCTTCCGCTGTGGCTGATCTCGATCTTGCGGGGCTTGGCCTTCTCGGCGACCGGGATCTTCAGGGTCAGCACGCCGGCGTCGTAGTCGGCGGTGATCCCGGCGGGGTCGAGGGTGTCGGAGAGCATGACCTGGCGGGAGAACACGCCGAGCGGGCGCTCGGACAGCTCCCACTTGGTGCCCTCGCCTTCCCGGCGCGGGCGGCGCTCGGCCTTGACGGTCACCATGTTCCGCTCGATGTCGATGTCGATCGCGTCCGGGTCGACCCCCGGCAGGTCGAAGCAGATCACGTACTCGTCGCCGGCCCGGTAGGCGTCCAGCGGCATCGGTGTCGGACGCGACCAGGTGCCGGTCGTGTTGAGGAACTGCTGGGTCAGCCGGTCCAGCTCGCGGAACGGGTCAGTGCGCAGCAGCATTGCGAAACACCTCCACTGATCGAATGGGTGCCAGTGCGCTTCACCTGACTCCTTTCTAGCGCGTCATCCATCCGATGACAAGTTTCCATGTCGCCTATAGAGTGACTTCATGAGCGAGAAGTCCCGCAGAGCCGCCCCCGACGCCTCCCCGCCAGCCGAGCCCGTCTCGTTCCTGGCGGCCGCGGCGGCGCTGGCCGCCATCGACGACGCTGTCCGCACCGCCCAGAACTCCGTGTCCCGGCCGCCGACCGCCCCTGACGAGCAGGAAGGCCCCGAGCAGGCCCTGGCCGCACTCGTCCTGCTGCGCGAACTGCGCGGCCAGCTCGCCGGCTGGGAAGCCGGCCTGGTGGAGAGCGCCCGGGAGGCCGGCGCCACCTGGGCCGACCTCGCCCACCCGATGGGCGTCGCCAGCCGCCAGGCCGCCGAGAACCGCTACCTGCGTCTCAAGCCCGCCGCCGACGCTTCGCGGTCCGGTACCGGCGCCGAACGGGTCAAGGCCGTCCGCGACCGGCGAGCCGCCGACCGATCGGTCACCGTCTGGGCCCGCGACCACGCCGCCGAGCTGCGGGTCCTCGCCGCCCAGATCACCACGGCCGCACTCGCTCCCGACGCCCGTCCCGCCCAGACCGCCCTGACCGCCGCCCTCGGCGCCACCGACCCCGCCGACCTCATAGAGCCCCTCGCCGCCATCCGTCCCCACCTCGGCACCGGCCAGGGCGACCTCGCCACCCGCCTCGACACCCTCACCCACCACACCACCCAGCTCCGCGATGACAGCGACCGACGCCGCACCTGACCCTGCAACCGCCGCCGAAAGACGCTGGCAGGACCTCCTGGACCGGATCCACGACCTCGAAGCACGAGTGGCCACCACCACGAGCACCGTCAACGCCGCCCTCGACCACCACCTCGCCCGGCTCAACGCCCGGGCCAGCTGGTCGGCTGGGCGAAGAAGTACCTGAACCTCACGGTCAAGACTGTCAGCCGACCCAAGGACGCGAAGGGGTTCGTGGTCCTGCCCCGCCGCTGGGTGGTCGAATCGCCGACCGGATCACCTTCCGCTGCACGCTGATCCAGACCGGCACCGAGTCCTACCGCTACCAGGCCACCCAGGAATCCCTCCTCACCGCTCAGAGCTGACAACCCGCCAGGCAGCACGAAGGACTGGCCCCCACCGATGGCTGGCTCTGAGAGGGTGTTCGATACCGATTTAGGCTGCCGCGAGAGGTTTCGGGCGGAGGTATTGCCCGATTTTGTCGGGGCTGGCGGTCAGGCGGTTGGTCATGGAGTTGACCATGGCCCAGTGGATCATCGA
>NZ_JBFBHW010000094.1:0-9882 GCF_040685395.1 Kitasatospora sp. NPDC088779 | reverse complement strand
CTCCTCCCCAAACACACCATCCCCAACCAACACACCAAAGCCACCCACAACGCCCTCACCAACCTCAACCACCAACTCACACACAACACAAACACCACAGACGCAGGCAGGAGCACCTCGTGACCACCACCACTGACATCACCATCACCGACCTCACCACCACCACCCCCGACGGCGCCCGCCTCACCGTCGCCATCCACCACCCCGCCCACATCGACCCCCACGACACCACCCCCACCAGCACGCCCCTGATCGTCCTCGCCCATGGCTGGGGCGCCACCCACACCGTCTGGCACGCCACGGCCCGGCTGCTGGCCGCCCAGGGCCACACCGTCGTCGCCTACGACCAGCGCGGCCACGGCACCAGCACCCTTGGCGACAAGGCCCTCACCATCGAGCAACTCGGGCACGACCTCGCCACCGTCGCCGACGCCCTCGCCCCTCACCGTCCCGTCGTCATCGCCGGCCACTCAGGCGGCGGTTACGCCGCGCTCGCCTACGCCACCCAGCTCTACGCCGACGCCCCCCGCACCGCGCCCCAGCGCCTCGTCGGCCTCCTCCTCGCCGCCAGCGCCGCCGACGACCAGCAGACCCCTCCGGGCGAACTCCGCATCATGAAGACGAAGGCCTTCCAGCGCGCCCTCAAGAGCCCCCGGCTCGGCCGCCAGCTCCTCAAGAAGACCCTCCACCCCAACACCCCCGCTCACACCCAGGAGACCAACCGCCGTCTCTTCGCCAACACCAACCCCCACATCCGTCTCACCACCTTCGCCTCCACCAGCACCATGGACCACACCCCCCACCTCCGGAACATCACCACCCCCACCACGATCCTTCGTGGCACCCACGACACCTCTGTCGGCCAGACCCACATCCGCACCCTCCAAACCCACCTCCCCAACACCACCGTCGACACCCTCTCCGACGCCGGCCACATCCTCCCGCTCGAAGCCCCTCACCAAATCGCCCGCCAGATCCACCAGCTCACACTCACTTCGCAGCGGTGACCACCACCTCCCTCACCACCGAGCTGGGCAGGCTCCTGCCGCCAACTGTCCACTGCACCGAGGCCTTCGGGCCGCCGCCCCAGGGCGCGCTCCTTCCTGCGGAGCGCGCCCACATCGGTGGCCGATCGCCCCGCAGGCAGCGGCAGTTCACCGCCGCCCGTACGCTCGCCCGTCGCGCTCTCGCCCAGCTCGGCCACCCTCCGGTCCCGCTGCTCCCGGGGCCGGGCGGGGCCCCCGAGTGGCCGTCGGGGACCGTCGGGAGCATCACCCACTGCGACGGTTACACCGCTTGCGCTGCGGCGCACGCGGCCGATGTCATCTCGCTCGGCATCGACGCCGAGCCTGCTCTGCCGCTCCCCGACGGGGTCCTCGCCCTCACCGCCTCCGAGGACGAGCGTCACCGGATCGGCCGGCTACCTCACGGCCAAGTCCCTTGGGACCGGCTGCTCTTCAGCGCCAAGGAGGCCACCTACAAGGCCTGCTACCCGCTCACCCGACGCTGGACCGGGCTGGCCGGCATCTCCGTGCGCCTCCACCCCGACCGCACCTTCACCGCCCACCACCCCCACCTGCCCGGCCGTTGCCACGGCCGCTGGACCAGCACCGATGCCGTCCTCCTCACCGCCCTCACCATCCCGCACGGGACCACGACCGGCTGAGCGCGCAGCACCGCAGCACCGCAGCACCGCAGCACCGAGGGGACAGTCGACGGATCGGTCAGAGGGACCACCCGACCGGCAAGGAGCCCGGCCCATGGCACTGGCCCATGGCACTGGCCCACACGCTCACGCTCATCGCCGACGCCGCCGTCTGCCCCGTCTGCCCCACCTGGGCCTTCGTCCTCAACGCGCAGGGCTGTCCCGGCCGTTGTCGCCGGTGCGCACCGCTTCGATGAAGCCGGTGGTGCTCGGGCCCGAGCCGGGCGGGAAGGGGCGGCCGTACGCGGCGGCGACCTCGTCGAGCAGGGTGAGCCGGGTGTTCCAGCCGTGGGCGTCGAGCCACTCGTGGGTGTGGGGGCCGAGGCCGCCCTGCCACAGGTCGGTGATGTGGGCGAGGGCCGGGTCCTGCGGGGTACTGGTCACGTCCCGGCCCTTTTCGAGCAGCAGTCGGCTGCCCGGGGCGGAGAGGGTGCCGACGGCGGTGAGCAGGCCGGCCGCCTGGTCGGCGGTGAGGTAGACCAGCAGTCCTTCGGCCAGCCAGACGGTGGGCCGCTCCGGGTCGAGGCCGGCTTCGACGAGGCGGCGCGGCCAGTCCGGGTCCAGCAGGTCGCCGGGCAGCGTGGTGCGTTCGCCGGCCGGGTCGGCGCCGAGTTCGTCCAGGACCTGCTGCTTGAAGGTCAGGACGGGCGCGAGGTCGAGTTCGAAGAGGCGGGTGCCGGCCGGCCAGTCGAGCCGGTAGGCGCGGGCGTCCAGGCCTGCCGCGAGCAGGACGACCTGGTCCGCGCCGGCGGCGAGCAGGCGGTCGTCGTAGAAGCGGGTGCGCAGGATGCCGTGGACCACCAGGCCTTTGGCGAGGCCGCTCGCCGGTCCCGAGGTGGGCATCGGCATGCCGGAGGCGGTGACGAAGGCGGCGGCGTAGGGGTCGGTGAAGAGCGGTTCGGGGCGGGAGCTCTCGTAGGCGCGCACCAGCGCGACGGACAGGGCGGTACGGGAGACCGGGCTCAGCGGGTCGGTGGTCGTCATGCCCGGGAATCTACCCCGGCGCCGAGTCGGCCGGGCCGGCACTCCCCCTCGCCGGACCAGGCCGGGCCGGACGGGCACCTGGCCTGCGGGGACAGCGAGTTGACGCAACGCCACGAGGTCACGTCAGGAGGTGACGCCAGCGGTCGGCGGACTCCATCATGTCCCGGATGACGCGTTCCAGGAACGTCCCGCCCCTGGCCAGCCGCTGCCCCACGGGGCTGTCGGGCCCGAACTCCGCCGCGGCCGTCATCGCGATCCGCGCCGTCCCGAGCGTCTCCCGCGAGCCGATCATGATCGAGTGGTACCAGGCCTCGTCGTCGACCACGTAGATGTCGCGACGCCGCTGCGGATCGCGTTCGCGCCGGACGTACCCGTGCTGGACCAGGTAGTTCACGGCCACGGAGACGGAGGCCGCACTGACGTTCAGCCTGCGGGTCAGCTCGGCCGCGGTGCGCCTGCCGTCCTCGGACAGCAGCAGGTCGATGTGCACGCGCGCCGTCATCCTCGGCAGCCCCGTCCTGACCGCCATCTCGATGATCTCCTCTCCCGTCGGGCTGTCCGAGGGCCCGTCCGCGGGCGGCGGCGCCGGGGTGCCGCGCCGCGCGCGCTGGACCGTCGCCCGGTGCGCCTGTTCGGGCCGGTAGCCGCTGGGGCCGCCATTGCGCCCGATCTCCCGGCTGATCGTCGACGTCGGCCGAGCGAGCCGCCTGGCGATCTCGGCGTAGGAGAGCCCGTCGGCGAGTCCGGCCGCGATGCGCTGGCGGTCCTGCTGGGTCAGTCGTCCTCCTGGCATGCCGCCAGTATTGCCTTCGCATTCATCCATTGCAATGCGGCATTGCATTCGACCTCAGCGTCATTGCATCAATTTACCGCTGTTCACCTGGGATAACTGCTTCGACCAATTGCGACCATGCTGAATGCAACGTAGCTTTCGAAGAGTCCCGAAGACGCATTTCCGCGAGATGAGGAACGGTCATGGGTGAATCCGTCCACACCGTCACCACGCTGCCGACGGCGCGCCCGCCCGGCTGCCCCTTCGACCCGCCGACCGAGCTGACCGACGCCCGACGGCACGGCCCCCTCAGCCGCTACACCCACCCCGGCGGGGCGGCCGGCTGGCTGATCACCGGGTACGAGCTGGTCAGGTCGGTCCTGGCCGACCCGCGGTTCAGCTCGCGCAAGGAGCTCATCAACGTGGGCGACTTCGAGATTCCTCCGGCTCCGCCCGGCGAGTTCCTCCTCATGGACGACCCGCAGCACGGGCGCTACCGGAAGCCGCTGGTGGGCAAGTTCACCGTGCGGCGGATGCGGCTGCTCGCCGAGCGCGTCGAGCAGATCACCGCCGAGTGCCTGGACGCCATGGAGGCGGCCGGGCCGTCGGCGGACCTGGTGACCGCGTTCGCCAAGCCCATCCCCGCCATCATGATCTGCGAGCTGCTGGGGGTGCCGTACGAGGACCGCGGCTCCTTCCAGGAGCAGATCGACTCGTTCATGAACGGGGAGACGAGCGACGAGGAGCTGATCGCGGCCTACACGGCGACCCAGCAGTACCTCGCGGAGCTGGTGGCCGCCAAGCGTGCGAACCCCACCGACGACGTGCTCAGCGACCTCATGGACAGCGACCTCACGGATGAGGAGCTGAGGGGCGTCAGCCTGATCCTGCTGGCGGCCGGGCTCGACACCACCGCGAACATGCTGGCGCTGGGCACCTTCGCGCTGCTGCAGAACCCGGCGCAGCTGGCCGACCTGCGCGCCGATCCCACGCTCACCGGCCGGGCCGTCGAGGAACTGCTGCGGTACCTGAGCGTCGCCAAGTCGTTCATGAGGACGGCGCTGGAGGACGTCGAGTTGGGAGGCCAGACCATCAAGGCCGGCACGACGGTCATCCTGTCGTACAACACCGCCAACCGTGACCCAGAGCGCTTCGCCGATCCCCACGTGCTCGACTTCCGGCGGCAGTACGCCGGGCACCTGGCCTTCGGCCACGGCGTCCACCAGTGCCTGGGGCAGCAGTTGGCCCGCGTCGAGCTGAGCGTCGCGATCACCGCGCTCGTCAAGCGCTTCCCCACGCTGCGCCTGGCCGTACCGGCGGAGGAGGTCGGCCTGCGGCCGGAGGCCGCGGACATCTACGGGGTGAAGAGCCTCCCGGTCACCTGGGACGCGTGACCGGGAACCGGCCCGGGAGAGGTCGGGGCCAGGGTCGGGGTCCGGGTCGGGATCGGGGGACCCGCCCGGGCGGAGGGGCCGAGGGGTTGTCCGCCCGTGCCCGGAACGACCGAAAACACGCGGTCACCGGCGTACCTCCCGCACCCCCGGCATGGCACAAGTCCGTTACAGCGGTGCCGGGTTCCTCCCGCCCCGCACGCGTCCCTGGCATCATCCAAGTCCGTGCCGCCCCCGGAGCGGCCCACGGCGTGCCGGGGCGTCGGCCCGCATGGCGACCGACGTCCAGACGAGGGGGAGTCCGATGACGCTGTTCGGCAAGCCGCCGGGCCCGCAGGACGCCCGGCCGCGCGGGCGGGCCACCGCGCTGACGCCGCGGGTCGTGGCGCAGGCCCTGCTCATGCTGCTCGGACTGTCCGCGGTCGGCCTCGGGTTCGCGCGGTTCGTCGGCGCGTACCACGAGGGGTGGGCGTACCGCGGCGCCCCGGTCTGCGGCGCTCCGGCGATCGGGCCCGGGGTGGACTGCACGCTGCGGGAGAGCGGGCGGGTGACGAAGAGGGCGGCGGAGCGGGACGGCGACTCGACCTCGTACACCCTGACCGTGGCCCGCGAGAAGGCTCCGACCGACACCTACGACGTCGGGGAGGCGTTCTACGACGACGTGCGGATCGACACGGTCGTGAACCTGACGGTCTGGAGGGGCCAGGTGGTCGAGGTCGACCACCAGGGGCACCGGGCGCGCAATCCGCACACCCTGTGGCTGGCCATCCTGAAGCTGGCGCTGCTGATCGGCGCGGGCACGGCCCTGATCACGGGCGGCCTGCTCGGGCCGAACGTGCGCTCCTGGTGGATCTCGGCCGGGATGTCCGTACCCGTGGCGGTCACCACGCTGGTGGGTGCCGCCATGCTCCTCCTGATGGACTGGCCGCTGCCCGTGACCGTGACCCTGGCCGTCCTGGCCTGGCTGCTCGCGGTCTCCGTCATCAGCGGGATGTCCGCGGAGTAGCGGCCCGGAGCGGATCCGGAATGCCCCTCACAGGTTGTCAGGTTCTCAACATGGGAAATAGGCTGCCACCTCCCGCTCACGCCACCACCGGGGAGGCCACCCATGCCCAGCAGTACCAGGAGCCGCAGGACCAGAACCGCCGCAACCCTCCTCACCGCCGCCCTGGCCGCGGCCCTCCTCGGCGGCGCCCCCGCGCTCGCCGCACCCGGAGCCCCGCCCGGACCCACGACGGGCGCCGTCCCCATAGCCGCTCCGGCGGACGGCCGGCACCCGGTCGAGGTGTTCGGCGAGGACGGCGGCATCTCCCGGGCCCTCGTCCCCGGCGGCTCCCCGTACACGGCCGGCTCCCGCGCCCAGGGCGTGGCCCCGCTCCAGGACGACGGCGACGTCACCGCGCTGGTGCGCAACGGCGATCCGGCCGCCAAGCTCGACGTGGTGGTCATCGGCGACGGCTACGCGACGCAGGAACAGGAGAAGTTCCGCAGCGACGCGGCCGAGAAGTGGCGCGAGATCACCGCCGTCGAGCCGTACGCCACCTACCGCAACCTGTTCAACGTCTGGGCGGTGTCGGCCGTTTCGCCCGAGTCGGGCGTCTCCGGGGATCCGGACCAGACGACCGTCCGGCACACCGCGCTGGGCTCGTACTTCTGGTGCGACGGGGTGGAGCGGCTGCTCTGCGTGGACGAGAAGGCGGTCGAGCGCTACGCGGCCAAGGCCCCGCAGGCGGACCTGGTGATCGTGGTGGCCAACAGCACCAAGTACGGCGGCGCGGGCTACAACGACGTGAAGTCCCCGCTCGGTTACGAGGGCATCGCCACCGTGGCGGGCGGCAACGCGAAGTCCGGGCAGATCGCGGTGCACGAGACCGGGCACTCGCTGGGCAAGCTCGCCGACGAGTACGCGTACGACGGCCAGGGCACCTACCAGGGCGCGGAGCCGGCCGAGGCCAACATCAGTACGCTGACCGCCGACCGGATGCGCGCCCAGGGCACCAAGTGGTCCCGCTGGCTCGGCCGGACGTCACCCGACGGCGGGACGGTCGGCGCGTACGAGGGCGGCGGCTACTACCCGACAGGGCTGTACCGGCCGACCGAGAACTCGATCATGCGCTCGCTCGGGCGGGAGTTCAACCTGCCCGGACGGGAGGCGATGATCGCCGGCTTCTACCGTCACGCGACCCCGCTGACGAGTCCCGTCTCCACCGCCACCCGGCTCACCTCCGCCAGCCGCCTCACCGTCGACCTGCCCGTCCCGGGCACCCGGCTGCGCTGGTTCCTGGACGGACGCGAGCTGCCCGGACAGCGCGGGCGTACCGCGCCCGACCTCGCCGCCCTCCACCCGGGCGGACCCCGCTCCCGGCCGCACCTGCTCACGGCCGTCGCCACCGACCCCACCCCGGCGGTGGCCGACCCGGCGCTGCGCGAGCACCTGACCGGGAGCCTGTCCTGGCTGGTGACGCTCTGACGCGCGTCCACCACGGCGACGGCCCCGGGCCCGGCAGCGCGGCGCTGCCGGGCCCGGGGCCGGCCGTCCCTACCGCCCGCCCTCTCCCGGCCTGCGAGGGGGGTTGCGCCGCAGCGGGGCCAGTTCCCGGGCCAGCGTCCGCACGTCCACGGCTATCCGCGCCGCGAGTTCGCCCGGCCCCGCGTCGCCCGGCAGGCGCCGGGACCAGGAACGCGCCTTGGCCGGACCGTCCTGGACCATGTCGAAGTTCAGCCGCACCGCCCCCGCCACGTCGGCCAGGGTCACCAGGATCCGGGTGTCCACGAGGTCGATCGTGACCTCGTTCCCGATGCACGAACACGCCACCAGACCCTCGATGTCCTCCTCCGCCAGATATCTGGCCAGGGGAACCGCTCTCCCCCGGATCAGGTACGGACGTATCACCGCCACCACAGACCCCGCCCCCTCTCCAGCTCACCGGACACGCCGACCACCGTACGGCCCGGCAACGGCGCAAGCGCGCCGCAACGACCGGGCCCGCCCATGCTCCACCCATAGCCCCCGGATCGCCAAGTCCAGGACGTCCCAGGCGACTTGACCGACAGCACTGGCCCGGCGCACCGGCGCACGCCCCGGCGCACTCGGGCGCCCCGCCATCGAGCCCGGGGGCAGCAGGCCCGCCGCACCCGAAACGCACGAACGCCCGCCCGCACGAGGCGGACGGGCATCCCCGCGGCCGCGCAGCCCTGCGGCGCGCGACCGGGCCGCTCAGCGGCCCAGGCGGCTGAACCGGCCGTGCAGGACCAACGAGCGGCTCAGGGCCGCCAGGCCCGCCGTGCAGAGCAGTGTGCGGAGCATGTTGGCGGCCACCCAGGTGCCCTCGAACTTGGCGCGCACGCCGGCGAAGTCGTGGATCTGGGACGGGTCGCCGGCCGCCGCCAGCTCGTTGTTGAGCGGGATGTTGACGCCCATCGTGACCATCAGCGCCACCACGTACAGCACCGTCGCCCCGGCCGCCCACAGCGCCGCCTGGCGCCGGCCGGCCTTGTGCTGGAGCCAGGCCGCCACGCCGGTGGCGGCGAAGGCTCCGACGAAGACCAGGCCGAACATCCCGTTCTCGATCGACGAGTTGATGTGCTGCATCGCCGTCACGTACGTCCGGTCGTCCCCGGCCGCGAGGCCGGGCATCACCGACACGTCGAAGGCGAAGAACAGGCCCGCCATCAGGCCCATCGCGATGGTGGCGCCCGCCAGGACGGGCCCGGCGGCGCGGCCCTGCCCGGCGGTTCCGCCGTACGGTGAACTCCCCGGCCGCACACCGCCGATGGCCGACGGGACCGCGTACGACACCGGTGCCGACCTCTGATCCGAACGCATCACAGGACCCCTTTTCACTCTCCCGGCCCCGCAGGACGCGGCGCCGGCGAACAGCGGAACGAACGACACCACCCACCGTGCGGTGCCACCCGCAACGGAACCGCGACAACCGGAACCCCGCTACGCGCGACGACACTTGCGGCACCGGAGAGTGCCGGGTGCCGGGAGGAGTGCCGCGAGGAGTGCCGGGAGGAGTCCAGGGGAGTTGGAAAGGGGCCCGCGGTCACAGAACCGGGTTCAGGGTGCGCCGGTACCGGCGCTCCAGCACCGTACGGCCGATCAGCCGCACCGGGCCCGGGATGGTGGCCGACACGGCCCGCACGGACGCCGCGTCCGCGCCGTCGAACATCCACGGCTGCAGGTACGTCATGACCTGCCCCGGCGCGCTCTGGATGATCCGCCGCTCCACCCGCAGGTACTCGTCCACCGGCAGGCCCGCGATCGCCGGGAACACCACCGGTTCCTCGTGCCCCAGGTGCTCGCGGATCAGGTTCTCGAACCCCGCCGCGGCCTCGGGCAGTTCGGCGATCCGGCGGGCGGAGAGCACGTCCGCGACCCGGCGCATCGTCCGGTCGAGCGCTTCGTGGTCCTGCTCCAGGATGCCGCCGCCGTCGAAGCCGGCCAGCCGCTCGCGCAGGAAGGGCCAGAGGATCTCGTCCTCGCTGTGGTGGTGCCAGTCGATGACGGCCCGCAGCCGGCCGAACCAGTCCGCCAGGGCCGCCGCGGGGCCCCAGCCGCCCGCGGACGAACCCCGGGCGGCGGCCGCGCTCAGCCGCGCGGCGTCCCGGCGCATCGCCACGTGCATCAGCCCGAAGCCCCGGATGTGCCCGGGCAGCGCGCCCACGCCCTGCTCACTCGACCAGACCTGCTTGCCGTCCGACATGGCCAAACCTCCACTGTTATGTCCGGATACACGACCGACGCCCGCCCGGTGGCGGCCTGTTCGGGCCGCCACCGGCGAGCCGGATCACACGTTCCACACGCCCGAAGCGGCGGCCTCGCGGGCGAAGTCGGCGAAGTCCCGCGGCTCACGCCCCAACGCCCGCCGCACCCCGTCCCCCAACGAAGCGTTACGACCGTCCAGGATCACCGAGAACAGCTCCGCGAAGTCCCCCGGCAGACCCGCCTCCTCCAACACCCCCCGGTACGCCGCCTCCGACACCGCCTCGAACCGCACCTCACGACCCGTCGCCCGCGACAACTC
>NZ_JBFBHW010000093.1:0-13342 GCF_040685395.1 Kitasatospora sp. NPDC088779 | reverse complement strand
GAATGTGGCGGGGATGCGCTCGGACAGGTACTTGATCTGGTCCGACGCCTCGGCGCCGATCCGGGTCTGGATGTCGAGATTGTGCAGTTCGTCGATGAGGACAAGTCGACAGCCCAGGGTGCAGAGCAGGTCGCAGACCCTGTTGGTGACCTCGACCTGGCTGAACCGGGACGGCAGCGGTAGCCCGATGAACCGGGCGAACTCGATCGCGAGCATCTTGGGTGTGGCGGCCGGCGGGACGGTGACGTAGAGGACCGGCAGCGCCTGGGGCGAGAGGGCGCCGCGACAGCGGGTCAACTGCTCGTAGTTCTTGCCCAGCTGGGTGATGGCGGTGGTCTTGCCGGTGCCCGCCGGGCCGGAGACGATCAGACCGCGCCGGGCCGAGTGCTGGTGCCGGTTCAGCAGGATGCGCTTGCGCCCGGTGGCGGCGACGTGGCGGATGGTCGGCGTCGAGACGATCACCAACTGGGCGTGGTAGTCCTCCCGGGCCGCGTCGTAGTCCGCGCGCTCGGCCTCGGTCAGCCGCTGGAGGGCGGCGGGCGGCAGCACGACAGGTGGCGCGGGCATCTCGTTGACGAAGGCGGACCAGCCCTCCTTCGTCGTCAGCGGGTGGTCGACTTCCTCCGGCTGCGGCGGGTGCGTCATGCGCGGCTCCCGTCGGTGAAGGCGTCGAACACCCCGAACGGGACGACCTCGCCAAGGACTGCTTCCGGCGCCGGGTCGGTGTCGTGTTCGGGGGCTGGCGGCGCTTCGATGCCCGGCCGGGCGGAAAGGGCGGTGGCTGCGCGGGTGCGGGCGGCGACCTTGCGGTCCGGTCCGGTTCCGGCGCGGGTCAGCAGGTCCTCGACCGCGGCCGCGATGGCCCGTTCGTCGGTGTCGTCCCCGCCGCGGGCGGCCAGCAGGGAGCGGGCGTGGCGCCAGGTGAAGTCCGCGAACGGCGCGGAGACCGTGCCCAGCCGGGTCCATGGGGCGGTGATCCATCCGCCTGCCCTGCTGTCGCGTACCCAGACGTGGGACAGGTCGTAGGGGTCGTAGTGGACTTCCCAGAGGTCGCCCTTGACCGGGACGCCGGAGGGCTGGCGGCGGTAGGGGCCCAACTCGCGGCAGTCGTAGGTGCGGTAGTCCATCACGATTCCGTAGTCGTTGATCCTCCGCCATTCCACCGGCAGCAGTTCGATGTAGTCGTCGCCGGTCAGGCAGACCGGCAGGTGCCCGGCGCGGGCCACCAGCAGGGCGTAGACCTCGTTCGGCGACAGGGCCTTGTTCGGCAGGAACGGACTGCGCAGGCCCTCGTGGGGCCGCCTCTGCCAGCAGGCGATCAGCCATTCCTCGAACAGCTCGGACAGTTCCCGCAGCGTCCAGACGGCTTCGACGTCCTGGCCTCGCCGGGTGACGTTGGAGCCGACGTAGCCGGCGACGTGCTGGCAGAACAGGGTGTTGATCGAGGAGAACGTCCGCTCGACGATGCCCTTGTCGGTCGGCGTGGCTGGCCGGGCGGGCTGGACCGAGATGCCCAGGGTGCGGCAGGCCGCGGTGAAGGTCTCGGAGATGAAGACCTTGCCGTGGTCGATCACGATGGTGTCCGGGACGATGACCGGCTTGGCGGCGGCGTGCTCCAAGCGGGCGTCGACGCTCATCAGCCGCGCGTGCGGGATCAGCGACGCGGACATCCGCAACGCCTCCGCCCACCCGGGCCGCATCGGCTCCGCGACCAGGGTCCGCGCCAGCAGCAGGGCGGCGTCGACCGCCTTGGTCCCGGCCGGACGCAGGACTGCCGCGCAGATGGTCCGTGAGGCGACATCGACCGCGATGCTCAGTTCGACCCGACCGGTCACCCCGTCGTCCAGCACCGCCAACACGTCCAGCGGCGTCGTGTCGATCTGGACGACCTCGCCGGGCCGGACGGCCATCGTCGGCGTGAACGGCTCCTGCGGACGCCGGCCCTGCGACCGGCGGGTGGTCGCTGCCCCGAAGGAGTGCTTGCCTTCGTCGAGTTCCTTGATCAGGCGGTAGAACGTCGCCCGCGACGGGATCTCGACGACTCCTTGGCCGTGTCGCTCGGCCACGAGCCGCTCGACTCGGCGCATCACCCGGCTGCGGGTGCCCGTCGACAGGCTCTCCTGTGCGGCCAGCACCTCGACCACGACAGCGACCAGCCGTTCGTCGGCATTGCCTCCGGGCCGGGAGCCGCGCATCACCCGGCGGTCCACCAGCCCCCAGACCCCTTGCTCACGCCACAGACCCCGCAACCGGAACAGTGTCCGGTCCGAAACCGGCGTGCCCGACACCGTCAGCTCCTCGGCCTTGGCCACCATGCGCTCACTGAGCTTGCGCCACTTCGGGTCGAACTCCGGACGCGGACTGGACCCCGGTGGCGCGTCCGGCAGAAGACCGGTCTCCACCTCGATCAGGTGTCGCTCGAAGAACTTCGCCCGCCGCAGCGCGGGTTCAGGAACGGTGTCCAGCAGTCCGAACGGCGGCAGTCCCGGTGCCCCCGGCTGGGAGTCCAGCAACGCGAACCCGTCAGAGGCCATCAGATGGGAGAACACGACCAGGCTCGCCGCCCCGTGATCGTCGACGAGACGGACCATCGTTCCCGCCAGCCCGACGACGGAATGAACCCTGCCCTCGAACCTCACCCGGTCTCCGACACCCAGCACCCCGCGCGGCAGCAGCCCGCTCATCGCCCGTACCTCCGCTCGACCAGCGTCAGATCACCCAACGGACGGGACAGGTCCGCCCCCAGCACCCCGGACCACAACAGGTGGAACACCACCGGCAGCACCTCGATCGGGTCCCCGACCGTCGCGGCCTGGGCCATCAAGGGCGAAGGAACCGCGAACGCCGCCCGTACCGCGGTGACCGTCCCATCCGCGGCCGCGTGCCGTGGATGCCGATAGCCGGCGAGCCAGCGCAGATTCGCCACCCGGACCGGATCAAGCGCCCCGACGAGTCGATAGGCCCAGCCCACCGCCTCACAGACCTGCCGCGTCACCGCGAACGCCACTGCGGAGCGATCGTCGACCCGGTCGACCGGACGGCAGTCGACCACCAGCCCCGTTCCGTCGGCGGCCCGCGCGAAGTAGTCCGGCGCGTGTGACCGTCCCTTCCGGGTCGTCTCATCGCGCCAGCACAGCCAGAACGGCTGCGAAGCGAACCCGGTCACGTGCGGGTCGAAGTCGAGCAGCATCGCGTGGTCCCGCTCCAACCACGACTCGAACCCCACATGTCGGCCCGTCGTCGCCGACCAGTACAACCCCGGGAAATGCCGCTGGCCTCGGTACGACGGAAAGTCACGTACCGGCTGTACGTCCTCGAACGCGATCCCCACCGCGTCCCTCAACGGCCGCCGGACCTCGGTCCCGGCTTCCACCCAGGCCACATCGAAGCCCGCCACCTCCAGCAGGGCCTCATCGGAACGTGCGTGCGTCCTGTCCATGGGACGACCATCACGGGTCCGGTGAGACCAGCCAGATCAGATGAGACTCAATCCACCCTGAAAGGTGAAAACCGGGCACGGTCGGCCACGCGCGCCGCGAATCGGCCGACTGCCACCTGAGACGAGTGAGACACCACCAGGTCTGGTGAGACCGGACAACAGTAGACCCCGCCGGACCAGATCATCTGAGACGACGAGCGAATCGGACCAGATCACCTGAGACAGGGACCAGATCGACTGAGACGGGACACTATGGTGGCGGTCGTGGAGACCTCCGACTCGCCCTTGGCGATACGCGCATGCTGGCTCTCGTGGATCGCGGTCCATGGCGCCGACCAAGCCGATCTTGTCGCGCAACTTGGCCTCAGGAACGTGCGCGCCACAACCTGGGCGGACGGTGTCGATCTCATCGACGAGGTTGCGCACAGCGGCGAGGAGCGATTCTCAACAGTCGTGATCACCCCAGCAATCGAGGGATGGACCTTGATCGTTGGGGCATGGTGCGGACTGCCCTATCCGACGCGCACCGACCTCGTCACGGACCTGTGCCAACAACTGAGCTCGGAATTTGGACGAGCTCAGGCCTACTTCCATAGCGAGCAGAACGACGGCGAGGCATGGTTGATCGCCGAAGGCGGTGCCGTCATCAGGCGGTGGATTGCCGAGTGCCCTGAGCTGGCACTGGGCGAGCCTTCTGGCGTCGAGCGCCGCCTTCTGGATGCGTTCGGCATCCCAGGGAAGCCCGAAGACCTCGACCCCGAAGACGACAGGGCCAGCAGTTGGGCGGCTACTTGGGGCGACTGCGACGCGCCTACCGTCGCTGCGGAATCGAGCCTTGACCCCCGGCAGATCGGGCCGGACACCAGTGCATCCGGAATCGTCCTCGTTGCCGACACGGTTTGAGGCGGGTTGTCACCCTTTCGCGTGACGTCTCCGGCTCTCGGCCATGGTGGCCCGCAGGGTGCTGCACCCTCGCAGTGACGGGGGGCTCCCGGCAGGGCGGAGGTGTTCGTGGACGGGGCCGCAGCAGTGGCCGTTGCCCGGGAGTACGCCTCGGGCGTCGAGGTCGGGTTCATCGACGCCGACGGCGTCGAGCGTTCCGGCCCGTTAACGTGCTGGTGGGCGGAGCCCTTCGAACTGGCAGTGCCAGTAAGGCCGTTCGCCTCGTTCAAGGGGCAGAAGAACTTTACCGGCGAGTACTGGGCGGCGACCTCGCGGACCCAGGTGGGCTATGAGCCGTGGGCGGAGAGGGACGCGGCGATGGCGTTGGACTTCGATCCCGCTGTCGTCGCGCTGGCCTCACAGCCCTTCCGCCTCGCCTGGACGGACGGGGAGCGGGAGCGCCGACATACCCCGGACTACTTCGCCCGGTTGCTGGACGACACGGGTGTCGTTGTCGACGTGCGACCGGAGGACCTGGTCGATGAGGCCACCGCCGAGGTCTTCGCGTTCACCGCACGAATCTGCGAGGCGGTGGGCTGGCAGTTCCGCCACCTTGGCGACCTGAACCAGCCCTACCGGGCGAACCTGCGCTGGCTGGCCCGCTACCGGCACCGCCGCTGCCATCGCGCGCCGGTGGTCGACCGGCTGCGGGAGGTCTTCACCGATCCGCTGCCCCTGCTTGCGGGGGCTGAGCGGGTCGGGGACCGGCTGGCCGTGTTGACAGTGCTCTACCACCTGCTCTGGCGGCACGAGTTGACGGCGGACCTGACGACGGCCCCACTGGGCACCGTCACACTGGTGCACCTGGCGTCCCGGGAACGACCGTGAAATCCGCGCGCCCCGGGCAGCTGCGGCTCGGCGACCGAATCAGATTTCAGAAGCACACCTACACGGTGGTCGGCCTGACTGGGATGCGGGTCCGGCTGGCCGACGCCCAAGGGATCGGCATGCTCGTCGACCAGGTCCACCTGCAGTCTGCGGAGGACTTCACGGTGCTCGGGGCCGGCAACCGCACCGCGCTGGGCTCGGCCGCGCTGCTGGACACATTGCCCAGGCCGGTGGCCGAGCGCGCGCTGTGGTGGCAGCGGCACCTGGTCGAACTCCTCACCGGCCTGCCGCCCGACGCCCCGGCCGGGAGCGGGGTCAAGCCCGAGTACGACCCGGCATGCCGCTCGCTGGCGGAACGCGAGCGGGCGAAGGCCGCCGAGCTGACCGCGCTGGGCGAAGAGGTCACCTCACGGACGGTGAAGCGCAAGCGCCAGCAGTACGAGGCCGGCGGAATCGCGGCGGTAGTGGACCGCCGGCTCGCCCCGCACGCCTCGCTCCTCGGCCGGGCCGATCCGCGGCTGGTGGCGGCGATCCGCCAGGCGATCAGCGAGAGCGTCTCGGCCTCAACCCGCACGATCGAGTACGCGCGCTGGCGGACCGAGCGGATCCTGGACGCCGAACACGGCCAGGGCGCGGTGGGGATGCCGTCGCGGGCCACGTTCTACCGGCTCTTCGACAAGCTGTCGCACGGCGTCCACGTCACCGGATCGGCCCGCACGCGCCGCTCGTTGGCCGACCAGCCCGAGGGGCCGTTCCGCTACGAGTCGGTCGCGGCCCCGGGCGAGCTGATGCAGATCGACTCCACCCCGCTGGACGTGCTGGTGAGGTTGGACGAGGGGGTTCCCGGTCGCGTCGAGCTCACCGGGCTGGTCGACGTTGCCACCCGCACCATCGCCGCCGCGGTGGTGCGGCCGACCACCAAGTCGGTGGACGCCTCGCTTCTGCTGGCCCGCGCGCTGACCCCGGAGCCGATGCGGCCGGGCTGGGCCCAGGCGCTGGCGATGTCCCGCTCGGTGCTGCCGCATCGCAGGCTGCTGTCCTTGGACGAGCGCCTCGAACACGCCGCCGCCCGGCCGGTGATCATTCCCGAGACGATCGTCTGTGACCGGGGCAAGGCGTTCATCTCGGACAACTTCCGCGCCGCCTGCCGCACCCTGGAGATCACCTTCCAACCCTGCCACCCACGCTCCCCAGCGGAGAAGCCCCACATCGAACGCACGCTTGAATCAGTGGCCACCCTGTTCTGCCAGTTCATCCCCGGCTATCTCGGCCGCACCGCCGAACACCGCGGCCGAGGCGTGGAGGACGAACCACTGTGGTCGATGCTGGAAATCCAGGAATTCCTGGACGAGTGGCTTGTCGCGAAGTTTACCGACCGCGGGAGTCCATAGATGGCCTTCGACCTGCGGTGATACGTAGCGTACATGTAATCGACGGGAGATGTCGGCGTACGAGTTGAAGTACAGAGGTATGTACGAGTGGACGTACAGAGCCGCTTGCAGTAACCAGGGCTGATGCCGGGAGTGCTCGTCATGAGGAAGAATGCTCCGCCATGACGACTTGAAGAGCACCGGCTGAGCGGCGGCACTGGCGCAAGGTCGGGACCTGGGAGACGGTTTCCGACGGGGACCAGCGGATCTGCGCCGCTTGCGGGACGCTTGTCCGTTCCTACCAGTACCGCTTCTATCCGCCTGAGTCGTCCATGTTCGAGCGATGCATCGGGTTCGCATGGTGTTCCGGCTGCCGGATCTACTCCGGCGCGATGGTTCACGTTCCCCGGAAGCGAGTTCTCGTTGACGCGCTGGCATCGCTGCCTCACGACCAGCGGGAGCATCTTGAGCGGAGTGAAACCCGGTTGATCGAGCACCTGGACAGGCAGGCCCGGGGCAAGAGTTCACCGCCGGATCATTGATGATATGTCAGATCCGTTAGCCGACGCCGACGCCGCCTGACGGGCACTATGCGCTTCGAGCATTGTCGAGCTGGAGCGCCAGCGCGGCCATCTCGTGCAAGTGAGTGAAGTACTTGGTTGCGTACTCGTCATCACCAATGGACGGAAGGATCCCTCCAAGGACCCCCGTGCGCGCCTGCAGAATGTCTCGGCGTCGGTCATCCAAAGAGCCGTCCATGGCTGAGGAGACACAGCCGGCGAGCGCCGTGTCCATCATCACCATGCATTCACCCTCGGGCTCTCGCTGGTAGAAGCCCGGAGGGAAAGGCAAGGCCCTGAACTCGTCCCACAACCGCGCCAGCTGATCCAGCTTTGCTTCTGCCATGCCCGGATCATGCCTTACGGCCAGGCGTCGAGAGTAGCTTGCCCCAACCCACCGGATCCTCTGCTTCTGATTCTCGGCGACACCCTCTGCAGTCAGTCTTGCGTCCCGCGGCCCGGCTGGCCGACCGTCGATCGCTCTGGTCCGGGCCGAGAGGTCCGGTCACCTGATGATGATCGCGCCCCTCGGCCCGGGTATTGCCGGGCTACTTTCCGACGGGTGGGTCGAGGAGTTGGGCTTCGAGGTCGGCAACGCGACGGTCCTGGAACCGCAGGTTTGAACGGGCGGCCTTGAGGCGTTCATCCAGGGTGCGGTTGTCGGCGGTGAGCTGGCGAACGCGTTGCTTGAGGGTGGTGTTCTCGGTGGTGATCCGTTGGACGGCGCCTTGGGTCCACTCGGATTCCAGGTCGCGGACCTGCCCGAGGAGTTCGCCGATGCGGGTGCGCTGGGCGAGGATCTCGGCGTGGGCGGCCTTGAGGCCGTCCTCAGCGTTCAGTGCCCGCTCGCGCCAGATCGCCTCGCCCTCCTGGTCCTGGTCGGCGAGCAACTGGGCCCGGCGCTCTCCGGTCTCGGTCATGGCCGCGGCGATCGTGGCCCTGGCCTCGGGGTGGTCGTAGAGGAAGGTGCGGGAGACGTTCGCGCGGCGGGCGACCGCGGCGATGCTGACCTGGGCCTTCTCGCGGCGGAGCCGGGTGATCGCATCGCGGACGCGCACGAGGGCGGCGTCAGTGCCGCGTCGGCGGGCCGCGAGAGCGGCGGCCGTGCGAGGTTCGGGGACGGTTGCGGTCACGCGCATTCCTGTTCGTCGGTGCTGGTCTCAGCCTGGCTGTGCTCGTCGTGGCCGGCTTCGGCGAGGTCAGCGGCGCGGAAGGCGGTGGACCAGACGCGGTGGAAGTAGTCCTGGGGTTTGCGCAGGTCCAGGGCCAGCGCGTCGTTGAGGAGGCCGAGGCCAGCCAGGGCCTTCTCCCGGAGACCTGGCCGAGGTAGCGGCGGATGTGGGTCAGGCTCGCTCCGGCTCGCAGCAGGCTGGTGGCCAGAGAGTGCCGAGCTTGATGGGGAACCCACCGGCCGATGTCGAGGTCGTTGATCCATGCCTTGAAGCCCCGGTGGAACCACTGGTAGGACAGGGGTCGGCGGCTGTCGCTGTTGCGCTGGTTACTGGGGAAAAGCGGCAGGTGGGCACGCTCCTCCGGGGTCGGTGGGCGGTTGTGGCGAGCGGCGAACAATGCCAGGGTCTTGCGTTGCCGGCCTTCCAGCCGCTGGTGGAGCTGTTCGGGGATACGGATCGCGGCGTCGTAGTTGCCGACCTTCGTCTGGTCGTGCCAGAGCATGGGGAGCCCGCCGTAGCGGCCCAGGCAGTCCAGACGCAGTTTGATCACCTCGCTGCAGCGCCGTCCGGTGACGACGATGGTCTCCCAGGCGTCGCGGAGCCCGCGGTCGGCCGGGTCGTGGGAGGCGGCGAGCGTCAGCAGGTTCGTCTCGGCGGCGAGGGCCTGGGCGACTTCGTCGGAGAATGGGCTTCGCGTCCGGGTGATGATCTTTCCCGGAGAGGGCATGGCGGTGACGAAAGCTCGGTCGAGGCCGAGCCGTTCGGCCTCGCCGGATTCCAGGGCTTCCAGGAGGATCCGCCGGGTGCGGGTGAAGACCATCTGGCGGGTGTAGGCGGTCACGATGGACGGCTTCCCGTGCAGGCCCTTCATTCCCAGGGACGGCAGCCCGTCCAATTCCCGCAGCCGTTGGTCGGCGGCGAATTCGTGGACGTGCTCCGGCCGAAGGAGCTTTGGGTCATGCCCGCCGCCAGGGGCCCGGACCTCCAGGAAGGCGCTGAGCTCGATGCAGGCCCGCCGGGTGCCGTCGAAGGTGTGACCTGAGCGCGGACAGCTCGGCGAGCGCAGTATCGCGGCGAAGTGATCCCAGGCCAGGTCGCGGAGCCAACGCTGGGATATCGAGGTCAGGTCCATGTGCGGCGACCGGTTGTTCAGCCGCCGGCCGAAGTGCTCGGTGTTCAGGTAGCCCTGCTCGCGGGTCTGATCCGGCGTCACATAGAGCGGGGTGAGCAGGTCGATGAGGGTCCGGGCGAGGTAGGCGGCATCCCGGCCGGCGGTGCTCAGCAGGCCCTTCTCCTTCTCCGCGTCCAGGCCGTCGGCGGCCAGGTCGGTGAGCGAATGAAGCCCGTGCTCGCGGCAGTAGTCCGCCAGGCCCTGGATATGAGTGAGTTCCCAGCGCCTGCCCGATCCACGGGCATGGACGGACAGCCCCCACTGGATCTCGGCCCTCAGGAGCGCGTGCAGGCCGCGGAGGTTGACCTGCCCTGGTCTAGATACCGGCGCTGTCCTTGAGCACCACCACCGGAAGTCCGACTCGTTGTCGTAGATGACTGGCACCGGCAAGCCGACCCGCTCGTAACGGTTGCCCCACTGCGTTGGGAGCATGGCCCCGCCCGGCCCTCCCTCCCTGCGGTAGCGCCGGTGGTGCCGATAGCAGAGCCCCAGCGGCGATTCCGCCAGGTCAGGGCAGACCACGGCTTTGCAGCGTCCGTATCCGGGCCTGGGCAGCTGTTTGGCCAACCAGGTGTCGAAATCGGCGGCGTCGCCGTGCCGGTCGCGGTGATGATACCAGCTGAACTGGTGGTGATGACACAGTTCCAGGGTCAGCTGTCGCGCGGGCCGCCCGGGGCAGAGCCGGCACGGTCGCTCGCGCAATTCCTCGCCGTGCCCGATCGGATCGGTCGTGCGCAGGAACTCCGCTCGGGACCCCTCGGCGCGGACCTGACGCCATGCAGTCTCGTGGGCGCCGCAGAGATCGCCCCGGCCCATCTTCGGCCGCTCGCAGTCGGTGACCAGGCAGACCCATCGGTAGACAGGGTGATCCGGAGGGATCTCGACGATCACCGAGCGGAACACGGCGTCGAAGGACGGAGAGCTGACCAGCGCGGTCATGATCTCCAACCGGTCCCGGCCCTCCCGGCCGTCCCGCACCGGGACCAAAACAGTCGTGGTCACCGCGTCTCACCCCAGACCGCGCGCAGAGCGGAGTCGAAGGCTGGGTCGTGGACGTCGACGTGTCCGTAGACCTCGTCGACCGTGGCAGCCGAGGCCCAGCCGCCGGCGTCCCGGGCGATCAGCAGGTTGCCGTCGGCGGCGTCGAGGACCGCGGAAGTAAACGTGTGGCGGAAAGCATGGGGTTTCACCAGCCCGAGGCCGGCGCGTTTCCCGGCCCGGCCGAGCATCCGGCGGGCCCCGACCGGTGCCCACGGCTGCCCGACGTGAGTCCCGTGCAACTGGACCAGGAGCATGCCGTGCCTGGCTTCGCGCGGGTACTCGCTGGTGAGGTACTCGAAGTAGGAGTGCACCATCGCCGGACTGACCCGCTTGATCAGCCCGCCGGTGACCGTCCCGTGCTCGACCCGCCAGGGGTGCTTGGTCTTGGCCTCGGCCCGGTTCGGGTTGCCGGGCCGGTGGCAGACGTGCAGGTGAGGGGCGCGGCACTCGCCGCAGCCCGCGTTCTCGCGCAGGTGCAGGTCGACCAGGTGCAGCCCGCAGAGCTCCCCGATCCGCAGCCCGCCGTCGGCCAGCCAGGTCACCACCATCCGGTCCCGGGCCGAGTTCACCGTCGCCAGCAACTTCTCCCTCGCGCCGTCGGGCAGCATCTTCGGATGCCGGCGGTGCGGTCCCTTCGGCGAGAGCGGGTTCGCCGGCATCGCGGTCTTCACGTGCCCCAGGAGCGAGCGGTGCCGGTCCACCCGCGACGGCAACCGCGTGCCGTCGAGCTTCCCACCCAGGTCCACGTTGACGCCGAGAGAGGACTGGTGCAGGTAAAAGCCCTTCAGGCAGGACGCCGCAGTCGACAGCGCGGACCGGCCGTAGGGGCGCTTGCCCATCCGCCACGGCTCTCCGAGCGGCATGTGAACCTCGGCGCCAATGACGCCCATGTAGCGCTCAAGGTCCCGCAGCACGACCTTGTCGAAGGCCAGGCACTCACGCTCCAGCCACCGCAGATGATCCACCAGGTAGTACGCGTAAGTCTTCTGCGTGCCCGAGCCGTCATGGACGCGCAGGAACCTGTCCGCTTCGGCGTGGAGAGTGCCCTCGGGCCAGACGACGGTCCACGACCTTCTCCCGCCCCTCCGCTCGATCCGCTGGACCCTCAAGTCCCCGACCACCAGGTGCCGCACCATTCGTCCTCCGTACCGACCCCAGAACATGAGGAACGTCCTGAACTCGGTCGGTAAACGAGCCCGCGACGTCCACGCCACAGGCTCGAACAGACATCACGAACAGCACAAACCACGGTCGGTAAAAAGGTCTGGCAGAACCGGATCCTGGGCGAGTACGCGCCCTGCTGGGGCCCTGGCGAGGGCCACAGCCCCAACTCCCTGTTCGCGGCGGCGATGCAGCAGGGCGGATGGTCGCTGCAGATCCCCGAGCCGCAGTCCTACTACAAGGTCCTGCGCAAGCACCACGTCAAGATCCACCCGCGCCGAGGGGTCCAGATCCTCGGGCTCTACTACCGCTCCGAGGTCCTGGACGACCCCCGCTACCTGCTGCCGTCCGAGCGCGGCGGCAAGCACGCCGGCAAGTGGATGGTCCACAGCGACCGGCGCCAGGTCTTCTTTCAGGACCCCGTCGACCACGACACCTGGCACACCCTCCGCTGGACCGGGTTGCCGCCCGAGGGCGAGGTCCCGGCCTTCTCCGACAAGAGCGCGGAGGCACTGCTGGCCGAAGTCCGGGCCCGCAAGCTTGCCCCGCGCTCGGACGAGGAACTCCTGCCGGTGCTGGTCGAACTCCTCGGCGCGACCACACCGGTCGACCAGTGGCCGAGCCAGCAGGCCAAACGGGAGCGCAAGCGCGACCGCGCGGCCCGCTCGCGCGAGAGCGACCGTGCCGACCAGGCCGCGGCCGACCGCGCCAAGGCCGCCGACCCGTCCCCGCCGCCGGGCGGGCAGGCCTCCGAGGCAGCCCGGGCTGTCGACTCCTCGCGGCGCCGGCGCCGCGAGGGCGCCGCGAGACGCGAACCGGTCGCGCCGCCGCTGCTGCATGACTCCCTGCGCCGAGGCGGCCTGTTCCTGCTGCCGCCGGTGACGGACCTGCCGCAGGACCGCCCCTCGAAGGAGAGCATGTGAGCAAGGAAAGCATGTGAGCGAGGACCCGCTGGCCGGCGTCCCGACCCGGGCCGAGATCGCGGAGCTGATCCTGCGTCCGCGCCCCCACCGCGACATCTTCGAGGGCTGGCAGCACTACCGCGCCACCCGCCACCTGCTCGTCCCTCCGCCCCGGATCACCCCCGCCCAGTGGCGGCTGCTCGAGCCCGGACGGCGCGCGGACCTGGACCTGTTCCGGCGGCTGACGAACGTGAACCTGCCGCTGCAGCAGACGCCGATGTCGGCGAAGGTCGCCCGGGTGATCAACCGGCGCCTGCACGGCAACGCCCTCAACCAGGGCTCCCCGACGTTGCCCGGGATCATGGTCAGCGGTCCGGGCAACCACGGGAAGACCGCCACGGTCAGCTCGGTCTGCGCGGCGTTCGAGGACATGTGGCTGGACCTGCACCAGCACCTCAACCCGGCCAGCGTCGAGGGCACCTTGGACCTGCACGCGCCGATCGCGTTCGTCCAGATCCCGGTCACCGCGACACCCAAGAGCCTCTGCGAGTCGATCCTGAACTTCTTCAGCACCGAGCGGCGGAAGATGACGCTGCCGCAGCTGATCCGGCAGGTCGCCGACTCGCTGCGGGACCACGGCGTCCGCGCCCTGGTGCTCGACTTTACCGACCGCAGGTAGTGCCGCCCGTGATGTCCGTCTGGGCCTGTGACCAGGGCGTCGCGGGCTCGTTTACCGACCGTGTCCGGAACGCCTGT
>NZ_JBFBHW010000092.1:0-13388 GCF_040685395.1 Kitasatospora sp. NPDC088779 | reverse complement strand
ACCGTCAGCACACGCCAGGATGATCCGGGCCCGTTCAGCGGCTCTTCGGTCCCAGGACCCCGCCCGACGCAGCAACTCGGCACGCTCGTCCTCAGGCAGCGAGATCACCACGGCAGAAGGCCCAGGATGCGACACCATAAAAGGGTATCAACTTACCCTCATGATTTGTGGCGCATCACACTAGCGATCACGCCTCCAACCTGCACGAGCACCCTACCCGTGCCCCATGCCAGCCCCACGACCTGCAACTTCAGGTTGGAAATGGGTCAATGGGAGCGATGGTGGCTGCGGATCGCCCGCCAGGCGATCACGGCCGACTACCTCGTTCACCACGGGAGGCCAGGCTCGCGGTCAAACGATGATGGGACCCGGCTCGTACACGCTTCCTGTCGCCGCGGATATCTCATCCGCCAACGCAGGAGCACAGCACAGCTCTCCTGAATCGCCCTGTGGGGCTTGCATGAGCCGTGTGTCGCGATGAGTGGCTCGCACAGTTCTGAGGGGGGAGCGGCGGGGTGACTCGCCGCTCCTACCCGGCAATGCCCTCCTGTTCCTGGGCGTTGAGCGGCGTTCAGAGTGGCGGCGCTCGCAGCCGGGGTGGCGACATCCACCGTGGGTCCGGATCATCCGGAAGCTGGATGGGCGATTCGGTCCACCCCAACCACACCGTGCTGGCCCGAAAACGCCAGGCCTACCTCCGTTGGCGCAACGCCAACAACCGCCACCCCGACGTCCTGGCCGCCCAACGCGCGGAGCGAGCCCGCGTGCGCAGTGAGAAGGGCATCCGCTGGGGCGGACGCTCCCTGGCCACAGCCGCATGACACGACCGAAACGGGCGCAACTGCAACGGCCCGGTCAAGCAGCAAACAGGTGCAGCTTGAACGGCGAACCGTTGGAGTTGGGCGTCCAGCCTTTCGACCGCGCGGCCCGAATGCCTGCGGCGACTTCCCGCGGCAGGACGACCTCAGCCGGCACCATGTCCGGGTTGAGGACGGCCGGCCGTCCGGTTTCCACGACGAGCGTCGTTCCGGGGCGGGTCGCGTCCTCCGCCACGTAGCCCAAGGTGCTGCCTTCGTAGTCGCAGCACAAGTGTTGCCTGCTCACCCGCCAGCGGTACTCGACGCCGTCGACGACGATGCGGCGGGAACCCTTCTTGGCCAATGCCACTGTGTTGCCTTTCAGTCTTTGCGGCTTCTCCCGCATCTGTACGGGCCGCTGTCGGTGGGGGCTGTCGTCGCGGCCTCGTCCGTTCGGGAAGGACGAGGCCACGGGGCGGTTCGTGCTGTCGGCCGGGGCCTGCTGATCTCGGGAACCTCTCGCTACAAGCCAAGGCGGCTGCCGTCAGTCCTCGTCGCCCTCCTCGTCATCGTCATCCTTTTCGAGGCAGAGCGCCGCGAGCCGGGGCAGCCGCCGCCGCATCTCGCCGTCGTCTTCGAAATCCCACTTCTCGCCCATGTCAGGCTCGATGTCCTCGCGCTTCGGCCGCGAGGCCGCCCGGGCCTCCTGCGCGTCGTAGTAGCTGTCCTTGACTCCGGTGACCCGGGCATAGGCTCCCAGCGCCGCGTAGTTGGCATCCTCCTGGAGGAGCGCCTCCTCCAGGTCGTCGACGGAGCCGGAGCTGTCGACCAGCGGGTGGTCGGCGAGGGAGTCCGGCGCGGCCGCCACTCGCTCGAACCACTCCCGGCCGAGGCTGATGAGGCCCGCGCGGAAGTCGATGAAGCCGTCGTCGGAGAACCAGCCGCCGATCAGGTAGGAGGCTGCCCACACGTCCCAGCGGTAGACGGATTCGTGGACCGCGTGGAAGCGCTCGTCATAGTCGAGGATGCGCTCCAACGGCAGTTCGGCCAGGACGTCGGTCAACGCCTCGTCGAAGGGCTTGTATCCGTCGCCGCGCGCGCCGTCTCGATGATGGTCCAGAACTCGTCGGTCTCCATGGCCGGGACTATGCCAGACCCCGCTGACAGGACATCAACGAGCGGACGGCAGCGACTTGGTGGATGGTGATGGGGAGCTTCATCGGTTCTCCGGGATACGGCGGCTGACGTCGGCGGCGTAGGCGGCCCAGTCTCCGGCGGACGCTTTCTGCCACTGGACGGCGACTTGGATGTGGATGCCGAGCATGCGGGCCAGGATCGCGGCCGGGACCTCTTCGGCGAGGGCGAACAGGGCGGTGGACCGGGCCTGGCCTGGTTGGATTCCGACGGCGATCAGCCGTAGGCCGAGTCGGTCGGCGCTGATGTGTTGGCCTGGGCGTTGACCTGGAAACAGCCAAGGCGTCTGGTTGGCGTGTCCGATCACTGTGTAGGGGCGACGTGTTGCGATCAGGTCGAGGACGAGTGCGGCGAGTGGTTCGGGCAGGATGGTCGGGGAGGTTCCCATCTGGATCGAAACCCGGTCGTTCGCCTCTGTGACCTGATCGACGGTGAGGCTGCTGATCGTGCTGAGCCGTTGGGCGTAGAAGAGTAGGAGTAGTCCGGCGACCCGGTCGGCCGTGGTCAGCGTGGCGTCGTGGAGGAGCCTGCGGGCGTCGTCCCACCGGCCCTCGGAGTCGTGGGGGGCCGACCGGGCCCTGCCAGCGCTCGGCGCCGAAGGTCAGCCCCTTCGCCAGCCGGTTCTTGGTCGCCCAGCGGATGAAGTGGCCGGTCTGGTCGCGGTAGCTGAGGTCCTCGCCTGCTTTCCACTGGTCCAGGTCAGACTGGGTGCAGGTGGCGAGGGTCAGACCTCTGCCAGCCAGCCAGCCAGTCCAGGAAGTTGACTGCGGCGGTGATGTGGCTGCAGACGTTGGCTATCTGCAGGCGGGTGGCGTGGCCGGTGCCGAGGCGGCCCCGGAGGCGTCGTAGGTGGTGCCAGACCTCGTAGCGGTGCAGCATCGCCCGTTCCTCGTGACCGTCACGCGATGCGACGGTCCGGGATGCCCAGCGTTCGAGTTTCACGAGGCGCTCGGACCAGTAGTTCACCCGCGTCGAGCCCCTCGGCTCCGCCGGTACGAACCAGCGCCCTCGTTAGTGGGTATTGACGGCCGATAAACCGTACAGGAGGGCCAGGATGAGTTGGAAGGCTGCGGAGGCCGGGCGCCGCCACCAAAGGCACAGGCCGCCGGTGACCGATGTCGCCGCGAACGCGATGACCAGCCGATGGACAGCAGCACGGGTGCCGCATTGAGGCCCGCCGAGGGCTGCGCAGAATCCGTGCCCAAGCGCGGCCGAGACGACAGCGGCGAACAGGACGACATCCAGCGTCAGCAGACACGTTACGACGACCGGCGTGCTGTTCGAGCGATCCGACCGCTCTGGCCGCCGAAGCCTCGTGCACTCGGGCCGGCGAAGCCTCATGAGTCCCCCCGGGAAATGTGTGGCAGAGATGACCTTGCTGGCGCAGCACCGAAGACCGTACAGGCCGCGGCCGTTGGGCGCGATCGACCAGCCCCGGCGCCACATCACCCGAACCAGCCCATCCGCCACGAACTCCGCCCCGCAGCCGATCTCCCTCCGGAGCGAACGAGCGCTCCACGGCCCGGTCCCGCCCCTCGCGCCCTCACGGGCGCCCTCAACGATTGGTCAATCCCCATGCACTGCCCTGCCCTTCTTCCGGGAACCCACGCCCCCCGCCCCTTCCCGGGGGCACACCGGCCCGCAAACCCACGCGGAAACGCCTCCAGGAATCGCGAACACGCAGCGCAGACACGGACACGGGATGGGGCGCAGCACCGCGTACGGCGATCCGGCGACATGGAAGAGCTGGCCGCCACCCCACCGTGGGGCGGCCCTCGTCCGCAGAACACCGTGGACGGGCCACCGGACCGGCGGCTGCACTACGTGCGGTCGCGTTGGAGGCAGCTGCCGCTGTTCGAGATGGTCCGTGACCTGCGCGGAGTCCAGCCTGGCACCGCTCTTGGATCCGGAACTGTCCGCCGTCCTGGAAGCGCACGCCGCACGGATCGCGGAGCTGAGAGGCTGGCCTCCGCGCACGCTCGGCTCCGTCCGCAGGGGCATCCGCATCCTCTGCGTGGTTCACGAGATCGGTGAGCCGATCCGAGCGTCCACGATCGCCCAACTCACCCACAATGCGATCCCCTCCAACCACGTCCTGGAGGTCTTCGAGGACCTGGACGTGCTGCTGGACGACCGGCCCGACGCCGTGCAGACCTGGTGCGACGCGCGTCTGGACTTCCTTTCTGCCCGGGATACGGGCCGAGGTCGACGCCTGGGTCGCGGTTTCGCGCAACGGCACCCGGCGCTGGCTCCCTCGCTCCCAGCCCACGGTCGTTACCCAGATGAGGCTGGTCCGGCGGTTCCTGCGCGAGCGGACGTCGACCTACACGACACTGCGTCAGGTCACCCGTGACGACGTCGCCAATTGGCACCGACCGCCCTAACCGGGTGCACGAGGCCAGTGCCCTGCGGAGCCTGTTCAACGTGCTGAAGAAGGAACGGCTCGTCTTCGCCAACCCGATGCGAGGGGTGACAACCGGCAAGAACCACGCCGCGGTGCCGATTCCGTTCTCCGATCAGGAAGTCGACGCCGTCGCCCTCGCTGCCCGGCAGGATCCCGCCCTGCGCGTGGTCGTCGCCCTCGCGGGCGTCCACGCACTGCCCGCCCGGCGCATCCGTGCGCTCCAACTGGACGAGGTCGACCTGGCCGGCCGCCGCCTCGACCCGGACGGATTCGACCGGCCGCTGGACGACTACACCGCCGAGGCGATCGCCGACTACCCGGCCTACCGTCGTCGCCGCTGGCCCAACAGCACCAACCCTCACCTGCGGATCCGCCTGGACAGCCAACGGTGCCAACAGCACGCCGCCTGGCTGCCCAGGCCGCGAGGTGCTAAAATGCGCGACAGCGATACTGGACGCCCACCCTCAGGGTGCGGGAACCAGGCGCCACCGCACACCGGAGCACCCCACCGTGGCAGGCCCGGACACCGGAAAACCACCGCCCTCCTCCTGCTCCGTGCCTGGCACGACGGCAACACCTGAGAGCGCCCTGCCCAGCAGTGTCCCGGCGAACCCTCACCGGCAGGCAACCGACTCCACCCGCCGCGGCCATGCAGGGCCGCGAGAACGCTGCCGCGCCCACGCCCATGCCGAGCGCTGCAGCTGAACCATGTTCCCGCTCCCCGCTCCCCGCTCCCCGCTCCCCGCACCCGGCCGGCCGAGCCGCCCACCGCTGCGTGCCACTCACGCCGGGCCCGCCGGGCGCCGCCATACCCTTCGACACCACAGGAGTACCTCATCGTGACGACCACCACCGAACCGTCGACCACCAGGCCGCTGGACGGCCTGATGAAGACAGATCTCCACCAACTCGCCTGCGCCCTGGGCATTCCGCGCGCCGCCCGCCTACGTAAGGGCGAACTCGTTGAGGCGATCACCGCCAAGCGCTCCACCGGCCGGCCGCCGATGCCGACGGCCGGTCCCCGGCCCGCGGACGCCGAAAGCCGCGGCGGCCGGTCCGCACTGCCGTCGCCGCGAACGCGCAGCCGCTCCAACCGGCCGGCGCAGCCGGCCACCACCGTGGAAAGCGACCTCCTCCCAGTCGCCGGTGTGCTGGACATCCGCGAGGGGAGCGCCGTCCTGCGCGCCTCCGGCTACCTCCCCGGGTCCAGCGATGTTCACCTGCCCGCCGGCCAGGTGCGCGCACTGGGCCTGCGGCCCGGCGACGTCCTGACCGGCGCGACCCGCCCGCGTTCGGGCGGTGCCGCCCAGACGCCGCTGGCCCGCATCGACACGGTCAACGGCGACCCCATCGACAGGTCCCAATCCCGGCCCGCCTTCCATGAACTGACGCCGCTGTACCCGCAGGAGCAACTGTGTCTGGAGACCGACCAGCAGCAGCTGACCGGCCGCGTCATCGACCTGGTGGCCCCGATCGGGAAGGGCCAGCGCGGTCTGATCGTGGCGCCGCCGAAGGCCGGCAAGACGATCGTCCTCCAGACGGTCGCGGCGGCGATCGCCCGCAACCACCCCGAGGCGCACCTGATGGTCGTCCTGGTCGACGAGCGTCCGGAGGAGGTCACCGACATGCGGCGCGCGGTCAAGGGCGAGGTCATCGCTTCCACCTTCGACCGGCCCGCCCGTGAGCACATCGCCGTCGCCGAACTCGCAGTCGAACGCGCCAAGCGCCTCGTCGAACTCGGCCACGACGTCGTTGTGCTGCTCGACTCCATCACCCGCCTCGCCCGTGCCTACAACGCCACCGCACCCGCTCACGGACGGACCCTCTCGGGCGGCCTCGACGCCTCGGCACTCCAGCACCCGAAGAGGCTCTTCGGCGCGGCACGAAACATCGAGAACGGCGGCTCGCTGACCATCCTGGCCACCGCCCTCGTCGACACCGGCTCCCGCATGGACGACCTGATCTTCGAGGAGTTCAAGAGCACCGGCAACATGGAGCTCCGCCTCGACCGCCGCCTCGCCGACAAGCGCCTCTTCCCGGCAGTCGACGTCAAGGCCTCCGGCACCCGTCGCGAGGAACTCCTCCTCGGCCCCGCCCGCACGCCCGCGGCGTGGGCCTTGCGCCGGGCCCTGGGCGGCCTCAACGGCCAGCAGGCCACGGAACTGCTCCTGGACCGGCTGAAGCGGACCGCCAGCAACGCCGAGCTCCTTCGCTGACCAGGGACGATCTCAACCTGGTGGACACCGCCCCTCAATCCCCTGAAGCTGCCCACCATAATCAGGAGGAACAAGGAAGGTACGAGCTGCAACAATCAGCATATGACCAACCAGGAAATCCTCTTCGACTGCCGAGGCCACGCGTATCGCAGCGTGCTTGAAGTCGTCCCGTACATCGACGGAACACCGCTCACCGACTTGATCGACCAGTTCGAGACGGACGCTGAGATGCAACCATCGGGAGACGCCTATGGGGGCCTTATCCCGCAGTTCTTCCAGTTCGGCTCGATGGAAGACCATTTCCATGGACGATCCAACGGAGCGACGGGGCCGAAGACTCCCGTGCTCGGCTGTGAATGCGGTGAGTGGGGATGCTGGCCGCTGATGGCCAGCATCACAGTGACTCCTGACCACGTGACCTGGGACTCCTTCGAACAACCTCACCGCAAGACACGCGACTATTCGGGGTTCGGCCCGTTTCAGTTCGACCGCCTTCAATACGCTGACGCCGTGCAGGTTCTGAGCGCAGCACTGGGCTCTGACGAGACGTGAGCAACCCATCTGCCCATCACGGGAAGGAAGAAGTCGTGTTTGACCACGTCATCGGGCTAGGCCCCGAGGAGGCCGCACGCTGGGCAGCGCTGGTCGAACAGTCCCGGCCAGTCCTTGAGAGTGACGGAATGGAGGCTGTCCAGACCCTCCTAGCCGAGCGCGGAATGAGCATCATCCAGGCGATTGCAATCACCCGGGCACTACTTGGGAATGCGGAGACACCGCTTCGAGTCGCCATCGACATCGTGGCCACGAGCAAGGCTCGGCAATAAGTTCAGAGAATCGGCAAGGACTCGACGATCTCGGTCAACTCGGTCCCGCACCAGGGCTTCGGTGTAGTTGACGGACGCCCGGTTTGTGGTGATCTGTTGGCTGGTGGGTGCCCTGAAGGCAGGACAGGCACGGCTTCCAAGATCATGGAGTTCTCGACGCCCCGTGACCTGTCTGGAAGACCGTGCCTGCCGACGCAGCATCTCCGATCCCGCCTGCCCTTGACCAGCTACGCGAGCAGTCCGACGCCGCTCCCGGGGAGGTCCCCTGCCTGCTGGAGCGACTGGCCCAGGTACCTGACCCACGCGATCCGCGCGGTGTGCGGTACACGCTGGCCGTCGTCCTCACCCTGACGGCATGCGCGGTATTGGCCGGGGCGACCTCGCTGCTGGCGGTCGGCGAGTGGATCACGGACGCGCCGCCGTACGGGCTGGAACACCTCGGCGTGCACCCCGACCCGCTGCTGCCCAGGCGGCTGGTCCCGGCCGAGGCGACGGTCCGCCGGCTGCTGACCCGCATCGACGGCGACGCCCTGGACCGGGCGGTAGGTGGCTGGCTCGCCGACCGCCGACCAACGAACTCCGGGCTGCGCGCACTGTCTGTGGACGGCAAGAGCCTGCGCGGCGCGGCCAGGGCCGACGGCCGGAAGATCCACCTGCTCGCTGCGGTGGAGCACACCAACGGCCTGGTCCTGGCCCAGCTCGACGTCGGCGAGAAGACCGGCGAGACCACCCGCTTCCAGCCGCTGCTGGACAGCGTCGCGGACCTCGCCGGAATGGTGGTCACCAGCGACGCACTGCACACCCAGCGCGAGCACGCCGCCTACCTCCTCGGCCGCCGGGCCCACTACATCGCGATCGTCAAGGACAACCAGAAGAAGTTGCGCAGACAGCTCAAATCCCTTCCCTGGAAGGACATTCCGCTCCAGGGACGCACCCGGGGAATCGGACACGGCCGTTCCGAGATCCGCCGGATTAAGGTCGCCACCGTCAACAACCTGCTCTTCCCCGGTGCCTGCCAGGCGGTCCAGGTCAAGCGCCGCCGCACCGACCGCAAAACCGGCAAGACCACCATCGCGACCATCTATGCGGTCACCAGCCTGACCGCCGAACAGGCCACTCCCGCCCAGCTCGCGCAACTGATCCGGGGCCACTGGAAGATCGAGGCCCTGCACCACGTCCGCGACACGACCTTCGCCGAGGACGCCTCCCAACTGCGAACCGGGAACGCTCCCCGCGCCATGGCGACCTGGCGCAACCTCGCTGTTGGAGCCCTGCGGCTGAGCGGCGTCAGGAACATTGCGGCCGGCCTCCGCCGCAACGCGCGCGACGCACGCCGGCCCCTCGCGCTCCTCGGCCTTGCGTGATCACAAAGCAGATGCCAAGCGACTGCGCCGAAGCTCTGGGCCAAACCCGGTGACACGCGTGTGCCGTACAGGGAGACTGGCGGCGACAGACATATACGAGCAGTCGAAGGCCGAAGGGCAAAGAGTGGCACTGGCGAAGAAGGGTTCCCGCCGGATTGTCGTCGACGGCGTCGAGTACCGCTGGCGAGTGAGCAGGAAACCGTGCTGCGACTACGACGGCATCACCTTGGGTTACATGGTGGAGGACGCGGCCTGTCCCGGAACGACGCTCGTCGTGGAGACCGGTCGGCCGGCCGTGCTCGAACCGAACATGGTGCCGGCTGAGGTCGTCCTGCCGCGCGAAGTCGCCGCAGGTATTCGGGCCGCGCGGTCGAACGGCTGGACGCCCAGCTCCAACGGTTCGCCGTTCAAGCTGCACCTTTCCGCTGTCTGAACGGGCCGTACCGAAAGAGGCGCGGCAGCGCGGGCGGGCAACCGGTCTCCCACGGAATCCGAGCGTGGCGGGGCCTGGCCACGTGCTACGACGAGACCCACGACAGCTACATGGCGGGGCTCCAGCCGCGCGGATCGCGTGGGTCAGGTACCTGGGCCAGTCGCTCCAGCAGGCAGGGGACCTCCCCGGGAGCGGCGTCGGACTGCTCGCGTAGCTGGTCAAGGGCAGGCGGGATCGGGGATGCTGCGTCGGCAGGCACGGTCTTCCAGACAGGTCACGGGGCGTCGAGAACTCCATGATCTTGGAAGCCGTGCCTGTCCTGCCTTCAGGGCACCCACCAGCCAACAGATCACCACAAACCGGGCGTCCGTCAACTACGCCGAAGCCCTGGGCCGCTTGTCGTGTGCTGGGTGGGGAGGCTGGGTAGCGGTTTGGCCATGGGGAGTTGGATAGCGCCGGTGTTCGCGTTGGTGGGTGTGTGTCTGGGGGCCGTGGCGACGCATTTGGCGGAGCTGCGTCGGGCGCGGTGGGAGGAGCGTCGGTGGACGCGAGAGCTGAGGGTGCGTGTCTACGGCGAGTTCCTGACCGCGCTGGAGGAGACCGCGCAGGCGTTGCTGAAGGTGTTGCGGGCCTTGCCCCCGGGCGAGCGGGGTGAGGCTGTGCAGGAGGCGTTCACCGCCCATGGTCTGGGGGCGGTGCGGCAGCGGCTTCATGTTGTGGCGCCGGCGGACGTAGTGCTCGCCGCGGACGCGGTGTTTCGAGAGTTGAGCCGGAGCCGCGACATGGCGGACGGGTTCGACGCCCTTGACATGGCCGCGTTGGACGAGGCGAAGGATCGTGCGGGTGACCTGAGGGACCGACTGCAGCAGTTGATGAGCGAGGACATTGGCAGGTAGAAGTCCAGGGTCGGCTGCTGGGTGGCTGTCAGGCCGCCTTGGTGGATGGCCTTCGTGGGGTTCAGCGGTCCGGCTGCCCTGTGTGTCAGTGGGGACGGGCAGGGTGTTGATCATGTTTAAGGGATGGTGGAATGTCCGGCCGGACGAGGAACGCGAGCAGTGGGTGCTGGAGCCGTTCACGGCTGTGGGACCGTTGCGTTTCGGTATGAGTGCTGACGAGGTGACGGACTCGATGAGTGGTGTCACCGCAGATGTCGAGCACCGCACGTGGACCGGCGGGCGGGGCGACAGCACTTGGAGGGTCAGTGAGGGTCTGTTCCGGGAGTTCGGGCCCCAGTTCTACTACCAGGACGAACGGCTGTCCGGTATCGTGGTCGACGCCCTGTGCGGCCCGCAGGTCACCGCGGAGGGGACCGCTCTCGTCGGGCGGGTGCCGTCCGTGCTGGAGCGGTGGATGCTGGAGCGCGCCGAGACGCGTCCGGACGACGAGCTCGCCTACATGAGCGCGGGTGTGCCCTGCTCGTACTCCCTCGGCTTGATGGTCAACGTCCAACGGGAGGGCGACCGTCTTCTTACCCGGCCGGTGTTCTTCCCCGCGGAGGCGCTCGACGACCTCCCCCACTGGTTCCCGCAGAGGGCTTGGGAGATCCACGACTGAGCGTCCCTGAACACAGCTGTACTGCACAGCTCTGACCGAGTGTGATGTGGCGGGGAGGGGCCTGGCTGCGCGTGTTGCGCCCGCTGCCCGGTCCGCCGGCCTCGGCTGCTCCCCGCCGTCCGCCGTCCGTGCCCGCTGCTGCGCCTGTGCCCTGTGCCCTGCGTCCGTTGCCGGTGTGGCCTGCTGGCCCGTCGCCGGCGGGGCCGTGCCGGTGGGCTGGGTGGATCGATGGGCAGGGCATGGCCTGGGATGTGACGGAGTCGGGCTCGGGGCGGCATCGACGTCCGCAGGGTGAGAAGGCGTCGCGGATCTGGATCTGCGGTATCTGCGGCGAACGGTCGGTGTGCCCGCAGTTGGTCGGACCGCCTCGCCACGTGAAACCCGGTCCGGAGATCCATTACGGCCCGGTGCCTGCCGGACTCCCGGCCGACCAGGAGGCTGCTGTCGGCGTTCGCGTGAAAGTGCACAGCCCGGTACACACGAACGTGCACCACAATGCCCTACTCCCCAGGAACGCGGCCGACCGACGGCTAGATCGTCTGCCGTTGCCGGGACGCGTAGGACCGGCTCTTGTTGCGGTTCCCGCACACCTTCATCGAGCACCAGCGGCGGCTGCGGTTCTTCGACACATCCCAGAAAGCCCAACCGCAGGTGTGCTCTGCGCAGCGCTTGAGTCGGGCAGCATCCCCGGTCGTGACCAGCTCACTCCACGCGATCGCCAGCGTGGCCAGCGGCCCACACTCCGCCGGTAGCTCCGCCGCAGGGGTCAGTGAGCCGCGCACCGTGACCAGCACAGGGTGTTCGGCCAGCACCCGGTCCGCCGCGGCGAGCAGTTCCGCGTCGGGGGTGTCGCCGACATGGGCGCCCAACTCCTCGCGGATGCCTGCGCGAAGGGTCACATAGTTCTCGTGCACTTCAGTGGGGATCTCGCAGGGTGCGTCGAGCAGGCCGCGGTCCTTCAGCCAGTCGGCCAGTCCGGCCGGGGTGGCGATCTCATCATGTGCCTCTTCCACGTCGACCGTGTTGGCGAACGCCTCCACCAGGACGGCTGAGGCCGGTGGCTCCAGCATTGCGGGTCACCTCCTACAGGTTTCCACCACTCTACCGCCTAAACGTTTTACCGGTTGCGCGATGGCGGGGGTGTACGTCAAAGTGATCTCACCGGCTAAAGCGTTAGGTAGTTAGGGGATGGTCATGGTCACAGCGGTGCCTGAACGAACGCAGACCGACAAAAGCCTCGGCACGTCGACACTGGGGCCCTGCGCCCCACCAGACCCTGGTCGCCGCAACACCGCTGTCCTGGTCGGCTTCACCGCCGCGACCAACCTCGCCGACGGCGTGATGAAGATGGCCCTCCCCCTGCTCGCAGCCCAGCTCACCAGCTCTCCCGCCCAGGTCACCGCCGTCTCGTTGACCCTCACGCTGCCCTGGCTGCTTGTCGCCTTGCACATCGGCGTGATCGTCGACCGCTTCGACCGGAGGCGGCTGCTCTGGGGCGCAAATGGGATGCGGCTGGCTGCGATGGGCTGGCTCACCGTCTCAGCCGTTACCGGTGCCCTCACGCTCGGCCAGCTCTTCACCGCCGGGGTGATCCTCGGCGTCGCCGACGTACTGGCCTCGACCTCCGCCTCCGCTCTGGTACCGGCTGCGGTGCCGGCTGCGGGCCGGCAGCGCGCCAACGTCTGGATGGTGGGGGCCGAGACCGTGGGGCAGGAGTTCGCCGGGCCTTTCATCGGCGGGCTGCTGCTGGCCGCCGGGACGGGTCTCGCGCTGGGGCTGATAAGCGCCTCCTACGCGGTCGCTGCCCTGGCCCTGCTCCTGCTGGTGGGCCACTTCCGGGCCGACGGGCCCGCCCCGGACGCGGCTCCCGTCTCGGTCAACAGCCGGATCGCCGAGGGGCTGCGCTTCCTCTGGCGAGACGAGGTGCTGCGCACACTGTCGCTGGTCGTCGGCGTGCTCGCCGCCGTCTGGGGCGCCTGGCTGGCGCTCATGCCGCTCTACGCCCAGCAGGCCATGGAACTCGGACCGCAGCAGTACGGCATTGTGCTCAGCGCCCTCGGCATCGGCGGGCTGGCCGGCACGATGGCTGTGACCTGGGTGAACCGGCTGCTCGGTGTTCGCCGGGCGATGTTCGCCGACCTGATCGGCACCGCCGCGATGGTGGCGCTGCCCGCCCTGACCACCAACATCTGGGCAGTGGCGGGCGGTGCCTTCCTCGGCGGTATGGGCGGCACGCTCTGGACGGTCAACTCCCGGACCGTCGCCCAGCGCAAGGTCCCCGACGAGATGCTCGGCCGCTACGACGCGGCGGCTCGGCTCTTCAGCTTCGGCGCCATGCCGCTCGGTGCGGCTCTGGTGGGCCTGCTGGCCGAACTGGGCGGCATGCGGCTGGCCTTCGGGGTGTTCGCGGTAACCACAGCGGCGACGCCGGTGCTGTTCCTCAGGAACGTCACCCGGTCGGCCCTGGAATCCCGTTACTGACTTCGGCTCGTCAGGGTGAACTGTCCTGGTTTGCCTGACGGGCTCGTTGTGGTGGCTGTATCCGATGGTGTGTGAGATATGCGGATGGGGGCGGGCTGACCGCCACGGGACGGCTGCGCCG
>NZ_JBFBHW010000091.1:0-14351 GCF_040685395.1 Kitasatospora sp. NPDC088779 | reverse complement strand
AGACCCCACACCGTTCACCTGGACCAAGACCGCCGACGAGATCCTCGACTCCCTCGCCCGATTCTGCCGACGGATCTCCGGCGCAGGACACTAGGACAGATCCAGCAGGCATCGTGGTCGTCGTCGTTGATGAACGGCTCGGCAGGCATGACCGCAAAGTAGCCCCCTTTCCTGCGGCCTCGGCAAAGGAGGACAGATCGATGGCCAGACGCTCCACCCCTCGGGTGTACCGCGAAGTCGTGACGGGCCCCACGAAGGTCGAGAAGGCCAACCCCCGGCGAGGTGGAATCCGCTGGACGACTACAGGGCGGCTCAGGCCCTCGACAGGGGCCGCTCCCCGGGCGACCTGCTTCAGATCGCTGCCGTGAAGTCCACGTGTTCCGGCAAGGGCTGCGTGGCGTACAGGAAGTCCGTGCGAGCCCGCCTCTGACGACGCACGTGCGACGCGTGGCTAGACACCCCCATCCAACTCCCCAACAGAGAGGCGCAACTGTGAAAGTCAGTGTGATCCAAGGCGACCCGGTCCGGCACCGCACCGACGGCTGGACGGGCACCGTCGCGGAGACCCCGAGCAGGCTCGCCAACCACGCCTGGGTGAACCGGAACCGTTCCTCGGACCCGCACCCGGAGATGGTCCCCCTCGCCGACCTGGAGCCCGCGGATTGAGTACCCCGCCGACCGGCCGGCTCACGGGCGAGGGGTACGCCGTGGACCGGCCCGACGGCTACCGCGAGGGGACCTGCTGGGTCTGCCACCGGGAGACGCTGGTCTGCGCGGGCACCTCGCTCCAGGCCCCCGGTGACGCCCAAAGCACCTGCCACCCGATCTGTAGCGACTGCAACATCCGCGCCCGAACGCCCCACCGCCGTGCCGCGCTGCGGGCCGCGCTCGACAAGCGCCCGGCGTAGGTCCCGCGCCGAGACGAAGAGAACCCTCGTGAACGACGGCCAGGACGACTGCCGGGACACGGCCAGGCAGTCCGCCCATGGGGACCCGACCCCCGTGACAGTCGCCGTCGCCTACACGGTCTCACTGCTCGCGGCAAGCCGGTGCACGCGGATCTGCACCTCGGTCGGCGGCCTCGAAGCCGCTGATCCCTAAAGCCCCCAGCCCAGTTGGATGGGGAAGTCGTCTGGGCTGGGCTCCACCGGGAATCCCCGGTGGAACGTTGCACCACCTGGCAGGAAGGAACAGAGAGATGAGCGTGAACGAGCCCATCATCACGGCCGACGAGGACGACGACGTGGCTGTCACCGTGATCGGCGACGCGGCGGCCCTCACCATGGGCGGCACCTCCGACGGCGGCGAGGGCAAGCGGCACGTGTACCAGTACGCCAGCTGATCCTCCTTCTGCGGTGCGGCCCTTCGGGGCCGCACCGCTCCGCTTCTGCCATTGATCTGCAAAGGGGAAGGCCGCCATGGCTTTCGGGGGCTTCAGCAGCTCCGCAACGAACACGCCACACCCGTTGGGAGCGACACGGCTGCATCCGCAGTCGAGCGTATGGATGACCGGCATGACGCCGACTCAGCTCTACGTCACGAAGGGTGGCCCGGCCCGCCGGCTGTTCGCCCTCGGGCTGAGCGGTGCGCGGCCGGCGGATCTGAAGGCGTTGGGCGCCGGGCCTCTGCCGACCGATCTGGCGTGGCGCTGGCCGGGGGCCTACGCGGTGGTGAGCGAGGCCGGATACGAAACCATGATCTTCACCGACCCGGCCGCCGCGCAGCCGGTCTATGTCACCCGCTTCGGTTCGGGGTGGGCCTGGTCGTCGTCGCCGCGGCTCCTCGCGGGGCTCAACAGGGCCCCTGTCGATACGCGGCGGCTCGTGACAGCGGTGTTCGCGCCGCTGCTCCCCGCTCTCGTTGCGGGCCGGTCGTACTTCTCCGGGGTCGAGCAGTTGCCGCCGGGCGCGCGTATCCGGCTCGCTCCGGGCACAGCACCTCAGATCACGAACCTGTGGCTGCCGCAGCCGGACATCGGACCCGAGCCAGCCGGGCGCTTCCGGGTCGAACTTGAGAAGGCGGTGGGCCTAGGACTGGGCGACGGCCCGTTCAGCACTGACCTGTCGGGCGGACTCGACTCATCGTCCATCACCCTCCTGGCGGCTCGCCAAGCACCCGACGACGTGTGCGTCACCGCCGTCACGGTCCACCCTGAAGGGGACGAGTCGGGGGCTGACCTTCGGTTCGCTCGGCTCGTGGTGAATTCGATGCCCGGCAGGATCGAGCATCACCTACTACCGACGCAACGCGGGCATCTGCCCTACACCGGGATCACCGACGTGCCCGCCGCTGATGAACCGGCCCCGTCCACGATGGCCTGGGCTGGGCTGCTTCGGCAGTTGGAGTGGATGGCCGAGCGATTCGACACCGCGCTTCATCTGACCGGTGATGGCGGGGACAGCGTCTGCTCGCAGCCGCCGGTCCACATCGCGGATCTGGTTCGACACCGACAGCTCAGGGCGGCCTTCCACCAGGCCGCGGGCTGGGCCCGGCTTCGGCATCTTCCGCTCTCGAACATTCTCCGGCAAGCAGTCGCGTCGGCTCGACTCTCCCGGGCCGACGCGCTGTCCGTACTCGCCGCACAGATCGTTCAAGGCCCGTTCTCGGCGGCCGGCACCGTTCACTGGTTCCCGTCCGTGCAGCTCCCTGCCTGGGCAGGTGTCGAGACCCTGCCGCAACTGCGGGGTGAGATTGAGCGGGTGGCCGCCGCTCCGGACCCGCTCGTGGGACTCGATGCCGGGGTCCGCACGGTCATAGACGAGATTCGTGAGGTGGCCCGGACGGCGCAGGCGGATGCCGCGCTGGCGGAGGAAGTTGGTATCCGACTTCGCAACCCGTTCCTGGACGCCAGCGTGGTCAACACCCTGCTGCGCGTCCCGCTCGAAGCCCGCCCACCCGTGTACGCCTACAAGCCGCAACTGGTGCGGGCGATGAGTGATCTGCTGCCGGCCCCGCTCGCCGCCCGCAGTACCAAGGGCTCGTTCAACGCCGACTTCTACACCGGCCGGCGGGAGAACCTGGATGCCCTGCTCGGCTTGGCGGACGGGTTCCTCTCCGCCCTCGGTCTGGTCGAGCCCAGGGCCCTTCGCCGCGAACTGAAGCAGGCCGCGATGGGCATGCCCGTGCCGATGGGGATTCTGGATCGGACACTCGCCGTCGAGGCATGGCTTCTGGCGCTTGACCGCGAGTCGGAGCCGCAATGGATCGAGGAAGTAGGAGGCCGTGACTGACTCGCCTTCGTTCGTGAGCATGCCCCGCCATGTCCGTGGTCTGGACTTTGGGCACGCCGTTGTTCTGGTGAACTACTACAACGGCCAGGTCAGCACGCTCCCCGCGTCGGCCGGCACAGCTCTCCGTCACGCGGCGGAGTTCGGCAACGCCCAGCACATCCCGAAGCCGCTACTGAAGTCGCTGCTGGCGGCGGGCTTGCTGGGCGTGGCTGACCGGCCCCGGCCGTGGCGGAGCGTCCGCGAGGTGGAGGCGCCGAAGGCAAGCTGGGGCGGCGACGAGTTCCGGGCCGGGCTGACTCCTCCCGTGCCCGTCCCGCGTACCCGGACACTGGCGGCGGCTGCCGCCCTCTCGGTGGTCCACGCCATCAAGGCCGCAGGCCCGGAGCATGAGGCGATGGGCCGTGTTCTCAAGCTGGTTCACTCCGCCAGCACGACGGGGCGGAGAAGACCGGCGACCGCCAGCGAAGCCGAACAGGCCGTCCACGCCGTACGTAGCGCGGGCTGGTACTCGCCCGGACGGACCAACTGCCTGGAGGAGTCGGCAGCCGCGATGCTGCTGCTCCAACTGACGGGTAAGGCCGCAGTTTGGCGTCATGGCGTCGCGCCTGACCCGATACGGTTGCACGCCTGGATCGAGACCATGGACGGCACGCCCGTCGCCGAGTCCACGTCAGTTGGGCTGTTCACAGCGATTCTTAGCATCCCCGGAGCACACTATGTCCGTTGAACAGATGATCTGGCTTTCCGATGGCGCCTGCGGGCTCGGCCCCCTTCGGTCCGACCTGGCAGAGCAGTACTGGCGCTGGGAGGAGGACCCGAGTTCCCTGATCGGGTTCGGCCGCCCGGTTCCCGAGTCGCTGCAAAGCCGGACCCAGGGACTTCAGCAGCAGCTCGCCGGCAGGAACATCAGGTTCACGGTCTACGACCTTACGGATGCCGAGAACCCGGTGCCCAGCGGCATGACCACGCTCCAGCCCGACACCTACGCCCGCACCGCCGAATACATCCTCGTCATCGCGCCCGAGGCTCGCGGCAAGGGCCTCGCCACCCCGGCCACCCGGCTGACGCTGGACTTCGGGTTCCACGTCGCCAATCTTCGGTCCATCTGGCTCAAGGTGCTCGCGCCCAACAAGGCCGCCGTCCACGTCTACGAGAAGGCCGGCTTCAAGCACGTCGGCGCGCTCCGCCAGGCCGGGTACTGGCGCGGCGCGGCGTGCGACGAGCTGATCATGGACGCGTTGGCCTCGGAGTTCTCGGGTCTCAGCGTCTTGGCATCGGCAGACTGACCGGCGAGTCCTGACCACCTCGCACCCCCGTCGCCCTCACCCCCCCCCAGCGACGGGCCCACCTCCACCCTGCGACTGCCCCCGCTGCCGCAGGACGGAGGACTCTCCACAGGTCAACCTCCGGCAAACTCGGGAGCGGACAGTCCGGGCACGGCCCCGATTTGGGGCCCAGTGCGCGTTTCATCAACGCGTCCGTTTGGGACATTCTCAGGCGTCGTCGCAGGTCACATCACACCGGATGGGGTGATGTGACGTTACTGGAACTTCGAGAGGTTTCTGATCTCTCCGGACGCCACCGTGGCCGCCCGCCTGCGGCCGCGGGTCGAGCCGGAGTCGGCCGAGCTGATCGCGGCGATCGAGGCCGTCCTGCCGGCCTGATCCGCCCGCCGACGGGGGCGCAGCCGGCGGCCCTCCCCGTCACAGCAACAGGCGGGTCCCCGGTGGGAGTTCACCGGATCCGGCGGCGTGGTGCAGATGTGCCAGCAGGGTCGTGCGCAGGGCCCGTGCGGCGCGGGTGAGCGGCACTTCGTGGCCGTGCGCGACGGCGATGGTGCGGCCCAGGCCCGGCCCGGCGAAGGGCGTGACCGCGAGGCCCGAGCGGGCCGCGACCATCCCCGGGACGACCGCGGGCCCGAGGCCGGCCCGGACGAAGCCGAGCACCGCGTCCATCTCGCCGCCCTCCACCGCGAACTCCGGCTCAAAGCCCGCCGCCCGGCAGGCCGCCAGGGTCGCCTCCCGGACGTCGTAGCCCTCCCGGAACATCACCAGCGGGCGCCCCTTGAGCTCCGCCACCCGGACCTTGCGCCGGGCCCGCCGCTCGGCGGAGACCAGCACCAGCTCCTCGTGCAGCAGCTCGGTGACCGCGAGGGCCGGCGCCGCCTCGCCGCTCGGCGGGGTGATGATCAGCGCGAGGTCCAGCTCCCCCGCCGCCAGCCAGCGCACCAGATCGCGCGAGCCGCCCTCGCGGACCACCAGCGCCACCCCCGGGTAGCGGTCCCGGAACAGCCGCAGCACGTCCGGCACCAGGCTGGTGCACAGGCTCGGCGGCGCGCCAAGCCGGACCCGGCCGCGGCGCAGCTGGACCGTCTCCTGGACGGCCAGCCGGGCGCTCTCGGTGTCCGCGAGGATGCGCCGGGCCAGCGGCAGCAGCGCCTGCCCGGCGTCGGTCAGGGCGATGTTGCCCCGGGTGCGGTGGAACAGCTCGGCGCCCAACTCCCGCTCCAGCGAACGGATCTGTTGCGAGAGTGACGGCTGCGCCACGTGCGCCGCCTCGGCCGCCCGGGTGAAGTGGCGGGTCTCGGCGACGGCCAGGAAGTAGCGGAGTTGCTGGAGCTGCACCCCACCAGGATAGGCCGCATCGATAGGTCCTGACTATCGTCGTGAGCCGCAGCATGTCTTGGACGCACCCTGGCGACCGTCCCTACCGTTGCTGCCATGACAACCGCGACTCGGACGGCCCGGCATCCGTCCACCCTGGCGACGCTCTGGCGGTCGACCGTCGGAAAGAAGGCGGTCATGGCCGTCTCCGGACTGGCCATGCTGCTCTACCTGGTCGCGCACATGCTGGGCAACCTCAAGGTGTTCGCCGGCCCCGACGACATCAACGGCTACGCGGCCTGGCTGCGCACCATCGGCCAGCCGTTCCTGGGCCACGAGTGGTTCCTCTGGATCGCCCGGCTCGGCCTGCTGGCCGCCGTCGTGCTGCACGGCGTCTCGGCCTACCAGCTCAGCCGCCGCGACCTCGCCGCCCGGCCGAGCAAGTACGCCCACAAGCGCCGCCGGGCGAGCTACGCGACCCGGACCATGCGCTGGGGCGGGGTGATCCTGGCGCTGTTCATCGTCTGGCACATCCTCGACCTGACCACGCTGACCGTGAACCCCGCCGCCGAGCACGGCCGCCCGTACCAGAACATCGTGGCCTCCTTCGGCCAGTGGTACAGCTGCGTGATCTACATCGTCGCGATGCTCGCCGTCGGCCTGCACATCCGGCACGGCTTCTGGAGCGCCGCGCAGACCCTCGGTGCCAACAACGCCCGCCGGGACCGGGCGCTCAAGCTGACCGCCAACGGCCTGGCGCTCGTGCTGACCGCCGGCTTCCTGTCCGTCCCCGTGGCCGTGATGTTCGGAGTCGTCAAATGAGCTACCTGGACTACACCGTCGGCGAGCCGATCGCCGACACCAAGGCCCCCGGCGGGCCGATCGAACAGCGCTGGGACCAGCGGCGGTTCGAGGCCAAGCTGGTCAACCCGGCCAACCGGCGCAAGCACACCGTGATCGTGGTCGGCACCGGCCTGGCCGGCGGCGCGGCCGGCGCCACCCTGGCCGAACAGGGCTACCACGTCGTCCAGTTCTGCTTCCAGGACTCCCCGAGGCGCGCTCACTCGATCGCCGCCCAGGGCGGCATCAACGCGGCCAAGAACTACCGCAACGACGGCGACTCGATCCGCCGGCTCTTCTACGACACCGTCAAGGGCGGCGACTTCCGCGCCCGCGAGTCCAACGTGCACCGACTCGCCCAGGTGTCGGTCGAGATCATCGACCAGTGCGTCGCCCAGGGCGTCCCGTTCGCCCGCGAGTACGGCGGCCTGCTGGACACCCGCTCCTTCGGCGGCGTGCAGGTCTCCCGCACCTTCTACGCGCGCGGCCAGACCGGCCAGCAGCTGCTGCTCGGCGCCTACCAGGCGCTGTCCCGGCAGATCGCCGCCGGGAACGTGGAGATCCACCCGCGCACCGAGATGCTCGACCTGCTGGTCGTCGACGGCCGGGCGCGCGGAGTCGTCGCCCGCGACCTGGTCACCGGCGCGATCAGCACCCACACCGCCGACGCCGTGGTCCTCGCCAGCGGCGGCTACGGCAACGTCTTCTACCTCTCCACCAACGCCAAGAACTCCAACGCCACCGCGATCTGGCGGGCCCACCGGCGCGGCGCCCACTTCGCCAACCCGTGCTTCACCCAGATCCACCCCACCTGCATCCCGCGCTCCGGCGACCACCAGTCCAAGCTCACCCTGATGAGCGAGTCGCTGCGCAACGACGGCCGGATCTGGGTGCCCAGGGCCCAGGGCGACACCCGGCCGCCGGCCGAGATCCCCGAGGACGAGCGGGACTACTACCTGGAGCGGATCTACCCGGCCTTCGGCAACCTGGTGCCGCGCGACATCGCCTCCCGGGCCGCCAAGAACGTCTGCGACGAGGGCCGCGGCGTCGGCCCCGGCGGGCAGGGCGCCTACCTGGACTTCGCCGACGCCATCCGCCGGCTGGGCCGGGACGCCGTCGCCGCCAAGTACGGCAACCTGTTCGACATGTACGAGCGGATCACCGCCGAGGACCCGTACCGGGTCCCGATGCGGATCTACCCCGCGATCCACTACACGATGGGCGGACTCTGGGTCGACTACGACCTGCAGACCACCGTCCCCGGCCTGTTCGCCGTCGGGGAGGCCAACTTCTCCGACCACGGCGCCAACCGGCTCGGCGCCAGCGCGCTCATGCAGGGCCTCGCCGACGGCTACTTCGTCCTGCCGCCCACCCTGAACGACTACCTGGCCCGCAACCCGCTGCCCGCCGTCCCCGCCGACCACCCGGCGGTCACCGACGCCGAGGCCGAGGTCGAGGACCGGCTGAACCTCATCCTCGCGGTGGACGGCGACCGCACCCCCGACTCCTTCCACCGCGAACTCGGCGAACTCCTCTGGGACGAGTGCGGAATGGCCCGCGACGAGGCCGGACTGCGTCGGGCCCTGGCGCGGATCCCGCAGCTGCGCGAGGAGTTCTGGCGCCGGATCAAGGTGCCCGGCACCGGGCAGGAGCTCAACCAGTCGTTGGAGAAGGCCAACCGGCTCGTCGACTACTTCGAGCTCGCCGAACTCATGTGCCTGGACGCCCTGCACCGCGCCGAGTCGTGCGGCGGCCACTTCCGCACCGAGAGCCAGACGCCCGACGGCGAGGCCGCCCGGCGCGACGAGGAGTACGGCTACGCCGCCGCCTGGGAGTTCACCGGCACCGGGACCGGCCCCGTCCTCCACCGCGAGGCCCTCGACTTCGCGTACGTCCACCCCACCCAGCGGAGCTACGCATGAACCTCACCCTGCGCATCTGGCGCCAGCCGGGCCCGGACGCCCCCGGGTCGATGACGACCTACCAGGTCGGCGGCATCAGCCCCGACATGTCCTTCCTGGAGATGCTCGACAGCCTCAACGAGGAGCTGATCACCAGCGGGGACCAGCCCGTGGCCTTCGACCACGACTGCCGCGAGGGCATCTGCGGCGCCTGCGGCATGGTCATCAACGGCCAGGCCCACGGCCCCGAGCGGACCACCACCTGCCAGCTGCACATGCGGCACTTCCGGGACGGCGACACCATCGACGTCGAGCCGTGGCGGGCGGCGGCCTTCCCGGTGGTCAAGGACCTGGTGGTGGACCGCTCCGCCTTCGACCGGATCATCGGCTCCGGCGGCTACATCTCCGCCCCCACCGGCAGCGCCCCCGACGCGCACGCCACGCCCGTCCCCAAGGAGGCCGCCGACACCGCCTTCGAACACGCCGAGTGCATCGGCTGCGGCGCCTGCGTGGCGGCCTGCCCGAACGGCTCGGCGATGCTGTTCACCTCCGCCAAGGTGGTCCACCTCAACGTGCTCCCCCAGGGCGCGCCGGAGCGCGCCTCCCGGGTGCGGAACATGGTCACGGCGATGGACGCCGAGGGCTTCGGCGGCTGCACCAACACCGGCGAGTGCGCCACCGCCTGCCCCAAGGGCATCCCGCTGCCCAGCATCGCCGCGATGAACCGCGAATTCCTGCGGGCCGCGCGAGGTTGACGGGCCACGCCGACCGGCCCCGTGCCCCCGGGCGCGGGGCCGACGGCGTGCAGTGGGGCGTACGGGGCATTCGCACGCTCCTCCGAGGGGTGGTGGATCGTCAGGTCCCGCGCCCGCACCCGGGAATTCGCGCTACCGTGGTGCTCCGCTACGGAAGGACGGCATATGCCCGAGGTTCAGTCCTGTTCCGGTTGCGGCGGGTCCGGGGGGACCCAGAAGACCGAAGCCACGGTCGAACGGGACGAGGAAGGGAGCATGGTGCCGAGGATCCACACCTTCTGGTCGCCCTGCGGTCGGTGCCACGGATCCGGGACGGTGATCGCCGGATGAGGCTGGTCTTCGAGTGTGTCGAGTGCGGCGCACACTACCTTCCGCCCGAGAGCATGGCGTACCCGGACGGGCCCGCCTCCCCGATCTGGTGCTCGCGCTGCCAGGCGGCCAAACGGTCCGCCGGTGTCCAGGATGACCCGCTGCTCACCCGCGTGGCCCTGGCCGCCGCCCGGGCCGCACTCGCCCGGCGCACCGCCGAGGGCGAGCCCGTCGCGCGCGCCGACGTCCGCCCGTCCCGGCCGCCGCTGTCCCGCCGGGCCCACTCCGGCCCGGGCGGGGTGCGCAGCAAGCTGGGCTGAGCCCTCAGCCCCCGCCCCCGCGCTCGCGAGGGACCGTCCCAGCCCGGCGGCGTCCCTGGCCCGCTCTAGAAGAGCGCCTCCTGGGTGTCCGGCTCCGGCGGGCGGACCCGCTCTTCCAGGGCCACCCCGGACGTCGGACGGCCGGAGACGGGCGCGAGCGTCCAGCCGGTGAGCAGCCGGGTGTCCAGCAGCAGCGGCCCCGAGCCGTCGGCCTGGTCCAGGAACAGGTGGCGGCCCACCGGCGGGCGCAGGGTGCCCGCGATCACCGCCCCGTCGGCCAGGCCGCCGACCTGCCGGTACGCCTCCGGGGCGCCGTCGGACAGCCCGAACCGCGCCACGTGGTCGACCACCGGGCGCTCGGCGAGCAGTTCCAGCGCGTGGCCGGCCAGCAGGCGGTGCGCCTGCGCCCGGGCCTCGGCCAGCACGGCCCGGCGGTACGGCTCGTCGCCGTGCGCCCACCAGTGCTCGGTCTTCAGCCTGGCCTTGAACCGCTCGCGCGCCAACCCGGAGGCGGCGACGGTGAGTTCGGCGCGCCGGATGGCCGGCAGCCCGCCCCGGGCGGTGAACGCGTAGGCCAGTGCGCCCTGTTCGAGCAGTCGGCTGTCGCCGCGCTGCTCGGCGGTCAGGCCGACCTTCAGCAGGCCGTCGCCGAACCAGGCGAGGTAGAGCAGGTACGTCCGGCCGTCGTCGAGGATCTGGTCCCGGGCGAGGGCCAGGCCGCGGTCGACGCTCTGGCAGGCCGGGCACTGCACCGCGGCGCCGTCCGGCGCGATCACCGCGTGGTGCGGGCACGGGGTGCGCTCCGCCGCCCCGGCCAGCCAGGCGCCGGTGCAGCGGCGCGGCCCGCCCAGCAGCCAGCCGACCTCCGCGCCGGGCGTGACGGCCCGCTCGTGCGCCTGGCCTGCGCGCACGGCGCCGAGCAGGGCGCGGCCCTCGTGCCAGCTCAGCCCGGTGGAGACCCAGCCGGCGGGCCGGTCCGGGTGCTGCGGTGCGATCGTCACGGGCATCCCTCCCTCTCGAACCAGTGCAGAGTACCCGCCACCCCTGACAGTGCTCCCCCTGACAGTGCCCCCTGCTAGCCTCCGCGATCATGACGCCCGACACCGCCGCCCAGCCCGCCGACGCCGCCGACACCGCCGCCCAGTCCCCCGTCACCGCCGACGACCTCGCGCTCGTCCTTCAGCTCGCCGCCACCACCCTGCGCGCGGCACCCGCGGACGCCGACTGGTCCCAGCCCGCCGGAACGGTCACCTGGGACTGCTGGACCACCGTCGAGCACCTCGCCGACGACCTGCTCGCCTACGCCGCCCAGCTCGGCCCGGCCGCCCCGCCGCGCGAGCGGTACGTCCCCTTCGCCACCGAGCGCCGCTTCCCCGGCGGGCCGAACAACTTCGTCCGCGCCGACCGCGCGAGCGGGCCCGACGGGCTGATCGAGGTGCTGGAGGCGAGCGGCGGGCTGATGGTCGCGATCGCCCGCGCCGCGACGCCCGAGGTCCGCGCCTACCACCCGTGGGGTGTCGCCGACCCCGCCGGGTTCGTCGCGATGAGCCTGGTCGAGACGCTGGTACACCTGCACGACGTGGCCCAGGGCCTCGGCCTGCCCTGGGACCCCCCGGCCGACCTCTGCCGCCGCGTCCTCGCCCGCCTCTTCCCCGACGTCCCCGTCACCTCCGCCGACGCCCCCTGGCCGACCCTCCTGTGGGCCACCGGCCGCACCCCGCTGCCCGGCCGGCCGCTGCGCACCGACTGGCGCTGGCACGCCCGGCCCGAGGACGCCCCCCAGGTGCACTGACCGGTGCAGTGCAGCCGCGCTGCTCCCGGGGCTTGGCCCGGTGGGGTGTTCACGTTCTATTGTTGCGGGCGCGGTTGGCGGCGCGGCCGGGAGGTGGGCGGCGCGACCGGTCCGGCGTGCAATGAAGGGGTGGACGGTGGCGGGGCGGCGGAACGACGGAGTGCTGGCGATCTGGGCGGAGGCGCAGCGGCAGCAGCAGCGCCGGGAGGAGGCCCGCTGGCGTGCCGAGGCGGCGCAGCAGCGCCGGCTGGAGCGCGAGCAGCGGGATGAGCAGCGGGCGACGGCCCGCAACGAGCGGGAGGCGCAGCGGGCCTACCAGCAGTCCCGGGAGGCGGAGGCGGCCCGGCTGACGGCCGAACTGGACGCCCGTGTCGAGGAGTTGCGCGGGCTGCTGGCCGCCGGGCTGGCGGCGCCGGCGTTCGGCCCGCAGGCACTGCTGGCCCCGCGCCCGGTGCCGCCGTTCGACCCGGGCCCGCTGGGCCGGCCGGTGGAGCTGCCCGATCAGGGCGGCCCGAAGTACCACGTGCCGCCGCCGGACCAGGTGCAGGCGCGCAATCCGGGGGTGCGGCGGCAGTACGAGCAGTACCTGGCGCAGGCCCGGGCCCGGTTCGAGCAGGACTGGTACGCCGCCCAGGCGCAGGAGGCCGACCGGCAGCGCCGGCTGGCCGTGTACCACCAGGAGTACCTGGCCTGGGCGGCGCAGTTCCGCCGCCAGGACGAGGACCGCGCCGCCCGTACCGAGGAGTTGCTGCGGCGGCTGCGCGCGGGCGAGCCGGAGGCGGTGCAGGAGTACTTCACCGCCGGCCTGTACGCCTCGGCGGCCTGGCCGGAGGGCTTCCCGCACCGGCTGGTGGCGGCCTGGGAGGCGTCGACCCGGCAGCTGGTGGTGAACTGGGAGCTGCCCGGCCCGGACGTGGTGCCGGCCGCCGACCGGGTGCGGTACGTGAAGACGGACGACCGCGAGGCGGAGGTGGCCCGCCCGGCGACGGAGCGCAAGGCGCTGTATCGGGAGGTGCTGGCGCAGTCGGCGCTGCGGCTGGCGGCGGAGCTGTTCCGGGCGGACCGGGACGGGATGCTGGACTCGGTGGTGCTGAACGGCTTCGTCCTGGGCATCGACCCGGCGACCGGCCGGGAGGCGGAGCGCTTCCTGTCCACCCTGACCGCCTCCCGGGCCGAGTTCGCCGGGCTGGCGCTGGACCGGGTGGCGCCGGTGGACTGCTTCCAGGGCCTGGGCGGCAAGCTGTCGGCGCGCCCGGAGCGGCTGGACGAGGTGCGGCCGGACCGGCTGCCGGAGACGGTCGGCGGAAGCCTGGCCGGACACGGCGGCGACGGCGACCCGGACCTGTTCGAGATGGACCCGATCGAGTTCGAGGAGCTGATCGCCGAGCTGTTCCGGCTGCGCGGCTTCCGGGTGATGACCACGGCCCGCAGCGGCGACGTCGGGGTGGACGTGGTCGCCGAGGACCTGGACCCGGTGACCGGCGGCAAGATCGTGATCCAGGCCAAGCGCTACCGCAAGACGGTGCCCCCGACGGCCGTGCGCGACCTGGAGTCGACCGTCCGGCACCACGGGGCGAACAAGGGCATCCTGGTGACCACCGCCGGCTTCGGCCGCGGCTCGTACAGCTACATCGAGGGGAAGCCGCTGACGCTGGTCAGCGGGCCGGAACTGGTGGAGCTGCTGGCCGAGCAGGGGCTGCGGGGGCGGCTCGGCGGCGGCTCCGCGGAACAGGAGAAGCCCGCGCCGGCGGCCGCGCCGACGGATCGTCACAGCAGCCTGACGGTCAGCTGGCAGAGCCGGACGGCCGGCGGCGACGCGGTGGAGCTGGACGTCACCGCGTTCCTGTGCGCCGCCGGGCGGGTGCTGAGCGACGAGCACTTCGTGTTCTTCAACAACCCGCAGGACCCGGACGGCGCCGTGCGGCTGCACCCCACCCACTCGGTGCCGGGCGAGCCGGCCCGCGCGGTCCGGCTGACCCTGAACCTGGAGCGGCTGGCGGCCACGGTGGACGAGGTGGTGGTCGCCGTCTCCACCGAGGAGGAGGAGCCGCGGGCCCTGCCGCTCGGCTACGTGCACGGTGTCGCCCTGGCGGCGACGTACGGCCCGGGCGCGGCCGGTCCGGTGGAGTGGGCGGCCGGCACCGGCGGCGTGCCGGACAGCGCGATGCTCATGGGTTCGTTCCAGCGTGCGGGCGACGGTTGGCAGTTCAGCCCGTCGGGCCGCGCGGTGACGAACGGTCTGCTCGGGCTGGCGGGCGCGTTCGGCGTCGCGGTGGAGTAGCACGGGACCATCGTCCGCAGCACGGGGACCATGGTCCTCAGGGGTCGGTGTCATACCTGAGGAGGAGAAGACCCCCGCCGAGCCGCCGAGACGGCGGGGGTCGCCCCTCCTCGGGACATACGCATCGCGCTCGAACGGATTGGGAGGATGGAACGGAACCCCGAATGTCCGTTCCCGCCCTCAGGAGCACCCCCGTGACGACCCCCGCAACCGCCGTCCGTACCAGCCTGGCGGCCGCCCGCGCCACCGGCCTCAACAAGGTCTACGGGGACGGGGAGACCCGCGTCGTGGCCCTCGACAACGTCAGCGTCGACTTCCCG
>NZ_JBFBHW010000090.1:0-15399 GCF_040685395.1 Kitasatospora sp. NPDC088779 | reverse complement strand
CTCGGCATGGTCCGCCAGTGGCAGACGCTGTTCTACAACCAGCGCTACTCCAACACCGTGCTGCACGCCGGCCCCGACCACGACGGCATCGCGCCCCCGGCCCAGGGCACCCGGATCCCCGACTTCGTGCTCCTGTCCGAGGCGATGGGCTGCGTCGGCCTGCGCTGCGAGCGCCCCGAGGACCTGGACGCCGTCATCAAGCAGGCCATGGAGATCAACGACCGCCCGGTCGTCATCGACTTCATCGTCCACCAGGACGCCATGGTCTGGCCGATGGTCGCGGCCGGCACCAGCAACGACGAGATCCAGTTCGCCAAGGGCATCCGCCCCGACTTCGGCGACGACCTCGACTAACGCCCCCCTTCAACTCCAGAGCGCCTGAGGAACCCCATGTCCAAGCACACCCTCTCCGTCCTGGTCGAGAACAAGCCCGGCGTGCTCGCCCGCATCGCCGCCCTGTTCTCCCGTCGGGGCTTCAACATCGACTCCCTCGCCGTCGGCCCGACCGAGCATCCGGACGTGTCCCGGATGACCATCGTGGTCAACGTCGAGGACCTCCCGCTGGAACAGGTCACCAAGCAGCTCAACAAGCTCGTGAACGTGATAAAGATCGTCGAACTCGACCAATCCGCTGCGATCCAGCGGGAACTGGTCCTGGTGAAGGTCCGCGCCGACAACGAGACCCGGTCGCAGATCGTCGAGATCGTCCAGCTGTTCCGTGCCAAGACCGTCGACGTGTCCCCGGACGCGGTGACCATCGAGGCCACCGGAAGCTCGGACAAGCTGGAGGCCATGCTCCGGATGCTGGAGCCTTACGGCATCAAGGAGTTGGTCCAGTCCGGCCTGGTCGCCATCGGGCGCGGCGCCCGTTCGATCACGGACCGCTCGTTGCGCGCCCTCGACCGCAGCGCCTGAGCACCCCCGAGACGCCGACCGTCTCACACCCTGAAGCACCGCCCCACACCCCCGCCGGTACGCCTACCGTAGAGAGCGCGTACCCGGCAACCATCACGCAAGGAGATGTGCCCCCGTGGCCGAGCTGTTCTACGAAGACGACGCCGACCTGTCCATCATCCAGGGCCGCAAGGTCGCGGTCATCGGCTACGGCAGCCAGGGCCACGCCCACGCGCTGTCCCTGCGCGACTCCGGCGCCGACGTCCGGGTCGGCCTGAAGCCGGAGTCCAAGTCCCGTGCCAAGGCGGAGGAGGCCGGCCTGCGCGTCGTCACCCCGGCCGAGGCCGCGGCCGAGGCCGACGTCATCATGATCCTGGTGCCGGACCCGATCCAGGCCGACGTCTACGAGGCCGACATCGCCCCGCACCTGAAGGCCGGCGACGCCCTGTTCTTCGGCCACGGCCTGAACATCCGCTTCGGCTTCATCAAGCCCCCGGCGGACGTCGACGTCTGCATGGTCGCCCCGAAGGGCCCGGGCCACCTGGTCCGCCGCCAGTACGAGGAGGGCCGCGGCGTCCCCGCGATCGTCGCCGTCGAGCAGGACGCCTCCGGCAAGGCCTTCGACCTGGCGCTGTCCTACGCCAAGGGCCTGGGCGCCACCAAGGCCGGCGTCATCAAGACCACCTTCACCGAGGAGACCGAGACCGACCTGTTCGGTGAGCAGGCCGTCCTCTGCGGTGGCACCGCCGCCCTGGTGAAGGCCGGTTTCGAGACCCTGGTCGAGGCCGGTTACCAGCCGGAGATCGCCTACTTCGAGTGCCTGCACGAGCTGAAGCTCATCGTCGACCTGATGTACGAGGGCGGCCTGGAGAAGATGCGCTGGTCGGTCTCCGAGACCGCCGAGTGGGGCGACTACGTCACCGGCCCGCGGATCATCACCGACGCCACCAAGGCCGAGATGCGGAAGGTCCTCGCCGAGATCCAGGACGGCACCTTCGCCAACACCTGGATCGCCGAGTACAAGGCCGGTCTGCCCAAGTACAACGAGTACAAGAAGGCCGACGAGGACCACCTGCTGGAGACCACCGGCAAGAAGCTGCGCTCGCTGATGAGCTGGGTCGACGACAAGGCCTGAACCGGCCTCGGGCTCTGCCCGATTTTGTAACTTCCTTGTACAAGTAGGCTGCTCTCGTCCGGGTGATTTCGCCGGACGGGAGCAGCCTGGTACCCAGCCCGTCGATACACTCCGAGTGCGCGTCAGGCCCACAGCGTCGTGCGTCTACCTACGCGGCATGCCACCTTCCCCCCGCCGTCCACGCCACCCACGTGCCGGGGAGAACCGCAGAGTTAAGGACACACTGTCGTGAGCACTGTGACATCCAAAACCGCCGTCGTCCTGATCGCCGAAGAGCTGTCGCCCGCCACCGTCGACGCCCTCGGCCCCGACTTCGAGATCCGCCACTGCAACGGCGCCGACCGCACCGAGCTGCTCGGCGCGATCGCCGACGTCGACGCGATCCTGATCCGCTCCGCCACCAAGGTCGACGCGGAGGCGCTGGCCGTCGCCCGCAAGCTCAAGGTGGTCGCCCGGGCCGGGGTCGGCCTGGACAACGTGGACGTCGCCGCCGCCACCAAGGCCGGCGTGATGGTCGTGAACGCGCCGACCTCCAACATCGTCACCGCCGCCGAACTCGCCTGCGGCCTGCTGATCTCCGTCGCCCGCAACATCGCGCCGGCCAACGCCGCGCTCAAGCAGGGCGAGTGGAAGCGCAACAAGTACACCGGCGTCGAGCTGAGCGAGAAGACCCTCGGCGTCGTCGGCCTCGGCCGGATCGGCGTCCTGGTCGCCCAGCGGATGTCCGCGTTCGGCATGAAGATCGTCGCGTACGACCCCTACATCCAGGCCGCCCGCGCCGCCCAGATGGGCGTCAAGCTGGTCACCCTGGAGGAGCTGCTGGAGGTCTCGGACTTCATCACCGTCCACCTCCCCAAGACCCCCGAGACCATCGGCCTGATCGGCGACGAGGCGCTGCACAAGGTCAAGCCGACCGTGCGCATCGTCAACGCCGCCCGCGGCGGCATCGTGGACGAGGAGGCGCTCGCCAACGCCCTGCGCGACGGCCGGGTGGCCGGCGCCGGCCTGGACGTGTACGCCAAGGAGCCGTGCACCGACTCCCCGCTGTTCGGCTTCGACAACGTGGTCGCCACCCCGCACCTGGGCGCCTCCACCGACGAGGCGCAGGAGAAGGCCGGCATCGCCGTCGCCAAGTCGGTGCGCCTGGCGCTGGCCGGCGAACTGGTGCCGGACGCCGTCAACGTCCAGGGCGGCGTGATCGCCGAGGACGTGCGCCCGGGCCTGCCGCTGGCCGAGAAGCTCGGCCGGATCTTCACCGCGCTGGCCGGCGAGGTCGCCGTCCGGCTCGACGTCGAGGTCCGCGGCGAGATCACCCAGCACGACGTGAAGGTGCTCGAACTGTCCGCGCTGAAGGGCGTGTTCGAGGACGTGGTGGCGGAGACGGTGTCCTACGTCAACGCCCCGCTGTTCGCCCAGGAGCGCGGCGTCGAGGTCCGCCTGACCACCTCCAGCGAGAGCGCCGAGCACCGCAACGTGATCACCGTCCGCGGCACGCTCGCGAACGGCGAGGAGATCGCCATCTCCGGCACCCTGGCCGGCCCGAAGCAGACCCAGAAGATCGTCGGCGTGGACGCCTTCGACGTGGACGTCGCGCTCACCGACCACATGGCCTTCTTCAAGTACGAGGACCGCCCCGGCGTGGTCGGCGTGCTCGGCCGCCACCTCGGCGACGCCGGCATCAACATCGCCGGCATGCAGGTCGCCCGCGACGGCGGCGGCGCGCTCGCCTCCATCACCGTGGACAGCCAGATCCCGCAGGACGTGCTGTCGGCGATCGCCGCCGAGATCGGCGCCCGCTTCGCCCGCTCGGTCGACCTGGGCGCCTGAGCCCGACGCCCCCCGGGGCCCGGACCGCCGTTCGCCGGCGGTCCGGGCCCCGCTGCGTTCCCCCGGGTGGCTCCCGTCTCAGATACTAGGAAATCCAAGTATTCGTGCAGACACGGCCCGGGCCCGGTCGTACCGTGGAAGGGCGATACGGCGTGCCGACCCTGTAGACAGGGCGTTCGGCCCGTGTCCGCGTGCGCCTTCACGGGCAGGCGATCCCTGCCCCCGCGCGTACCCCTCCCCCTCCCGCGCCCTCTTCGGGGCGCCGCTTCCAAGGAGCCCGGTATGCCCCTCACTGCCGACCGCCACGCCACCCCCACCCCCGCCGCCACCCCCGTCCGCGCCCCGCGCCGTCGCCGGGCCGCCGAACGGAACCCCTTCGCCGCCGCCGCCCTGCAGCGGGCGCTGGACCGCCGCGACAACGGCGGCTCGACCGGGCACCTCTGACGGGAACCGCCGGCGGGCGTCGTCGGCGGTCTGTCCGTCAGGTGTTGTCGGGCGGCGCCCCCGCGGCTTCGCCGGCCCGCCGCCGGCCCGGCCGTTCATCCGCCGAATAGGCCGCTCGGGCTGCCGTCAGGTCACCCGGTCGAGTGCAACCGGCGTCCGTCCGAGGGAAGTTGCTCGCGCTCGTCGGCGCGATCATCCTAATTTGGGGCCCCCGGAAGGGTGATCGACGTTCGCGCGGGCGGGCGTCAGCGACACGGTGTGCGGATCAGTCCCCCTGCCGGGGGAAGAGGGCCCAGTGCGCCTGCCATCCGTCCGCCGACCCATCACCCGGATCGGACTCACCCTGGCCCTGCTGGCCGGGAGCGCGGCGCTCGCCGCCACCCCGGCCTCCGGCGGGCCCCCGACGGAGCCGTCGAGGGCCGGCCGAACGGCCTCCGTCCTGCTCGAACTCGGCACCGAGCCGGCCGGGCCCGCCTGGCGGCGCGCCGCCGACGGGGCCCGGCGGGCCCAGCGTTCCCCGGAGGCCGCCCGCCGGGAGGCCTCGGACGCCGGCGCCGCCCAGCGGGCCAGGGCCGGCGAAGCCCTCGACCGGCTCGCCGCGGCCGTCCACCGGGCGGTGCCCACCGCCGGCGAGCTCTACCGCACCCGCACCCTGATCACCGGCCTCGCCGTCAACGCGCCCGCCGACCGGCTGCCCGCCCTGCGCGCGCTGCCCGGCGTCCGGGCCGTCCACCCGATCGTCCGCAAGCAGCGGGACAACGCCTACTCCGTCCCGCTGATCGGCGCCCCGCAGGTCTGGGCCGGTGCCACCGGCGACGGCAACACCGGCCAGGGGGTGCGGATCGGGATCATCGACAGCGGCATCGACTACACCCACGCCGACTTCGGCGGCCCCGGCACCGAGGCCGCCTTCCGCTCCGTCGAACGCGGCAAGCCCGCCCCGCCCGACCTGTTCCCCAACGCCAAGGTGATCGGCGGCAAGGACCTGGTCGGCGACGACTACGACCCCGACCCGTCCTCCCCGCACCACCAGCCCGTCCCGCACCCCAGCGACAATCCGATCGACTGCGACCGCAACGGGCACGGCACCCACGTCGCCGGCACCGCCGCCGGCTACGGCGTCACCGCCGACGGCCACCCGTACACCGGCCCCTACCGGCCCGGACTCGACCCCGCCGGGTTCAAGGTCGGCCCCGGCGCCGCCCCCGGTGCCCAGCTGTACGCGATCCGGGTCTTCGGCTGCGACGGCTCCACCGACCGGCTCGCCCAGGCCCTCGACCTCGCCGCCGACCCCAACGGCGACGGCGACCTCGGCGACCGCCTCGACGTCGTCAACCTCTCCCTCGGCAGCCGCTTCGGCAGCCCCGACGACACCGATGCCCTCGCCGTCGACCGGCTCGCCGCCCTCGGCACCGTCGTGGTCGCCGCCGTCGGCAACGACGGCGACGTCTACGGCATCGGCGGCAGCCCCGGCACCGCCGCCCGGGCCATCACCGTCGCCGCCTCCGTCGACCAGCACAGCGACACCGACGGCCTCACCGTGCTCGCCCCCGCCGACCTGGCCGGCGTCGTCCCGGCCCACTGGAGCGAGCGCTACCAGGGCTGGTCCAGCGCCGACGTCAGCGGCCAACTCGCCATGCCCGCCGACCAGTCCGACGGCTGCGCCGCCTACAGCGAAGCCGACCGGCAGCGGCTCGCCGGGAAGATCGCCGTCCTCACCTGGCGCACCCGCGACTCCGAACGGGCCTGCAACTCCGGCCCCCGCGCCGACCACGCCGCCGACGCCGGTGCGATCGGCGCCCTCTACGCCGCCGACACCGACCACCTCGCCGAGATCTCCGGCAACGACCGCATCCCGGCCGCCCTGCTCGCCCACGCCGACGGCGAACGGCTCCGGCAGGCCGCCGCGGCCGGGCCGGTCGAGGTCCGCCTCGCCGCCCCCGGCAACCCGCTGCACGGTTCCGTCTCCCAGAACCAGCCCGCCCGCACCGACACCCTCACCGACTTCTCCTCCCGCGGCATCGGCGTCCCCGGCATCGTCAAACCCGACCTCGCCGCCCCCGGCGAGACCATCTGGTCCGCCCTCGTCGGCAGCGGCAGCGGCGGCCAGCGCGAGGACGGCACCTCGATGGCCACCCCGCACATCACCGGCCTCGCCGCCCTCGTCCGCGCCGCCCACCGCGACTGGCCGGTCGAACAGCTCAAGGCCGCGCTCATGAACACCGCCGTCGACACCTGGCTCGGCGACGACCACGGCGGACCGGTCTACGGCCCCGAGCGCACCGGCGCCGGCCGCGCCCAGGTCGACCGGGCCGTCCACACCCCCGTCGTCGCCTACGCGGCCGGCGACGGAGCGGCCGAAGGCAGCGTCGGCGTCTCCTACGGGCCGGTCGAGATCGCCGGGCCGACCGCCCTCGGCCGCGACATCGAGGTGCGCAACCACGCGGACCGGCCGCTGAGCTACCGCACCGGCTACGCGGCGGCCACCGAACTGCCCGGCGCCACCTTCGAGGTGACGCCGGACCAGGTCGACGTCCCGGCCGGCGGCACCGCGCGGGTGCACGTCACCCTCGCCGTCCCCGGGGAACTGGGCCGGGCCCCCGACCCCACCATCGACACCGTGCAGGACGGCAAGGCCCGCAGCTACCGCGCCGAACTCTCCGGCCGCGTCCTGCTCACCCCCGTCACCGACCCGGCCCTGCCCCAACTGCGCGTCCCCGTCCTCGCCGCCCCGCGCCCGGCCACCGACCTCACCGCCACCGCCGCCGCCCGCACCACCCGGGACGGCACCGTCCTGATGCTCGGCGGCAGCGCCGCCCCCGGCAACCGGCCCGGACTCGTCACCGCCCTCACCCTCGGCGGCGAAGGCACCCGCTGGGCCGACTGCCCGCCCGACAGCGAAGCCGCCGTCGGGCCCGGGGCCGGCATCCGGCCCGACGACGGAGCCGAGCCGGCCGACCCCCCGCAGGACGTCTGCGTCCAGCAGCCCGGCGACCGGGCCGCCAACCTGCGGGTCGTCGGTGCCGCCACCAGCTCCGACCTGCTCTACGTGGGCGCCCAGCTCTGGGCCCCGGCCGCCACCCCGGTCGGGCTCTACGGCGTCCGGGTCTCCCTGGACACCGACGGCGACGGCACCACCGACGTCATCCTCGAAGCCGACCGGCTGCGCGGCAGCGACGTCCTGGTCTCCCGCGCCCTCGACGCCCGAACCGGCGCCGAGCTCGACGTCCAGCCGCTGAACGGCCACTGGGGCGACACCGACACCGCCCTGCTGGACGGTGACGCCCTCGTCCTCCCCGTCCGGCTGAGCGCGCTCCCGGGCGTCCGGGAAGGCCACAGCACCATCCACTACGGCGTCTGGACCAGCACCGTCGCCCCCGGCACACCCGACCCGGCCGAGTCCTACTCCGCCATCGGCCTGCGCGGCACCCGCCCCGTCCTGGCCCTCGACGTCCTGCATCCCGCCGTCGACATCCGTGCCGGCCTCGGCGGCCCCGCGGCCCTCGCCACCCCGGTCCGGCCCGGCACCGTCCTCGACATCCACCGCACCCCCGGCGACACCTCCCGCCTGCTCCTGCTCCACCACCTCAACCCCGCCGCCCGCCGGAGCCAGGTGATCACCCTCCCCTGACCGCACCTGCCCGAGGGGCGGCCCGCCGACCTGGCGGGCCGCCCCCGTGCGTTGTGCCGCGCCTCGGTGACGGGGCTCCGTGGTGCCGACGGCCGTCTGCCGTGCCCGGCAGGGTGCTTCAGGCCTGGTCGCCTCAGCCCTGGTCAATGGCCTGGGCGGCCCGGGCGGCGAGCCGACGGGTGCGGCGGGGTGCGCGGGCCGGGCGGCGGGAGAAGCGGGTGAAGACGGCGACCAGGGCGAGGGCGGCGGCGGTGGCGGAGCTGACGGTGAGGCCCTCGGTGAGACCGGGCGGGCGGAAGGAGCAGGCGATGCGGTCGGCGCCGGCGCCGAGCGGGACGCCGATCATGCCCAGGACGGGCGTCGGCGGGACGTACCGGCCGCCGCCCGCCGCGCAGGTCCAGCCCTCGGCGGCCGGGACGGACAGCAGCGCGGTGCCGGTGGAGCCGGCCGGGAGGGTCGCGGCGAGGGTGTGCCCGCCGGCCGCCACGCCGGTCGCGCCGGTGGCGGTGAGACGGGCGACGGCGTCGTCCAGGGCGCCGGGCCGCAGGCAGCCGATTGGGCGGGCCGGGATCTGGCCGACCGTGTCGGAGCGCAGGGTCACCCGGACCGTCCCGTCGGCGGGGACCGGCCCCAGCCGGTGGATCGCGACGGCGGTGGTGGGCTGTTCGCCGTCGCTGCGGTAGGTGGTGCCGAGACCGCTGACCGTGCCCCGGTACCAGACGCCGTGGAAGTAGGCCGTGCCGCCGGGGGTGCAGGCCGCGGTGAGGACGGTGCCCTCGGCGCCGCCGGGCAGCGACCAGCCGCTGGTGCCGTGCAGGGTGGGCGCCGGGCCGCCGGCCGGGACGGGCAGCGGGGCCTCGTACACCCGGCTGCCGAGCAGTGACTCCTGCCGGGACCAGACCGAGGAGGTGTCCGGCCGGGCGCCGGGCGGCAGCACGGTGACGAGCGGCGGTGCGGCGGCCCGCCCGGGGGCGAAGCCGGCCGGGGGCGGCCCGTCGTCGAGGTGGGAGCGGACGGCGAACAGGGCCTGCCCGACCGGGTCGGTGACGCTGGCGGTCTGCCGCCCGCCCGCCGTCCAGCCCGCGCCGAGGTCGTGCAGCAGCAGGGCGGCGACGGTCGGCAGGTAGCCGCTGAAGTAGCCGCCGCCCTGGCCGTCGAGCAGCAGCGGATCGTTGGTGGTGAAGGCGTGCGGGCCGGGGTCGCTGCGGCCCCGGGGCCACGCGGCGCCGTCGCGCACCGCCGCGTACCCGGCCCGGACGGCGCTGGCGGAGGCGGTGTCGGCCGGGGCGGCGGCGAGCGCCGCGTACCCGGACCAGACGGAGTTGCCGAGCACCGCGCCGGCCAGCACCCAGGTCGCCAGGGCGGTGGCCCGGCGGTCGGTGTGCCGGCGGTCGAGGGTCCAGAGCGCGGCGAGCAGGACGACCCCGCCGACGGCCAGCAGTGTCCAGGTGGAGGCGCGGACCGAGTGCCGGCCCGCCGCCAGCGCGGCGATCACCGCGACCACGGCGGCGCCGCCCAGCAGGGTGAGCCGGTCCGGCCGGTGCGCCAGTGACACCCAGCCGGCCAGCACCAGCAGGCCGCTGAGCGCGAACGCGACCCGGTACGGCCCGCCGGCCGGGATCGCCAGACCGTGCCAGACCACCACGGTCGGGGTCCAGACGAAGCTGAGCACCACCAGCACCAGCGCCCCGCACCAGACCGCCCGCTCCCGCACCCGCACCCGCCGGTTGAACGGCAGCCCGCACACCAGCAGCAGCCCCAGCAGGCCGATCGCGACGTCCGGCAGCGGCCGCCCGCCGTGGGTGGCGGGCAGCAACTGCGCGAGGTGCCCGCCGAGCCCGGACGGGCCGAGCGGCTGCACCGGGGACTCCGGCTGGGCGCCGTGCGCGGCCCGGACGGCGACGAACAGCACGGGCGAGGCGAGCAGGACGCCGGTGGTGGCCACGGTGAAGGCCCGCCCGGCGACCCGGACCCGGTGGCGCAACGGCCGCGGGGTGGCGAACAGGCGGACGGCCAGCAGCAGCCCGGCCATCAGGGTGGCCAGCGCGGCGGTGTACAGGTTGCCGGCCCAGGCGAGGGTGACGCACAGCGAGCCGGCCACCCAGCGCCGCTCGCGCAGGCACCAGTCGGCGGCCAGGCCGAGCAGCGGCAGCGAGACCAGGCCCCAGAGCCACATCGGCGCCGCCCCGCCGACGTCGAGCACCCAGGCGCAGAGCCCGTACCCGACGGCGGCGAGCGCCCGCAGCCAGTGCGGGCCGGCGTGCAGCCGGCCGAGCAGGTGGGCCATCAGGGCGGTGCCGAGGCCGATGGTGGCGAGGGTGACCAGGAGGAGCGCGAACCGGCCCTGGTCGCGGGGGAGGAGGGCGGTCGCCCAGGAGAACGGGTTCATCAGGTAGGCGAAGAAGTCGGCGAGGAACGGGACGCCGTAGCCGCTGTTCCAGTTGAACAGGAGGTCCCCGGCGGCCCGTCCGTGCATCAGGTCCCACAGGTGGGCGTGGTACGGCAGGGCGGCCTCGCCCGCCCCCGTCGGCCACGCCCCGCGCAGCCCTACCGCGAGCGCGTACCCGCCCGCCGCCAGCCCGGCCGCGCTCCCGCAGACCAGCACCTCCCGCCGCCGCACGCCCATTGCTGCTCGACCCCGTTTCCGCGAGGGATTGCCGGACCCCGTCACCCTAAGCGCGCTCCCCGCGCGGATCAGGCCCCCCGCGCTCCCTCGTAGGGGTGATGAGGTGGCAGCCCGGCGGATCGGCCTGCGATGGTGCCCCCGTGGGAAGGGAACCCGACCTTGCGATGCCGGGGTGGCTGCGCCCTCCGGCTACCGGCTACACCGCGGACGACCTGGATCGGCTACGGGATCTCCCGCCCCACACCGAGCTGCTCCTCGGTGGCCTGGTCTTCTCCGCCCGTCAGACGACGTTCCATGCCCGGACGTCCGGATGGTGGACGCCGGGTGTCAGCCCCTGGGACACCGGAGTAGGGTCCGAGCATGTCTCGCACGATTCGTCTCGCAGTTGTCCCGGGTGACGGCATCGGCCAGGAAGTGGTGGCCGAAGGTCTCAAGGTCCTGGGTGCCGTGCTTCCCGCCGAGGTGAAGCTGGAGACCACCGAGTACGACCTCGGCGCCCGGCGCTACCACCGGACCGGGGAGACCCTGCCGGACAGCGTGCTGGCCGAGCTGAAGTCGCACGACGCGATCCTGCTGGGCGCCATCGGCGACCCGAGCGTGCCGTCGGGCGTGCTGGAGCGGGGGCTGCTGCTGAAGCTGCGGTTCGCCTTCGACCACCACATCAACCTGCGTCCGGGCCGCCTGTTCCCCGGGGTGAAGTCCCCGCTGGCCGGCACTGAGTCCGACGGCGCGTCTCCGACACGACGAGCCATCGACTTCGTGGTGGTCCGCGAGGGCACCGAGGGCCCGTACGTCGGCAACGGCGGCTCGCTGCGCACCGGGACGCCGCAGGAGGTGGCCACCGAGGTCAGCCTGAACACCGCGTTCGGCATCGAGCGCGTGGTGCGCGACGCCTACCGCCGGGCCCAGGCGCGTCCGCGCAAGAAGCTGACGCTGGTGCACAAGAACAACGTGCTGGTGCACGCCGGGCACCTGTGGTCGCGGATCTTCGCGGAGGTCGGCCGGGAGTTCCCGGAGGTCACCACCGACTACCTGCACGTCGACGCGGCGACGATCTTCTTCGTCACCCAGCCGGAGCGTTTCGACGTCATCGTCACCGACAACCTGTTCGGCGACATCCTGACCGACCTGGCCGCCGCCGTCACCGGCGGGATCGGCCTGGCCGCGAGCGGCAACATCAACCCGGGCGGCGAGTTCCCGTCGATGTTCGAGCCGGTGCACGGTTCGGCGCCGGACATCGCGGGCCAGGGCAAGGCCGACCCGACGGCCACCGTGCTGTCGGTCGCCATGCTGCTGGAGCACCTGGGCTTCGCCGCCGAGGCCGCCCGGGTGGAGGCCGCCGTCGCGGCGGACCTGGCCGAGCGCACCGGCACCCGCAGCACCTCCGAGGTCGGCGACGCGCTGGTCACCCGAGTAGCCGGCTGACGGGCCGGATCCGCTTGACGGACTCCGGCCCACGGGCCGGGGCCGACAACGGTCGCGGCCCGGCGGGCCGCACCACATAACCGCAGCTTGCAGCTCCCCAAGGAGCGGGCAGCTGTTCGGCACGGCCCTCTGGATGCGAGTATCGACAGTGGGTCGTGCCGTTGTGCGTTCGTTCCGGTGCTGGTTGGCCGCGGCGGGCACCCGGCGGTGGCGGCCCGGACCTACCCCACGGTGAAGGAAACAGCCATGAGCACGCCCACCCAGGCGCCCATCACGTTCGACCTCAAGCCTTCCGCCCACCCGCTGCCCACCGCGGAGCGTGAGGCCCGGCTGACCAACCCCGGCTTCGGCCGGGTCTTCACCGACCACATGGTCACCATCCGCTGGACCGAGGGCGTGGGCTGGCACGACGCCCAGCTGGCGCCGTACGCGCCGCTGGAGGTCGACCCGGCGAACATGACCCTGCACTACGGCCAGTCGATCTTCGAGGGCCTCAAGGCCTACCGCCAGGCCGACGGCTCCATCGCGAGCTTCCGCCCGGAGGCCAACGCGGCCCGCTTCCAGGCCTCGGCCCGCCGGCTGGCGATGCCGGAGCTGCCGGTGGAGACCTTCGTCGAGGCCGTCGAGCTGCTGGTCCAGCAGGACCAGGCGTGGGTGCCGAACGAGCCCGAGCAGAGCCTGTACCTGCGTCCGTTCATGTTCGCCACCGAGGTCGGTCTGGGTGTCCGCCCGGCGAACTCCTACCTGTTCATGATCATCGCCTCGCCGGCCGGCGCCTACTTCCCGGGCGGCGTCAAGCCGGTCTCGGTGTGGCTGTCCAAGGAGTACGTCCGGGCCGCTCCCGGCGGCACCGGCGCCGCCAAGTGCGCCGGCAACTACGCCGCTTCGCTGATCGCCCAGGCCCAGGCCGCCGAGAAGGGCTGCGACCAGGTCGTCTGGCTCGACGCCGCCGAGCACCGGTGGATCGAGGAGATGGGCGGCATGAACCTGTACTTCGTCTTCGGCGAGGGCAAGGACGCGAAGATCGTCACCCCCGAGCTGTCCGGCGCCCTGCTGCCCGGCATCACCCGCGACTCGCTGCTCCAGCTCGCCACCGACCTCGGCTACGCCGTCGAGGAGCGGAGGATCTCCACCGACGAGTGGCAGCAGGCCAACGCGGACGGCACCCTCACCGAGGTGTTCGCCTGCGGCACCGCCGCCGTCATCACCCCGGTCGGCTCGGTCAAGTCGGCCGCCGCCGACTGGACGGTCGGCACCGGCGAGCCCGGCCCGACCACCATGGAGCTGCGCCGGGCCCTGCTGGCCATCCAGGGCGGCCAGACCCCCGACACCCACGGCTGGCTGCACAAGATCGTCTGAGGCGGCGCCCGCTCCGGCCTGGCCCGTTTCGCATCGCGAGACGGGCGGGCCGGATGCCGGGACGTGTGCCAGACTGCGAACGTGTCCTCGCTGTCGCTGATTATTAACAGCAGGCGCGCCGGTCCGCAGTGACCGCTCCCGCAGGACCCGATGCGGAGCGACCACCAGCGTCCAGACCCGCGCGCAGACCTCTCGCACCCGCGAGGGGTTTTTTCGTTTTTCGGGCATCGCCCCGATCAACACAGCCTCCGGACCGGCCGGGAGCCCCCACAAGGGGCTCGGGGACACCGGAGCCGCGCGCGGGATGCTGGACAGTGGAGCCGGGACTCGCAATCCGGCAGAGCAGTACGAACCTCCCCGAACGGAGAACCAGGGGTCATGACCGAGGTCAGCCGTACCGACGACAGTTTCCACGTGTTCGACACCACCCTGCGCGACGGCGCGCAGCGGGAGGGCATCAACCTGACGGTGGCGGACAAGCTGGCCATCGCGCGGTACCTGGACGAGTTCGGGGTGGGCTTCATCGAGGGCGGCTGGCCGGGGGCCAACCCGCGCGACACCGAGTTCTTCGCCCGGGCCGCCGCCGAACTGGACCTCCGGCACGCCCGGCTGGTCGCCTTCGGCGCCACCCGCCGGGCCGGCGGCAAGGCCGCGGAGGACCCGCAGCTGGCCGCGCTGGTCGCCTCGGGCGCCCCGGTCGTCACCCTCGTCGCCAAGGCGCACGACCGGCACGTGGAGCTGGCGCTGCGCACCACCCTGGACGAGAACCTGGAGATGGTCCGGGACAGCGTCGAGTTCCTGCGCGCGCAGGGGCGGCGGGTGTTCATCGACTGCGAGCACTTCTTCGACGGCTACCAGGCGAACCGCGAGTACGCGCTGGCCGTGGTCCGCACCGCGCACCAGGCAGGGGCGGACGTGGTGGTGCTGTGCGACACCAACGGCGGGATGCTGCCGGCCGGCGTGCGGGAGACCGTCGCCGACGTCCTCGCCGTCACCGGCGCCCGGTTGGGCATCCACGCCCAGGACGACACCGGCTGCGCGGTGGCCAACACGCTGGCCGCGGTGGACGCCGGCGCCACCCACGTCCAGTGCACCGCCAACGGCTACGGCGAGCGGGTCGGCAACGCCAACCTGTTCCCGGTGGTCGGCGCGCTGGAGATCAAGTACGACCGGCGGGTGCTCCCCGAGGGCCGGCTCGCCGAGATGACCAGGCTGTCGCACGCGATCGCCGAGGTGGTCAACCTGACCCCCTCCACCCACCAGCCGTACGTCGGCTACTCGGCCTTCGCGCACAAGGCGGGCCTGCACGCCTCCGCGATCAAGGTCGACCCGGACCTGTACCAGCACATCGACCCGGAGCGGGTCGGCAACACCATGCGGATGCTGGTCTCCGACATGGCGGGCCGCGCCTCGGTCGAGCTCAAGGGCAAGGAGCTCGGCTACGACCTGTCCACCGACCGGGACCTGGCCGGCCGGGTGGTGGCCAAGGTGAAGGAGCAGGAGAACCTCGGCTACACCTACGAGTCCGCCGACGCCTCCTTCGAGCTGCTGCTGCGCGACGAGGTGCGCGGCGGCCGGGACCGCTTCTACACCCTGGAGTCCTGGCGGACCATCAGCGAGCAGGGCCCGAACGGGTTCACCGGCAACGAGGCGACGGTGAAGCTGTGGGCGAAGGGGGAGCGCCGGATCGCCACCGGCGAGGGAAACGGCCCGGTGAACGCGCTGGACCAGGCGCTGCGCACCGCGCTGGAGGGGATCTACCCGCCGCTGGCCCGGTTCGAGCTGGTGGACTACAAGGTCCGCATCCTGGAGGGCCAGCACGGCACCGGCTCCAAGACCCGGGTGCTGATCGAGTCCACCGACGGCACGTCCACCTGGTCGACCGTCGGGGTGGCCGACAACGTGGTGGCCGCCTCCTGGCTGGCGCTGGAGGACGCCTACACCTACGGGCTGATCCGGGCCGGCCTGGAGCCCACCGAGTAGCTCACCGGGCAGCCCGCCGGGTGACTCGCCGTGGCCGCGGCCCCGCGGCCCCCCGCGCCAGGGGGGGGGGGCGGC
>NZ_JBFBHW010000089.1:0-15692 GCF_040685395.1 Kitasatospora sp. NPDC088779 | reverse complement strand
GGAACGGACACTTCCTTCGGACCGCCTTCCAGCGGGCCCTCCGGGCGCTTCGTTCTTTCGTGTTCCCAGCTTACCAGATGTTTTCCGCTCCGTTTTCCGGAGTTTCATTCATCCGATTTCCCGAACTGGTCGGGCCGCTTTCCGCGACGGCCTCCACATTAGCGCATTTCGGTTGTCACCCGAAATTCACACTCGCCACGGTTGACGGGAACGCCAACAAACCCATGTCAATGGGTTTCGAGGTGAGGGTGGGTCCTGCGGAGTGGGATGGCCACATCAGCGACTCGTTCAACACTAGGCCACCCGGACGACATCGTCAAACACCGAGGGCGGGATCCGGCTGGATCCCGCCCTCGTATGTCGAAGCCGCAGCTCAGCGGCGTCGTGTTTCGGTCACACCGTAGCCGGAACCAGCTCCGCCGCCGCCAGGTTGCGCTTGCCGCGGCGCAGCACGAGCCAGCGACCGTGCAGCAGGTCGGCCTCGGCCGGCACCGCTTCCTCGTCCGTCACCTTGACGTTGTTGAGGTAGGCGCCGCCCTCCTTGACCGTGCGGCGGGCAGCCGAACGGCTCGGTGCGAGGCCGACGGCGACCAACAGGTCGACCACCGACTGGAGTTCGGCCACCTCGGCCTTCGGGACCTCGGCCAGGGCGGCGGCCAGGGTCGGCGCCTCCAGGTCGGCGAGGTCGCCCTGGCCGAACAGCGCCTTGGACGCGGCGACCGCGCGCTCGTACTGCTCGGCGCCGTGGACGAGGGTGGTGAGCTCCTCGGCGAGGGCTCGCTGGGCGAGGCGGGCGGCGGGGCGCTCGGTGGTCTCGCGCTCCAGCTCCTCGATCTCCTCCTTCGAGCGGAAGCTGAAGATCCGCAGGAAGTTGGGGACGTCCCGGTCGTCCGCGTTCAGCCAGAACTGGTAGAAGGCGTACGGGGTGGTCAGCTCGGGGTCGAGCCAGACCGTGCCGGACTCGGTCTTGCCGAACTTGGTGCCGTCGGCCTTGACGATCAGCGGCGTGGCCAGCGCGTGCACGGACTTGGCGTCGGCCTTGCGGATCAGGTCCGTGCCGGCGGTCAGGTTGCCCCACTGGTCACTGCCACCGGTCTGCAGGGTGCAGCCGTAGCGGCGGTTCAGCTCCAGGTAGTCCATGCCTTGCAGGATCTGGTAGCTGAACTCGGTGTAGCTGATACCCGCGTCGGAGTTGAGCCGTCGGGCGACGGCTTCCTTGGCGATCATGTTGTTGACGCGGAAGTACTTGCCCACGTCGCGCAGCAGGCTGATGGCCGACATCCCGGACGTCCAGTCCAGGTTGTTGACCATGCGCGCCGCGTAGGGGCCCTCGAAATCGAGGAAGCGCGAGATCTGGCCCCGCAGCCGCTCGACCCAGCCGGCCACCGTCTCGGGGTCGTTGAGGACGCGCTCGGCGGTGGGCTTCGGGTCACCGATGAGGCCCGTGGCCCCGCCGACCAGGCCGAGCGGGAGGTTTCCCGCCTGCTGGATGCGGCGCATGGTGAGGATCTGCACGAGGTTGCCGAGGTGCAGGCTGGGGGCCGTCGGGTCGAAGCCGCAATAGAACGTGACCGGGCCGTCCGCGAACGCCTTGCGCAGTGCGTCCTCGTCGGTGGACAGGGCGATCAGCCCCCGCCACCGCAGCTCGTCGACGATGTCCGTCACGGTCACGCTTCTCCTTCGATCGGGCGCCCGCCCGGTGGCGGCCCGTTCTCTCGGACCCCGGGTCGGTGCGACTCCAGCGTGGTAGAGCCTACGCGGTCGGGGCCAGCGGGTTTTCCCCGAGCGTCGTGCCGCAGTCCTCCCCCGGCCGCTCCGGCGCCTGCCCGATACCGGAAATTCCGTTGTTCGTCGGCTGTGGGCCCGTTCAGAGTGGTGTCACCGCCGTGCGGCGGCAGTGACGTGTGTGGAGACGGTCGTGCCGCCGTGGCACGCCCGCGGGAAGGGTGTGCCGAGTGCGCAACACGCTGGTTCTGAACGCGAGCTACGAGCCCCTGACGACGGTGTCGCTCCAGCGCGCCGTCGTCCTGGTGCTCCAGGACAAGGCGGTGGTGGAGCAGGCGCATCCGCTGCGCACGGTCCGGGGGACGGGCGTCAGCATCCCGGTGCCCCGGGTGATCAGGCTTCAGCGCTACGTGAGAGTGCCGTTCCGACAACAGGCGCCGTGGTCGCGGCGGGGTGTCCTGGCCCGGGACCAGCACCTGTGCGCGTACTGCGGGCGGCGGGCCACCACGGTGGACCACCTGCAGCCCAGGTCGCGCGGTGGGGAGGACAGCTGGTTGAACACCGTGGCCGCGTGCCCGGAGGACAACCAGCGCAAGGCGGACCGGACACCCGAACAGGCCGGGATGAGGCTGCTGCGCCGGCCGTTTGTGCCGACCCCGCAGGCCACCCTCATGCTGGCGCTCGGCCTGCGCGGCTCGGAGGCCCGGGAGCTGGCCGACTGGCTGCCGGCCGTGCCGGGCCAGCCCGCTCCGACAGCCGTCCCGGCCGCGTGAGCGCCGCCGCGAGCCGCGTCCTACGGGGCCCGGGCTAACCCTTCGCCTGGTAGCCCGCCGCGGTGCCGTAGTTGGCCGAGTGCTCGGGCATCACGACCACCCGCCCGCCGCCGATCAGCACCCGCCCGGAGACCAGCAGCGAACCGGTGCCCTGCGGGAAGTTGCCGCCGGTCGCCTCCTGGCCGCCGGCCAGCGGGAACCGGCTGAGGCGGGCGGGCTGGCCGCGGCGTTCGTCGGCGGCGAGCACGAGCGCGCCGCCGTCGACGCCGACCGCCCGGACGGTGCCCTTGGCGGCGGTCGGCGCCTTCCAGCGCTGCTTGCCGGTGTCGAGGTCGTAACCGACCGCCGCGGCCGGTCCGCCGCCGTTCGCCGGGACGAGCGTGGTGACCATCGTGCGGTTCTGGAAGAACACCTCGGGCGTGGCCGAGAACGTGCCGTGGCCGACGTCCAGCCGGCCGCCGTCGCCGACCACCGGGATCTCGGCGGCCGGGTCGCCGCCCGCGCCCCAGGAGAACACCCGGTCGTCCTCCGGCTTCTCGCCCGTGGTGAGGACGACGGACGGCTCGGCGGACAACACGGTCACCGTCTTCGGCCGGTTGTTCAGGCCGCGCCACCAACTGACCTTGCCGTCCGCCGTGTTCAGTGCGACAGCCTGGTCGGCGGGGGTCGAGTCGGCGCATGAGGAGGCGACCAGCACGGTCTTGCCGGTCACGCCGCCGGACAGGGTGCAGAACTTGCCCTGCCCGGTGTACTGCCAGACGTCCTTGCCGTCCGCGGACTCCCAGGCGACCGCCCGGTCGTCGCCGACCGCGATCACCTTGTCCTCGGTGACGCCGATCCGCGCGCCGTACGCGCCCTTGGCGTCCGAGACGGTCTTCGTCCACGCGGTCTTGCCGGTCTTGGTGTCCACGGCGGCGACCAGCGTGCACGGGCTCTTCGGGTCGGCCTGGGCCCGGAACAGCACCGCGCCCAGCCCCGCCTGGTTGACCCCCGCCGACAGCCCGCACGGGACGGCCCCGGCGGCCGGTGGCTCGACCGACCAGACGGGCTTGCCGGCCGCGAGGTCGTAGGCCCGCACACCGGCGGCGTCGGCGCGGACCACCGCATCGGCCAGCAGCCAGCTGCCGACCAGCGTGTCGTCACCCGGCGACCCGGACGCGGCGGGCTGGGCGGACCACACCTTGGTGTGCGCGACGGCGAAACCGGGCTCCCCGCCGCTGCTCGCGGCCGCGCTGCCGCCGCCCTCGGCCCCGACCATCAGACCGGCCGCGACCAGCACGCCCAGCGCGGCCACCCCGGCGCCGGTGCGCACCAGCAGGGTCCGCCGGCTGGGCACGTGCTCGCCGGTGAGCACCGCCCCGGCGGCGGCGCGGGCCCTGGCCGAGAGCGAAGAGCCCGTCGTCGAGGAGCCTGCCTTCGGGGACCTGCCCCGACGGGCGGCAGCCCGCGACGGCGCGACGGGCACGGCCTCGGGCGTCGTGTCCGGCTCGGGCTCCGGCTCCGTGGACGGCTCCACCGGAACGGGCTCGGCGTCCTCGATGTGCACGTACCCGTCGGCCGAGTACTCCGCCCCCACCGGGACGTACAGCCCCTCCCCCGCAGGCTGCTCCGGGACGGCGTACGGCGCGTACTGCTGCTGCCCATGATCCGGGTACGGCTGGTACTGCTGGTACTGCCCCTCGGCGTAGCCGCCCTGGACGTAGCCGCCCTCGGCGTACCCGGTCTCGGCGTACCCAGCCTGGGCGTAGCCGGTCTGCCCGTACTGCGGGTCCTGTCCGTACTGCGCGTCCTGCCCGTCCTGGCGCGGGTCCTGTCCGTACGGCGAGCCCTGCCCGTACCCGCCCTGGCCGTAGCCCGCCGCCGTCTGCCAGTACTCCTGCTGCGGATGGTCCTGCGGCTGCGGCTCCTGGTGCCCGCCGACCGGCCAGGCCTGCCGGCCCTGGGGGTACCACGGCTGCTGCTGGGCGTCTCCGAAGGGCTCCTGCGCCATCCGTTCCCGTCCCTCCCGAGCCGCCTGCCGATGCGGCAGTCAGCATCTCACGCCCGTTCGAGCGCGCCGCCCCGGCCTCGGGGGTCGGGGAGGTCAGCCCGCGGACTCGGCCTTCAGCGCCTCGTCGATGCGGGCGGCCAGGGTGAAATCCAGGCCGGTCAGCCCGCCCGCGCTGTGGGTGGAGAGGACGAAGCGCAGGGTGCGCCAGCGGATGTCGACGTCGGGGTGGTGGCCGAGCGCCTCGGCCTGTTCGGCGACGGCGACGACCACCCGGATCGCCGCCGGGAAGTCGGGGGCGTCGGCCACGCGGACGACGCTGTCACCCTCCCTGGTCCACCGCGGCAGTGCGGCCAGGGCCGCCGTGATCTCGTCCTCGCTCAGCCGTGCCCTGCTGCTCATCGAAGCTCTTCCGTTCGTCGTCTCGTCGTCCGGTCAGGCGTGCACTTCGAGGAACATACCGAGCCGGGGCCCTCCGCACCGGACGACACAGCCGCTGACGGGCAGCCCCCCGGCGGGCGTCCCCCGACGGATGCTCAGCTCGTCAGCTCAGCAGCAGTTTGGTGACCGCGGCGAGGCCGACCACCACGATGATCCCGCGCAGCGCGACCGGCGGCAGGCGGCGGCCGACCTTGGCGCCGAGCAGGCCGCCGACCAGCGAGCCCGCCGCGATCAGGCCGGCGGCCGCCCAGTTGACGGTGGAGGTGAACAGGAAGAACAGCGCGGCGACGCCGTTGACGACCATCGCCAGCGCGTTCTTCACGGCGTTGATCCGCTGCAGGTCCTCCTGGAGCAGCATGCCCATCAGCGCCAGCAGCAGGACGCCCTGCGCGGCGCCGAAGTAGCCGCCGTAGATGCCGGTGAGGAAGACGCCGACGAACAGCAGCAGGCCGCCGTCCGGGTCCCCGTCGGGGCGGCGGCGGGCGGCGACCGCCTTGGCGACCTTGGGCTGGATCACCACCAGGACGAGGGCGAGCAGGATCAGTACCGGGACGATCGCGTCGAAGGCGCCGTTCGGCAGTCTGATCAGCAGCAGCGCGCCGACCAGTCCGCCGAGCAGTGAGGCGGTGCCCAGGCGCAGCAGCCGGTGGCCCTGGCCGGCCAGCTCGCGGCGGTAGCCGATCACGCCGCTGAGCGAACCGGGCACCAGGCCGAAGGTGTTGGAGACGTTGGCGGTGACCGGCGGAATCCCGATGGCGAGCAGCACCGGGAACGTGATCAGCGTGCCGGAGCCGACGATCACGTTGATCATCCCGGCGCCGACGCCCGCCACCAGGACGGCGATGCCCTCCCAGAGCGTCATGGGTCACCTCTCCTCTCGGTCCTGTCCGGGGGGATCATGCCGGACGGCCCACCGGTCGGACCAGGGCCGCCCACGATTCGGGACACGCACCACCACGACCGCCACACGCCACGACCGCCACGACCGCCACGACCGCCACACGCCGGGGGCCCGCCACCGTGCGGTGGCGGGCCCCCGGGCCGGACGGTTCAGCCGGTCACTCCGGGTCGATCTTGCGGTACTCGCGGGCCGGGTCCACCCGGGGGCGGGCGGCACCCTTCTCGGTGTCCACCGGGCGCGGGCCGGCCGCCGGGTCGAGCGGCACCTGGGTGGCCGCGGGGGCCGCCTGCGGGACGCTCGGGGCGGCGACCGCGCCGCCGTTGACGCCGGGGTTGCCGGTCAGCCCGCCGAAGGCGCCGCCGAGGCCCTTGAGGGCGTCGCCGACCTCGCTGGGGATGATCCACAGCTTGTTGGAGTCGCCCTTGGCCAGCTCGGGCAGGGTCTGCAGGTACTGGTAGGCGAGCAGCTTCTGGTCGGCGTCGCCGTCGTGGATGGCCTCGAAGACCGTCCGGATCGCGGCCGCCTCACCGTCGGCGCGCAGCACCGCGGCCTGCGCCTCACCTTCGGCCCGGAGCACGTCGGCCTGCTTCTCACCCTCGGCCTTGAGGATCTGGGCCTGCCGCTGGCCCTCGGCGGTGAGGATCGCGGCGCGCTTGTCACGGTCGGCGCGCATCTGCTTCTCCATCGAGTCCTGGATGGAGGTGGGCGGCTCGATCGCCTTCAGCTCGACGCGGTTGACCCGGATGCCCCACTTGCCGGTGGCCTCGTCCAGGACGCCGCGCAGACCGGCGTTGATGACCTCGCGCGAGGTCAGGGTGGATTCGAGGTCCATCGAGCCGATGATGTTGCGCAGCGTGGTGACGGTCAGCTGCTCGATGGCCTGGATGTAGCTGGCGACCTCGTAGGTGGCCGCGCGCGGGTCGGTGACCTGGTAGTAGATCACCGTGTCGATGTTGACCACCAGGTTGTCCTGGGTGATCACCGGCTGCGGCGGGAACGGCACGACCTGCTCGCGCAGGTCGATCCGGTTGCGGACCCGGTCGATGAACGGGACGACGATGTTCAGGCCTGCGTTGAGCGTCCGGGTGTAGCGGCCGAAGCGCTCCACGATCGCGGCGCTGGCCTGCGGGATGACCTGGATCGTCTTGATCAGCGCGATGAAGGCCACCACGACCAGGACGACCAAAACGATAAGGACGGGTTCCACGGACTCTCCCCTAGATGACCAGGGCGGTCGCGCCCTGGATTTCGACGACGTCGACCTGCTGCCCCGGTTGGTACACGCTGTCCGGGTGGAGCGCGCGGGCCGACCAGATCTCGCCGTTCAGCTTGATCCGTCCGCCCTCCCCGTCGACGGTTTCCGCGACGACCGCGGTGGCGCCCTGGAGCGCCTCGATGCCCATCTTGATGTGCGGGCCCTGCCGCAGTTGCCGGTAGGCGATCGGGCGGACGAAGACCAGCAGCGAGACCGAGACCGCGATGAAGACCAGGGTCTGCCAGACCGCGTCTCCGCCCAGCCCGGCCACCCCGGCGGCCGCCAGCGCACCGACCGCGAACATGGCGAACTCCGGCATCGCGGTCAGCACCAGCGGTATGCCGAGCCCGACGGCGGCCAGGAGCCACCAGATCCAGCTGTCCACGTGTCCATCCTAGGGAGCGAAGGGCCTTCGAGGCGGACAGTTCCCGCAGGTCGAGGGGCGGAAACCGGTCGCGCGTGCGACCGGTCCCCGGAAACCCGACGACATCGGAGCGTGCGAGGCGCGTGCGAGGCGCGGGCGGGGCGCGGGCGGGGGCTCAGCCCAGCGGCAGGCCCTGCGCGGACCAGCGGTCCCCGTGGCGCTCCAGGGTGAGCGGCAGGCCGAAGCACTTGGAGAGGTTGCGGGCGGTCAGCTCGGTGTCGATCGGACCGGCGGTGAGCACCTTGCCCTGGCGGATCATCAGGACGTGGGTGAAGCCCGGCGCGATCTCCTCGACGTGGTGGGTGACCATCGCCATGGCCGGGGCGAACTCGTCCTGGGCGAGCGCGCCGAGCCGGCGGACGAGGTCCTCGCGGCCGCCGAGGTCCAGGCCGGCCGCGGGCTCGTCGAGCAGCAGCAGCTCGGGGTCGGTCATCAGGGCGCGGGCGATCAGGGTGCGCTTGCGCTCGCCCTCGGAGAGGGTGCCGAACTTGCGGCCGGTGAGGTTGGACATGCCCATCCGGTCGAGCAGCGCGAGCGCGCGGGACTCGTCGAACTGCTCGTAGGTCTCCTGCCAGCTGACCGTCATGCCGTAGGCGGCGGTCAGCACGGTCTGCAGCACCGTCTGCTCGGCCGGCAGCTTGTCGAACATGGCGGCGCCGGCCAGGCCGATCCGGGAGCGCAGCTCGAAGACGTCGACCTCGCCCAGCTTCTCGCCCAGCACCGACACCTTGCCCGCGGTCGGGAACAGGTAGGTGGCGGCGATCTGCAGCAGGGTGGTCTTCCCGGCGCCGTTGGGGCCCAGGATGACCCAGCGCTCCCCCTCGGAGATGGACCACGAGACCTGGTCGACCAGCGCGCGTCCCTCCCGGACCACGGATACGTCCACCAGCTCCAGCACGTCGCTCATGCCTACGCCTTCCCCAATACAAGAATTTCGGCCGTCGGTGCGGGCGGCGAGCCTACTCCGGCAGCCGGTGGGCACGGGGTGGGTGCGCCGCACACGCATGGGCAAACCTACGCCACGCGGATGACCGCCGATTCCGTAGGCTGGCCGGATGCTCGCGACTCCTCCCGACAATCCGTACGAAGAACCCCGTTCGGGGCGGCTGACCGCGTGGGGCAACGCCCTGCTGGCCGGTCTGGTGCCGCCGGACAACGCCGCGGCGGCCGTGCTGGGCGACGACGAGAGCCACCGGGTGACCGGGCTGCCCGGGGACGGGCCGGGCGAACGGCACGGCCTCACCTGGGCGCTGGGACGGCTCCGGGTGCTCGGGGTCAAGGGCCTGCGACTGGCGCTGCCGTCCGCCGGGCACCCGCTGGGGCTGACCGGTCCGGCACCGTTCAACGAAGCGGCGATGGGCGTCGGGGAGGCGGTGCTGGCGGTGGGCGTCCCGCTCGGACTGGTGCCGGAGGTGGAGGTGTTCGGCCCGGCCGGGGACCGTTCGGCGACGGTGCTGTGGCGCTGCCTTGAGACCAACGACACACCGCCGGCCGACGTCCCGTCGCTGCACGAGGCCGAACGGGAGCTGGCCGACGGGCTGCGCGAGGCGACGCTCCTGCTGACCCGCCTGGACGTGGCGGGCGCCGGACCGGAGGCGCTGCGGGCGCTGGAGGCGTACCGCCGGCGCGGGCACGCCGAACTGCTGGCGCCCGGGTACCCGCCGCGTGCGGTGCGGGTGCTGGAGTCGGCCCGGCAGGTGTCGGCGCTGCTGGCGATCGCCGCGGGCGGGCACGGCGCGGCGGTCAGCGCCTCCGAGATGGCGGCGCGGCAGGCGGTGCTGGCGCCGCTGCGGCGCACCGCCCGGCGGGCGCAGGTGGCGGCGTACAACGCGCTGGTCGACGAGCGCGAGGACCGCTGAGCACGGGAGCCGCTCAGCACGAGGAACGCTCAGCACGAGGAACGCTCAGCACGAGGAACGCTGAGCACGGGGCCGCTCAGGACGCGGACCGCTAGGACGGGCCGCCGTCCCGCGCCTCGCCGTTGCGGACGGCCCACAGGGCCGCCTGGGTGCGGTCCGCCAGGTCCAGCTTCATCAGGATGTTGGAGACGTGGGTCTTCACCGTCTTCTCCGACAGGTGCAGGCTGCGGGCGATCTCCCGGTTGGAGCGGCCGTCGGCGATGTGGCCGAGGACCTCGCGCTCGCGTTCGGTGAGGGTGCCGCCGCGGCCCTGCGGGGCGCGGGGGCCGTCGTCGGCGAGCAGCGCCTCGGCCAGTTCGGGCTGGAGCAGGACGTGGCCGGCGTGCACCGAGCGGATCGCGCCGGCCAGCGCCTCCGGGTCGACGTCCTTGTAGACGTACCCGGCGGCGCCGGCCCGCAGCGCGGGGACCATCGTGCGGTGCTCGGTGAAGCTGGTGACGATCAGGATCCGGGCCCGGCTGCCCTCGCCCTTGAGCGTGCGCAGCGCCTCGATGCCGTCGACACCGGGCATCTTGAGGTCCATCAGGACGACGTCGGGGTCGAGTTCGCGGGCGCGCTCGACGCCCTCCGCCCCGTCGGCGGCCTCCCCGACCACCTCGATGTCGTCCTGGACCTCCAGGAACGTGCGCAGCCCGCGGCGGACCACCTGGTGGTCGTCGACCAGCAGGACGCGGATCGACGGCGTGCTGTCAGGCGGGTTGTCAGGCACCGGGGACCTCCATCTCGACGAGAGTCCCCCGGCCGGGGGCGGACTCCAGGGTGAGCGTGCCGCCGACGGCGGCCGCGCGGTCGCGCATCGAGGCCAGGCCGAGGTGGCGCCCGGCCCGGCGGACGGACTCGGGGTCGAAGCCGTGCCCGTCGTCGCGCACCCGCAGCACGGCGCCGCGCGCGGGCGTGCCGGCCAGGGTGACGGTGACGCGGCCGGCTCCGGAGTGGCGCAGCGCGTTGTGCAGCGCCTCCTGGGCGACCCGCAGCAGCGCGGCCTCCTGCGCGGGCGGCAGGGCGCGGACGCCGTCGGCGGCGAAGGCGACGTCCGCGGTGTGGGCCCGGTCGAGGACCTGCACCTGGGAGGCGAGGGTGGCGCTCAGCCCGTCCTCCTCCAGGGCGGCGGGGCGCAGTTCGACGACGACGGCGCGCAGTTCGTCGGCGGCCTCGGCGGCGAGCCGGGCGACCTCGGCGAGTTCGGCGCGGGCCCGGGCCGGGTCGCGGTCGACGAGCGTGGCGGCGGCCTTGGCGGTGAGCCGCAGCGAGAAGAGCTTCTGCGCGACGGCGTCGTGCAGGTCGTGGGCGATGCGGGCGCGTTCGCCGGCCAGGGTGAGCTCGCGGCTGCGCTCGTACAGGCGGGCGTTGGAGAGGGCGAGGGCGGCGTGCGCGGCGAGTATCCGCAGCAGTTCCTCGTCGTGGTCGGTGAACAGGCCGCCGCCGCGCTTGTTGGCGAGGAAGATGACGCCGGTGACCTGCGGTTCGTCCTCGGCGGCCTCGGCGTCCAGGATGGGCATGCCGAGGAAGGCATCCATCTCGGGGTGGGCGGCCGGCCAGCCGCCGAAGGCCGGGGCCCTGCGGACGTCGGCGAGCCGGGTGGGGCCGGTCTCGTGCAGCATCTTGGCGAGGACGCCGTGCTGGCGGGGCAGCGGGCCGATCGCCCGCCACTGCTCGTCGGTGACGCCGTCGACGACGAACTGGGCGAAGCCGCCGTGGTCGTCGGGCACGCCCAGAGCCGCGTACTCGGCGCCGAGCAGGTCGCGGGCGGAGGCGGTGATGCGGCGCAGCACCTCGCGGACCTCCAGGTGCCGGCTCATCGCGAGCAGCGCCTGGCTGACCGCCTCGATGCCGGCCAGGCAGGGGTCGCAGCCGGGCATCGGGCGGGCCGGACCGCGCAGGTCGAGGTGCGGACCGGCCGGGCTCCGGTGGTCGCTGGGCGTGCTGGGCATACCGCCAAACTACCGCCGCCGCGGGCGCCGCCGCGTCGGTCCGCGGCCGGGGTGGGCGCAGGTCCGGGGACCTAGGTCTCGGGGCCCGCGCAATGGAGGAGGGGCGGCTCTCCGGGTGATGGGAGAGCCGCCCCTCGTCGGGCGGGGCGAAGGGGGTCAGCCCTTCTGCATGACCTCGGGCTCGTGGCGGCGCTGGAGCCGGGTGACGATGACGCCGATGACGATCGAGATCGCGATCAGCGCGCCCGCGTCGATCGCCCACTGGGCGACGCTGGCGGTCCACAGCGGGTCGTACTGGGGGTTCTGGAAGTCCTTGTTCCAGGGGCCCATGAGCTTGGACAGGTCCAGTGTGGTGGCCACGATGCCGGTGCCCCAGCGGGCCGGCATCAGCCAGGCGGCCTGCTCCAGGCCGGGCTTGCCGAAGAGCTGGAACAGGCAGCCGGTGAAGACGACCTGGATGATGGCGAACATGACCAGCAGCGGCATGGTCTTCTCGGCGGTCTTGACCAGGGCCGAGATCATCAGGCCGAACATCATCGCGGTGAAGCTGAGCAGGATCATGCCGATGGTCATCTCGATGATCGGCAGGTCCTTGACGATCAGGCCGTGCTCGGGGAGCTTGCGCGGCAGGAAGCCGACCGCGGCGACGATGGCGCCCTGGATCACGCTGAAGAAGCCCAGCACGATGATCTTGGACATCATGTACGCCGAGCGGGAGAGCCCGGTGGCCCGTTCCCGTTCGTAGATGGCCCGTTCCTTGATCAGTTCGCGGACCGAGTTGGCCGCTCCGGAGAAGCAGGCTCCGATCGCCAGGATCATGATGATCGTCGCGGCCCCGCTGTTGAGGTGGAGCTGCGTGTTCGGATTGGGCGCGAGGCCCGCCCCGTTGGGGACCAGCACGCTGACCGCGCCGATGACGGCGGGCAGCAGCACCGACAGCGCCAGGAAGCCGCGGTCCGAGGCGAGGACCGACATGTAGCGGCGCATCAGCGTCCACAGCTGGGAGCCCCAGCTCTGCGGCTTCGGCGGCCGGACGGCCTCCTGGGCGACCTGGGCGTGCTGCACCTCGCCCGACTCCACGTCGGGGGCGGAGTACTGCTGGTAGTGCACCGAGCCGCGGTAGCGGCCGGCCCAGTCGTGGTCCGGGTAGTTCTCGAAGGCCTGGAAGACGTCCGCCCAGGTCTCGTACCCGAAGAAGTGCAGCGCCTCGTCCGGCGGGCCGAAGTAGGCCACCGCGCCGCCCGGCGCCATCACCAGCAGCCGGTCGCAGAGGGCGAGTTCGGCCACCGAGTGGGTGACGACCAGGATGGTGCGGCCGTCGTCGGCGAGACCGCGCAGCATCTGCATGACCTCGCGGTCCATGCCCGGGTCGAGGCCCGAGGTGGGCTCGTCCAGGAAGATGAGCGACGGCTTGGTGAGCAGTTCCAGGGCGACCGAGACGCGCTTCTGCTGACCGCCGGAGAGCGCGGTGATCTTGTTGTCGGCGCGCTTGTCCAGGCGCAGCTCGTACAGCACCTCGTCGATCCGGGCCGCGCGCTCGCGCGCCTCGGTGTCGCCGGGGAAGCGCAGCTGGGCCGCGTACTTGAGGCCGGTGCGGACGGTGAGTTCCTTGTGCAGGATCTCGGACTGCGGCACCAGGCCGATGCGCGAGCGCAGTTCGGCGAACTGCTTGTAGAGGTTGCGGCCGTCGTACAGGACCTCGCCGCGGTCGGCCGGGCGGTAGCCGGTGAGGGCGCGCAGCAGGGTCGACTTACCGGAGCCGGACGGGCCGATGACGGCGACCAGGGACTTCTCCGGGACGCCGAAGCTGACGTCGTCGAGCAGGATCTTCTTGGCGCCCTTGTGCTCGACCTCGACGGTCAGGTGGCGGGCGGAGAAGGAGACCGCGCCGGTGTCGACGAACTCCTGCAGCTGGTCGCCGACCAGGACGAAGCTGGAGTGGCCGACGGTCAGCCGGTCCTGCGGGCCCATCAGCTGGCGCTGCACCCGCTGGCCGTTGAGGAAGATCCCGTTGTGGCTGCCGAGGTCGACGATCTCGTAGCGGCCGTCCTGGAGCTGGCGCAGCTCGGCGTGGTGGCGGGAGACCTGGAGGTCGGAGACCACGACGTCGTTGTCGAGCGCGCGGCCGATCCGGACGGTGCGCATGGCGGCGGTCAGGTTGCGGATGATCGTCGGCTGCGGGCCGTCGCCGTCCTGCGGGGCGGGCGGGAAGGCCTGCTGCTGCGGGAAGCCGCCCTGCTGGGGCTGGGGCTGGGGCGGGTGCTGCTGGTGCGGGAACGGTGGCTGGGGCCGACCCGCCCAGGCCTGCTCGGGCTGCGGCGGGTAGGGGGCCTGCGGCGACCAGCCCTGCTGCGGGGCCGGCGGCTGGGGCGTCGGCGCGGCGCTGCGGCTGGTGGCGGCCTCGTGCCAGGCGGGAGCCTGGGGGGCGGCGGCGTGCGGGGCGGCGTGGGCGGGCGCGGAGAAGCCGAGCCGGGGTCCGTTCTCCGGGTTGCCGAGGTTGACGACGGCGCCGGGGAACAGCTGGGCCTGCGTCGTCCGGGCGCCGGCCGTGTAGGTGCCGTTGGTGCTGCCGTGGTCGTCCAGCTGCCAGCCGCTGCCGTTGAAGGTGATGGTCCCGTGGTTCCAGGAGACCCTGGCGTCGTCGAACGGGAAGTCCGACTGCGGGTTGCGCCCGATGGTGTAGGACCGCCCGGGCTCCAGAGTCCGCTGCTGTCCGTTGATATCGATGACGAGTTGCGGCACTGCGCGCCTGCCCCGCTCTCTCGGTTCCCCCGAATTGTGCCCCCGACCAGGGGTGCGATGTTTCCGAAACTGACGGGGGGAATCATTCCAGCCTGCTGACCGCCGATAGAAGTCGCCCCGGGTGACTGTGACCAGGCTGCTACCCGGCACCCGTCCGCGACGTGGGACGGGTGCTCTGGGCCCGCCGGCCGGCGGGTAGCGTGGGAGGCACCATGAACGCATCGCCCCTGGCCGCTGAGCCCCTCCCCGCCGCCCAGCCCCGGACCGCGGACGAGCGCACCCTGCTCGTCAAGGTGTTCGGCAAGGACCGCCCCGGCATCACCGCCGGCCTCTTCGCCACCCTGGCAGGCTTCGCCGTCGACGTGATCGACATCGAACAGGTCGTGACCCGTGGCCGCATCACGCTCTGCGCACTGGTCACCCCGCCCACCGCTCCCGGCGCCGAGGGCGGACTGCGGGCCACCGTGCACCGCTGGGCGGAGGAGCAGAAGCTCCAGGCCGAGATCCTCTCCGGCATCGGCGACAACCGGCCGCGCCGCGAGGGCCGTTCGCACGTCACCGTGCTCGGCAATCCGCTGACCTCCGCCGCCGTCTCCGCGCTCACCTCCCGGATCACCGCGGCGGGCGGCAACATCGACCGCGTGTTCCGGCTCGCCAAGTACCCGGTGACGGCGGTCGAGCTGGCCGTGTCCGGTGTGGCCACCGACGAGCTGCGGGCCGAGCTGGCCCAGGAGGCGGCCACCCAGCGGGTGGACGTCGCGGTGGTCGCGGCCGGGCTGGAGCGCCGGGCCAAGCGCCTGGTGGTGATGGACGTCGACTCCACGCTCATCCAGGACGAGGTGATCGAGCTGTTCGCGGCCCACGCGGGCTGCGAGGAGGAGGTCGCCGAGGTGACGGCGCAGGCGATGCGCGGCGAGCTGGACTTCGCCGAGTCGCTGCGGGCCCGGGTCTCGCTGCTGGCCGGGCTGGACGCCTCGGTGACCGAGAAGGTGCGCGCGGAGGTCCGTTTCACGCCGGGCGCGCGCACCCTGATCCGCACGCTCCAGCGGCTGGGCTTCCAGGTCGCGGTGGTGTCGGGCGGGTTCACCCAGGTCACCGACCACCTGGTCGAGGAGCTGGGGCTGGACTTCGCGGCGGCCAACACCCTGGAGGTGGTGGACGGCAAGTTCACCGGCCGGGTGGTCGGCGAGATCGTGGACCGCGCGGGCAAGGCCCGCTGGCTGGCCCGGTTCGCCGAGCAGGCGAAGGTGCCGCTGTCGCAGACGGTGGCGATCGGCGACGGCGCCAACGACCTGGACATGCTGAACGCGGCCGGGCTGGGCGTGGCGTTCAACGCCAAGCCGGTGGTGCGCGAGGCCGCCGACACCGCCGTCAACGTGCCGTTCCTGGACACCGTGCTGTACCTGCTGGGCATCACCCGGGAGGAGGTCGAGGCGGCCGACGCGGTGGACGGCAGCCTGACCGAGTAGAGCCCGAAGACGCACACGAGGGGCGGGGGGGGCGGGGGGGGGGCCCCCCCCGGGGGGGGGGGGCCCCCCCCCCCCCCCCCCCCCCCCCCCCCCCCCCCCCCCCCCCCCCGGGGGGGAAAGCAAAA
>NZ_JBFBHW010000088.1:1273-15984 GCF_040685395.1 Kitasatospora sp. NPDC088779 | reverse complement strand
CCCGAGGACGCCCCCTCCGACGGCCACCTGGAGCGCTGGCGCGAGCTGCGCGAGACCATCCACCGGGACGTCTGCGAGAAGGGCTACGACCCGGAGCGCAACACCTTCACCCAGTACTACGGCGGCAAGGAGCTGGACGCCTCGCTGCTGCTCATCCCCCAGGTCGGCTTCCTGCCGCCGGACGACAAGCGCGTCATCGGCACCATCGAGGCGATCCAGCGCGAGCTGTCCACCGAGGACGGCTTCGTGCTGCGCTACCCGACCCACGACGAGAGCGGCAACAACGTCGACGGCCTCTCCGGCCACGAGGGCGCCTTCCTGGCCTGCTCGTTCTGGCTGGCCGACGACCTCGCCATGATCGGCCGGGTGCAGGAGGCGCGCGAGCTGTTCGACCGGCTGCTCGCGCTGCGCAACGACCTCGGACTGCTCGCCGAGGAGTGGGACCCGCGGCTCAAGCGCCAGGTCGGCAACTTCCCGCAGGCCTTCAGCCACGTCCCGCTGATCGACACCGCACTGCGGCTGACCGCCTGCGGCGGCGCCTACCTGTCCGCCCAGCCGGACGGCCTGGCGGCCGAGCGGGTCGAGCAGGCGACGGTCTAGCAGCCCGGCGGCCGGCGGTCCGGCGGCCTAGGGCCGCTGGACCAGCTCGTCATAGGTGCTGAGCACCTGGGCGACGGTGGCGGCCTCGTCCGGCCAGGTCTCGGCCTGCTGCCGGCCGGCCGCCACCAGCCGCTCGCGGCCCGCCGGGTCGGCCAGCAGCCCGCGCACCGCCCGGCCGATCGCGACCGGGTCGCCGGCCGGCACCAGCACGGCCGCGTCGCCGACCAGCTCGGGGATCCCGCCGACGGCGGTGGCGACCACCGGCACGCCGGCCCGCATCGACTCCTGCACCACCAGCGAGCGGGCCTCCCAGCGACTGGCGACCACCACCACGTCGGCGGCCGCCAGCAGGTCGGGCACGTCGGTGCGGAAGCCGAGCAGCCGCACCGGCAGCTTCTCGGCGGCGACCCGCTCGCGCAGCCCGGCCGCCTCCGGGCCGTCCCCGGCGACCAGCAGCAGCGGCTCCGGGTCCAGCACGGACAGCTCGCGGGTGGCGTCCAGCAGCAGCCCGAAGGCCTTCTGCGGGACGAGCCGGCCGACCGCCAGCACCAGCGGCCGGTCCGGGCCGTCGCCGAGCAGCGCGGCGCGCGCCGTGGCCCGGTCGAGCCGGCCCTCGGGCATCGGCGGGGCGGCCACCGGGCCGAGCCGGGCGTCGGTGGCGCCCAGCTCGCGGGCCCGGGCGACCAGGTCGGAGGAGGCACCGAGGACGAGGTCGGCGGCGCGCGCGACCCGGCGCTCCATCAGCCGCTGCAGGCGGCGTTCCAGGCCGGTGGCCAGCAGCGCGTGGTGGGAGGTGACCACCAGCGGGGTCTCCGGGCGCAGGCCCGGGAAGCGGCCTGCCGTGCGCAGGGCGAGGTCGGCGAGCAGTCCGGCGCGCAGCCCGTGCGCGTGCACCACGTCGGCGCCGGTGAAGGCCCGGCGCAGCTCACCGATCGCGGTGGCGTCACTGCGGGCGCCGGCGGTGGGGGTGATGTCGACGGTGTGGAACCTGGCGCCGGTGCGGGAGAAGCCGAACAGCGCGTCCGTGCCGGCCGGGGCGCACACCGTGACGATCACGCCGTGCGCGACGAGGCCCTGCGCCAGGGAGCGCACGTGGGCACCGATGCCGCCGGTGCTGGCGGCCAGGACGAGTACCACGTGCAGCTGTCCCGGTTCTGGGGTGGCAGCGGCGGCCCGGGCGGCGGAATGGTCCACGTTCTCTCGCATCCGACTCGATCAGGTTCGCGCGCCGCTTCGCGAGGGTTGCCCGTCGGCGGCGCTCGGGACTGGAAAGCCAATGTCCAGCCGCCACCATGCCAGGTCGGCGGCCCTCTTGGACAGTCGGCGCCACCAGGGGCGCGTCGCCTTCCGTCCGCAAGGGCCACCCGACCCTGTCGGCGGGTCGGGCACCCCGGCCAGGACCTGTCGCAGCAGGTCCGGCCGGGCGCTCGACGCGAAGTGCCCCAGGCCCTGTCCGGCAAGATCGGCCGGACACGCCCTAGCGGTGGCGCGGGGCCCGGGCGGCGGCCAGCAGTTCCTCGGCGTGGGCCCGGCCGAGCTCGGAGTCCTCCAGTCCGGCCAGCATCCTGGAGAGTTCGCGCACCCGCTCCTCGTCGTTCAGCACCTTGACGCCGCTGCGGGTCACGGTGCCGTCGTTGGTCTTCTCCACCACCAGGTGCCGGTCCGCGAAGGCGGCGACCTGCGGCAGGTGGGTGACCACCACGACCTGGGCGGATTCGGCCAGTTTGGCCAGCCGGCGGCCGATCTCGACCGCGGCCTTGCCGCCGACGCCCGCGTCCACCTCGTCGAACAGGTAGGTGGGGACGGGGTCGGCGCCCGCGAAGACCACCTCGACGGCGAGCATCACGCGGGACAGCTCACCTCCCGAGGCGCCCTTGGCGATCGGGCGGGGCTGGGCGCCGGGGTGCGGGGCGAGCAGCACCTCGACCTCGTCCACGCCGTGCGGGCCGTAGGCGACGGTGCGGCCGTCGACCTCGATCCCCGACAGGTCGTCGACCTGGGCGATCGAGAAGGTCACCCGGGCGTGCGGCATCGCCAGTTCGGCGAGTTCGGCGGAGACGGCCTCGGCGAAACGCCCGGCCGCGGCCTGCCGGGCGCCCGACACCTCGGCCGCCAGCTCGGCCAACTCGGCCCGCAGCGCGGTCTCCTGGGCGCCGAGCCGGTCGATCCGGTCGTCGTCGCCGTCGAGTTCGGCGAGCCGGGCGGAGCTGGCCTCGGCCCAGGCGAGCACCTCGGCGAGGGAGTTCTCCGGGCCGCCGTACTTGCGCAGCAGCTGGGCCAGGACGGCCCGGCGGTCCTCGACGGCGGCGAGCCGGACGGGGTCGGCGTCCAGGTCGTCCGCGTAGCCGGCCAGGTCGCCGGCCACGTCGGCGAGCAGGTAGCCGACCTCGTTGAGGCGGTCGGCGAGGCCGGCGAGGCGCTCGTCGTGGTGGCGCACAGCGTCCAGCGCGCGGCGGGACTGCGCGAGCAGGGTGCCCGCGTCCAGTGCCTCCGGGTCGGCCGGGTCCCCGGCCAGGGCGGCGTGGGCGAGGGTCGCGGCGGAGGACAGCGCGTCGGCGTGGCCCAGCCGCTCGGCCTCGGCGGCCAGCTCCGTGTCCTCGCCGGCCACCGGCTCGGCGGCGGCGATCTCGTCCAGGCCGAAGCGCAGCAGATCGGCCTCCTGCGCGCGTTCACGGGCCCGGGTGGTCAGCTCCTCCAGGGTGGCCGAGACCTCGCGCAGGCTCCGGTAGGTCTCCCGGTAGCGGGCCAGCGGTTCGGCCACCGCCTCGCCCGCGTACCGGTCCAGCGCGCCGCGCTGGCGGGCCGGGCGCAGCAGCCGCTGCTGGTCGGTCTGGCCGTGCACGGCGATCAGTTCCTCGCCGAGTTCGGTGAGCAGCCCGACCGGGACCGCCCGCCCGCCGACGTACGCCCGGGAGCGGCCCTCGGCGGAGACGGTCCGGCTGATCAGCAGGGCGCCCTCGTCCAGTTCGGCCCCGGCCTCGGCCGCGCGGATCGCCGCCGGGGAGCCGGCGGGCAGCTCCAGCCGGCCCTCGACGACGGCGCGTCCGGTCCCGTTGCGCACCAGGCCCGGGTCGGCGCGACCGCCGAGCAGCAGGCCGAGGCTGGTCACGACCATGGTCTTTCCGGCGCCGGTCTCACCGGTCACGGCGGTGAAGCCGGGGGCGAGTTCGACCACCGCGTCGTCGATGACCCCAAGATCCCGTATCCGCATCTCGTCCAACACGGAGACGACCTTACGAGGTTCCACCCCCGGCGCGCGACGAGCGGCAACGCCGCGCGGCAACTCCGTGCCCGGAAGTTCACCCCTTCCGGGGCGTTTGCCCGGGTCCCGGTACCGTGCACCACGGCAGGAAGATCTGCACCAGCGGGCCGATCGCCAGTGCGTACGCGACCGTGCCGACCCCGGCGGTGCCGCCCAGCAGGACACCGGCGACCAGCACCGTCACCTCGATGCCGGTGCGGATCAGCCGCAGCGAACGCCCGGTGCGCCGGTGCAGGCCGGTCATCAGGCCGTCGCGCGGGCCGGGGCCCAGGCGGGCACCGATGTAGAGGCCGGTGGCCAGGCCGTTGAGCAGGATCGCGGCGGCCATCAGCGCGATCCGGGCGGGCAGCCCGTGCGGGCCGTCGACCATCCGCAGCGTGAGGTCCATCGAGGCGCCCAGCACCAGCACGTTGGCGACGGTGCCGACGCCCGGGCGCTGGCGGATCGGGATCCACAGCAGCAGGACCAGGGCGCCGCAGATGGTCACCCAGGTGCCCACCGAGAGGCCGGCGACGCGTTGCAGGCCCTGGTGGAAGACGTCCCACGGGTCGAGGCCGAGGCCGGAGCGCAGCATCAGCGCCATGCTCGCGCCGTACAGGTAGAGGCCGACGGCGAGCTGCGGGATCCGGCGGCCCAGGGCGTGGGTGTCGCCGAGCACCCGGGCGGCGAGCGGGGGCCGGGCGGCCTCCGGGGCGGGTTCGGACGTGGTCGTGGGCGTGGTCGTGGTGGCCATCGGGTGCTCCTGCGGGTGGTGCTGCACCCCGGGCGGCCCCGGCGGTGGCGGACTCGACGGCCGCACTGCCATGATGGTCAGGCCAATAGAGCCCGCTCCAGGGCCAATTTCGAGCAAGTGGACTGATCAGCCTTGGCCGACTGGCACACCACCATCACCCCGCCCGCGCTCGCCCGGCTGCTCGCCGCCGCCCGGCTGCCCGAACCAGCCACCGCCCGCCGCCCCGCCTACCGGACCCTCGCCGGGCAGATCCGGCTGCTGGTCACCGAGGGCCGCCTGCCGGTCGGCGCCCGGCTGCCCGCCGAACGCGAACTCGCCGGCGCCCTGGAGCTGAGCCGCACCACCGTCGCCACCGCCTACGAGACCCTGCGCGCCGACGGCTACCTGCTCAGCCGCCGCGGCGCCGGCAGCTGGACCGCCCTGCCCGAGGGCGCCCCGCCGCCCAGCGACGCGCTGCACCCCGTCCCCCCGGACGAGCAGGGCCGCACCCTGGACCTCGGGGTCGCCGCCCTGCCGGCCCCGCAGCCGTTCCTCGGCGAGGCCACCGTCCGGGCCGTCGAGCAGCTGCCCTGCTACGCCGCCGGGCACGGCCACTACCCCACCGGCGTCCCGGTGCTGCGCGAGGCCCTCGCCCGCCGCTACACCCAGCGCGGCCTGCCCACCACCCCCGACCAGATCCTCGTCACCACCGGCGCGATGGGCGGGCTGCACCTGGTCCAGCGGGCGCTGATCGGTCGCGGCGACCGGGTCGCCGTCGAGGCGCCCAGCTACGCCCACACCCTTCAGGCGCTCCGGATCACCGGCGCCCGCCTGGTGCCGGTGCCGTACGGCTACCGCCCCCAGCCCGAGTGGGACCTCGCCGAGTGGCGCGGGGTGCTGCGCGGGGCCGCGCCCAAGGTCGCCTACGTGATCCCCGACTTCCACAATCCGACCGGTGCGCTGATCGGCGAGGAGCAGCGCCGCGAGCTGCTGGCCGCCGCCCGAGCCGCCGGCAGCATCGTCCTGGTCGACGAGACCACCGCCGAACTCGGCTGGGGCGTACCGGAGTCCGTCCCGCTGCCGCGCCCGATGGCGGCGCTGGACCGGTCCACCCAGGTGGTCACCGTCGGCTCGGCCAGCAAGCTGCTCTGGGGCGGCCTGCGGATCGGCTGGGTCCGGGCCGCGCCCGCGCTGGTGCGCCGGCTGGCCGCCGACCGGGTCTACAGCGACGTCGGCACGCCGGTCCTGGAACAGCTGATCGCCGCCGAACTGCTGGGCGAGCCGCTGCCCGCCGTCCGGGCGCACCAGCTGGACCGGCTGCGGGCGACGGCGCACGCCTTCGCCGCCGCACTGCCCGAGCACCTGCCGGGCTGGTCGTTCACGCCACCGCCCGGCGGCCTCTCGCTCTGGGTGTCCACCGGCGGGCTGTCCGGCGCGGCGCTGGCCCGGGCCGGGGAACGCGCCGGGGTGCGGATCGCCTCGGGCAACCGGTTCGGCTCGGACGGCGCGTTCGAGCACCACATCCGGATCCCGCTCACCGTGCCGGCCCCGGCCGTCCCCGCCGCCGTGCAGCGGCTCGCCGAGACCGCCGCCCGGGCGACGGCGGGCGGCCGGTACGGGCCGCCCGGCGACACCCCGCCGCTGGCGATCTGACCGGCGAACCGACGGGCGGTCAGCAGTGGGTGTTCGCCCGCCCGCGCCAACCCGTCACCGGCAGCGCGAACTTGGCCACCAGCCGGTCGGTGAACGGCGCCCGGTGCAGTCTGGCCAGGCGCACCGGGGTCTGCCCCCGGCGGACCTCCACCCGTGCGCCGGCGGGCAGTTCGACCGTGCGCCGCCCGTCGCACCAGAGCACGCCGTGCGGGGTCTTGGGCTGCACCTCGACGGCCAGCACCGAGTCCGGCGAGGTCACCAGCGGGCGGGCGAACAGCGCGTGCGCGGAGATCGGCACCATCAGCAGCGCCTCCACCTCCGGCCACACCACCGGCCCGCCGCCGGAGAACGCGTACGCGGTGGAACCGGTCGGCGTCGCGCACACCACGCCGTCGCAGCCGAAGTTGGAGACCGGGCGGCCGTCCACCTCGGTCACCACCTCCAGCATCCGCTCCCGGGACGCCTTCTCTATCGACGCCTCGTTCAACGCCCAGTCCTGGTGCACCACATCGCCGTTGGTGCGGACGATGACGTCGATCGTCATCCGCTCCTCGACCTCGTAGTCGGCGTCGACCACCCGCTCGACCACCACGGCCAGATCGTCCCGCTCGGCCTCGGCGAGGAACCCGACCCGGCCCAGGTTGATCCCGAGCATCGGCAGCCCGTGCTCGCGGGCCAGCTCCGCCCCGCGCAGCAGCGTCCCGTCCCCGCCGGCGACCAGGATCAGCTCGCAGCCGTCCGCCGCGCCCGGCCCCCCGGCCACCTTCTCGACCCCGTCCGGCAGGTCCAGGTCCAGCGCCTCGGAGGCGAGCAGTCTGATCCGGATGCCCGCCTTCAGCAGCCCGTGCACCAAGGCCTCGACGCTGCGCAGCGCCGCCGCCCGGCCGGTGTGCGCGATCAGGAAGACCGTACGTTCTTCATCGCTCATGCCGCTGCCCTCTCCCTCACGCCTGCCGGGTCGCCTTCGGCCCCGGTACGGCCGCGTCACACAGCATGACGGACCGGACGCCCCCACAGCACCCTATCGGGGCCCCTCCGCGACGGCCCGGTCCGCCTCGGCGGGATCCAGCTGCGGGGCGTCCCGGCGCAGCCACAGGAAGTACTCCACGTTCCCGGACGGGCCCGGCAGCGGGCTCGCGGTGACGGCGCGCACGCCCAGCCCGAGCTCCCACGCCTGCCCGGCGACCTGGCGCACCATCTCGGCGCGCAGCTGGGGGCTGCGCACCACCCCGCCGCTGCCCAGGCGCTCCTTGCCGATCTCGAACTGCGGCTTGACCATCAGCACCAGGTCCGCGTCCCCGGCCGCGCAGGCGGCCAGCGCGGGCAGCACCAGGCCCAGCGAGATGAACGACAGGTCGCCGACCACCAGGTCGACCGGGGTGCCGCCGATCAGCCCCAGGGTCAGCTCCCGGACGTTGGTGCGGTCCATCACCGTCACCCGCTCGTCGCTCTGCAGCGACCACGCGAGCTGCCCGTAGCCGACGTCCACCGCCAGCACGCCGGCCGCGCCGGCCCGCAGCAGGACGTCGGTGAAGCCGCCGGTGGAGGCGCCCGCGTCCAGCGCCCGGCGGCCCTCGACCACCAGGCCCTGCGGGACGAAGGCGGCGAACGCCCCGGCCAGCTTGTGCCCGCCGCGCGAGACGTAGTCGGGGTCGTTGTCGTCCTCGGCCACCACGACCGCGGCCGAGGTCTCCACCTGGGTGGCCGGCTTGGTCGCGGTGGTGCCTCCGACGGTCACCCGGCCGGCCGCGATCAGCTCGGACGCGTGCTCACGCGACCGGGCCAGCTTGCGGCGGACCAGCTCCGCGTCGAGTCGGCGTCGTGCCACTGCCACTGGTGTTTCAGCTCCTACGGGTCCTGCGGGTCGTTCCAGGGTCATTCCTGGTCGAGCGCGGCCAGCGTGTCGGCCAGCCGCTGGTGAACATCTTCGTACACCTCGACGTGTGCCTCGGCCGGGACCCCGTCCAGGGCCTCCAGCCGGGCCAGCCCGGCGTCCACGACGGGGTGGCCGGTCGGGGTCGGTTCCACGCCGAGCGGTTCGACGGCTTCAGCTGGTCCGGTCATCGGGCTTCTTCGTGCTGGTGGCCTTGCGGACGGTGGTCTTCTTCGTCGCCGTACGCTTCGCGGGCGCCTTGGGCTGCGCGGGCGGCTCGGCGGCGGTCTGCTGCGCGGTGGCGGTCTTCTTGACGGCCGTCTTGCGCACGGTCGTCTTCTTGGTGGCCGTCTTCTTGGCCACCGGCTTCTTGGCCGCCGCCTTCTTCGCCGGGGACTTCTTCACCCCGGCCCGGCCCGCCGCCGGGGCCTTCTCCGCCGAGGTCTGCTCCGCCGGGGCCGGCTCCGCTGCCGTGGGCTTCTTCGCCGGGGTCCGCTTCGCGGCGGCCTTCCCCGGTAGCGACGGCCGTACCGGCGGGACGGGCGGGTCGACCTCGACCGGCTCGTCCACCTCCACCCGTTCGGCCACTACCGGCTCCCCCGCCGCCAGGGCCGCCGGCTGCTCGTCCGCCCGCTCCCAGCCGCGCCCGAACAGGTCGTCCGCCCGGGGCGCCGGCGCCGGCTCCGCCGCCTCGTCGAACCCGGCCGACCGCACCGCGGGCTCGGCCTCCTCCTCGACCTCGCGCAGCTTGCTCTCCAGATAGGCGAGCACCACGCCGACCTTCATCACCTGGTCGCCGACCTTCTCGAAGGCCTTCTCCACCTCGCCGCGCGCCACCCCGACGGCCAGGTCCACCCCGGCCCGCCCGGCGGTGACCGCCTCCTCCGCCAGCGTCTGCAGCGTCTTCGCCGACGGCGGGAACTGCCCGCCGAGCCGGCGCTCGACCTCGGTGACGTCGACCCCGGTCCGCTCCAGGATCACGGCCGCCGTCCCGACGACCCGCTTGCCGACCTCCTCCGCCAGCCCGGCGGCGACCTCCACCACTCCCCGCACCGTCCTCGGCAGCATCCGGGTGCCTCCTTAGCGCCTGCGCGCATCGCTCCGTCGCCGTCGGTGCCCGGGCCGATCCGGGCACCCCACGGACGACGCTACCGCCAAAACCCGCCTGCGGTACCGTGGCCCGGCAGGGACCATCGCCGTCACCTGCCGCAACCACCAGGGAACCCAGGGAGGGGAACCACCGCCATGGCCAACGCCGAGGAGTGCCGCGAGGCGCTGGAACAGCTCAGCCGGAACATGGCGAAGTCCACCGGTGACGTCCGCAGGGCGGCCGCTCTCGACCGCTCGCTCAGCTGCCGGATCACCGACCTCGACCTGACCTTCACCGGCCAACTGCGCGACGGCCGGATCCACGACCTCGCCTCGGCCCCCGGCGCCCCGGCCGAGAAGGCGGCGATCCGGCTCACCATGAGCAGCGACGACCTGGTCGCCGTGGTCTTCGGCGGGCTCAACTTCGCGTCCGCCTGGGCGGGCGGCCGGATCCGGCTGGAGGCGAGCTTCCGCGATCTGCTGCGGCTGCGCACCCTGCTCTGAACCCGGCCGCCGTGCTCCTTCCCTCTTGGACCCGAGCGCTCCGGACCCAAGTGCTCTGGACCCAAGTGCTCCGGGCCCGACCGCCCTCGCGTTGAGCGCCGCGCGGCGGCTCAGAACCCCAGCTCGGCCAGGGCCTTGCGCCCGTCGGCCGGTGCGCCGTCCGCGTCCAGCGCCGTCCACGCCGCCGCGCACAGCGCCCGCAGACCGTCCCAGCGGTCCCCGCCGCCGTCCAGCCGCAGCACGCCGCCGGCGGCCGACGCGACCCAGCCGCCGCAACCGAAGCCGTCCGCCCCGGTCGTGACCGCCGGGTGCGGCTCCAGCAGCCCGCGCAGGTCCGCCGACAGGTAGGTCGGCCGGTGCTCGGCCGGGGCCGCCAGCAGCTGCGCCGGGGTGGTCACCCCGGTGAAGACCAGCAGGCTGTCCACCCCGCCGTTGAACGCGCCCTCGATGTCGGTGTCCAGCCGGTCGCCGACCACCAGTGGCCGCCGCGCACCGGTCCGCAGCACGGTCTCCCGGTGCATCGGCGGCTGCGGCTTGCCCGCCACCACCGGGTCCACCCCGGCGGCCGCCCGCACCGCCGCCACCAGCGTCCCGTTGCCGGGCGCGATGCCGCGCGCGGTCGGGATGGTCAGGTCGGTGTTGGAGGCCACCCACGGCAGCCCCTGCTGCACCGCGTACGCGGCCTCCGCCAGCTGCGCCCAGCCGACCGACGGGTCGTAGCCCTGGACCACCGCGAGCGGCTCCTCGGCCAGCGAGCGGACGGCGACCAGCCCGCGCTCGGCCAGAGCCTCCTCCAGCCCCGGGCCACCCACGACCAGCACCTTCGCCCCGGCCGGCACCTTCTCGGCGACCACCCGGGCGGCCGCCTGCGCCGAGTTGATCACGTCGGCCGGCTCGGCCGGCACGCCCAGCCCGGTCAGGTGCTCGGCCACCACCCGCGGCGGGCGGGAGGCGTTGTTGGTCACGTACGCGAGCCGCATCCCGGCCGTCCGGGCGGCGGCCAGCGCGTCCACGGCGTGCTCGATCGCGTGCGGGCCCGCGTAGACCACGCCGTCCAGGTCCAGCAGCGCCGTGTCGTACGCCTCGGTCAGCGGCTGCTCGCTGCCGCCGGGGGCGGTCCGTCGCACGGTGGTGGCCGTCTCGGTCATGGCTGCGCTACCTCATTCACTGCGTCGTTCACTTCCTCGGGTGCCCCCGAGCGGGTGGCCCTTGAGCCGGTGGGCCCTTGAGCGGGTGGGCCCCGAGCCGGTCAGACCTCGTCGTCCGCACCGGCGTCGCCCGTCGGCGCCCCGTCCGGGCCCGGCGGGGGCGCCAGGTACCCGGGTGCCCCGGGCAGCAGCGGGCCGAACGCCCCGGCGCGGGCCGCCAGGGTCGCCCTGGTCTGCCGCAGCGCCGCCTGGTAGTGCTCGGTGCCCGGCCGCATGGCCACGGCCAGCGCCAGGTGCTCGGCGGACGTCTCGAAGTCGCCCAGCCGGGCCGCCGCGACGCCCCACCCGAACTGAGCGTAGTCGTCCGACGGATCGGCCAGCGCGACGGCCCGGAAGTTCTCCAGCGCCGCCGCGTACGAACCGGTGTCGAACTGGGCTCGCGCCAGCGTCTCCCGGATGCTGCGCGACTGCGGCTCGGCCGCCGCCGCCCGGACCAGCAGCTGCTCGGCGGCCGCCGGGTTGCCCTGGGCCAGCAGCCTGCCGCCGCGCCGGAACCAGTCGTACACGTCCCCGGTCGGCTCGCCGGAACGCCCCTGCGCCGGCACGCCGCCGTGCGCCGGAGCGCCCCCGCCGCCGACGCCGGCCGGCCCGCCCTGCTCGGCCGGGCCGCTGCCGTCCAGCCGTTCCTGCCCGTCGTCCATGCGGTACCTCGCCCTCGGTCGCACACCCGTCCCACAGGTCAGCACGGGTATTCCGATCTCTCAACAACGCGTACCCGGTTACGATGCCCAGAATGAGCACACCCAGTGCAGAAGACGGAGTCGAGACTCCCGAGGGCAGCCCCGGCAATCCCGGGCACGTCGCCACCGCAGGCCTGTCCCTGTCACCCTTCCGAGGCCTGCGCTACGTCCCCGATCGGGTCGGTGCCCTGGCCGCGGTCATGTCACCGCCGTACGACGTCGTCGACCCCGGCCGCCGGCTCGACCTGGAGACCGCCGACCCGCACAACGTGGTCCGGCTGATCCTGCCCAGGCCCGAGCCCGAGGACGCCGGCGATCGGCCCGACCGCGACACCAAGTACCGGCACGCCGCCCGGCTCCTGGCCGCCTGGCAGCGCGAGGGGATCCTCGCCGCCGACGCGGCGCCCGCGCTCTACGTCTACGAGCAGCGCGTGCCCGCCACCGGCGACTCCCCCGAACTGCTCCAGCGCGGGCTGATCGGGGCCCTCGCGGTGAGCGGTCGCGAGGCCGGCGTGGTCCTCCCCCACGAGGACGTGATGCCGCGGCCGGTCGCCGACCGGGTCGGCCTGATGCGCACCACCCGGGCCAACCTCGAACCGCTGCTGCTCACCTACCGCGGCGGCGGCGGCGCCTCCGGCGTCATCGAACGGACCGTCCAGGGCGAGCCGCTGCTCTCCACGGCCACCAGCGACGGCACCCACCACCGCCTCTGGGCCGTCGCCGACCCCGCCGAGATCGCCGAGATCAGCCGCGACCTCGCCACCTGCCGGGCCCTGATCGCCGACGGCCACCACCGCTGGGAGATGTACCTCCGCCTCCAGCGCGAGCACCGCCACCTGCCGCGCAGCCCGTGGGACCGCGGCCTGGTGCTCCTGGTGGACACCGCCCGCTACCCGCTGCGGGTCCGGGCTATCCACCGGGTGCTGTACCGGCTGCCCGTGGCCGAGGCACTGGAGAGGCTCGGCGACCAGTGGAAGGTCAAGGAGGTCCCCGGCCCGCTGACCGCCGCCCTCCAGGCGCTCGCCGAACAGAAACGGCACGGCGGCAACGGCTTCATACTGACCGGCGGGGACGGCGTGTACTGGCTGCTCGGCGAGCCCGAGGAGGCACTGCTCGACGCCACCGTGCCGCACGACCGGCCCGAGGAGTGGCGCCACCTGGACGCCACGGTCCTGCACGCCACCCTGCTCGACCGCACCTGGCACGTCCCCGACGGCCCGGACGACATCGGCTACCTGCACACCGCCGCAGCCGCCGAGCAGGAGGCCGCGCGCACTGGCGGCACCGCCGTCCTGCTGCACCCGGTCCGGGAGAGCGTGGTCCGCAGGCTCGCCGAACAGGGCGTCACCATGCCGCGCAAGTCCACCTCCTTCGGGCCGAAGCCGGCCACCGGACTGGTGCTGCGCAACCTCGAACTGGGCTAGGTTCCCCGCCGAAACGCGAAGAGGCCCTGCCTGCTTCCCCTGGAATTCCAGGGGAAGCAGGCAGGGCCTCACTCGTCGGTCGGAGCCGCTCAGCTGCGGGCGTCGCCCTTGGCCTCGGCGTCAGCCTTCGCCTCGTCCTTGGCCTCGGTGGCGCGCGCGGGCACCACGCCGTCGAACTCCTCGTCGATCTCGAGGTCGTCCTCGTCGTAGTACTCCTCGACGTCCTCCTCGTCCTCGAAGATGACGCGGTCGTCGGAGGCCTCGCCGCCGCGCTTCTTCGCCGGGGCGTCGGCCTGCTCGGACTCCTCCTCGGCCATCTCCGGGTCGAGCGCGTCCACGAACTCCACGCCGTCGATCTCGGCCAGGCGCTCCGCCGCGTTGGTCGTGCCGTCGGTGTCGGCCTCGGCCGCCTTCGCGAACCAGTCACGCGCCTCGTCGCCACGGCCGGCCGCGATCAGCGCCTCGCCGTAGGCGTACCGAAGACGCGCGGTCCACGGGTGCACGGCGCTGGAGGCCAGCTCCGGGCTCTGCAGGGTCACCACGGCCGCGTCGAACTGCTCCATGTCGGAGCGGGCGCCGGCGGACACCAGGCGCATCTCGACCTGGCCGGCCTTGTCCAGCTGCTTCACCTCGGGCTCACCGGCCATCGCCAGTGCCCGCTCCGGACGGCCCAGACCGCGCTCGCAGTCGGCCATCACGGGCCACAGGTCCGCGCGGCCGGTCATCCGACGGGCGGCACGGAACTCGGTCAGCGCCTCGGAGTACCGCTGCGTCATGTACGAGGCGAAACCGGCCGCCTCACGGACGGCGGCCACGCGGGAGGCCAGACGGAGCGCGACGCGGGAGAACTGGTAGGCCTCCTCCGGCTCGGTGTCGAGCAGGCGGGCCACCATCACCAGGTTGCGGGCGACATCGTCCGCGAGCGTCTTGGGAAGGCTCTTGAGCTCCTGGCGCACGTCCCCGTCCAGCTCGAAGCCGGTGACGTCCTCCGGGATCGGCAGGCGCTTGACGGGCTCGTAGTTGCCACGACGGTCGTCGTAGCCGCCCCGGTCGTCACGGCGGTCGTCGCGGTTGCCGCGGTAGCCGCCGCGGTCGTCCCGACGGTCGCCGCGGTCGCGGTTGAAGCCGCCACCGGAGGGGCGGTCGTCGCGACGGAAGCCGCCACGGTCGCCACCACGGTCATCGCGGTTGAAACCACCCGAGGGACGGTCGCCACGGTCGCGGTTGAAACCGCCACCGGAGGGGCGGTCGTCACGACGGAAGCCGCCACGGTCGTCGCGGTCGCGGTTGAAGCCGCCACCGGACGGACGGTCGTCACGACGCGGACGGTCGTCACGGTCACGGTTGAAGCCGCCCGGACGGTCATCGCGACGGAAACCGCCGCCACCGGACGGGCGGTCGCCACGGTCGCGGTTGAAACCGCCACCGGAGGGGCGGTCGTCACGACGGAAACCGCCACGGTCGCCACCACGGTCATCGCGGTTGAAACCACCGGACGGACGGTCGCCGCGGTCGCGGTTGAAACCGCCACCGGAGGGGCGGTCGTCACGACGGAAACCGCCACGGTCGCCACCACGGTCATCGCGGTTGAAACCACCCGACGGACGGTCCCCGCGGTCGCGGTTGAAACCGCCACCGGAGGGGCGGTCGTCACGACGGAAACCGCCACGGTCGCCACCACGGTCATCGCGGTTGAAACCACCCGA
>NZ_JBFBHW010000088.1:0-1173 GCF_040685395.1 Kitasatospora sp. NPDC088779 | reverse complement strand
CGGGCGATCGCCACGGTCACGGTTGAAACCACCGCCCGAGGGGCGGTCGTCACGACGGAAGCCACCACGGTCGTCGCGGTCACGGTTGAAGCCACCACCGGACGGACGGTCGTCACGACGCGGACGGTCGTCACGGTTGAAGCCGCCACCGGAGGGGCGGTCGTCGCGACGGAAGCCACCACGGTCGCCACCACGGTCATCGCGGTTGAAACCACCCGACGGGCGATCGCCACGGTCACGGTTGAAACCACCGCCCGAGGGGCGGTCGTCACGGCGGAAGCCACCACGGTCGCCACCACGGTCATCGCGGTTGAAACCACCCGACGGGCGGTCCCCACGGTCACGGTTGAAACCACCGCCCGAGGGGCGGTCGTCACGACGGAAGCCACCGCGGTCGTCGCGGTCACGGTTGAAGCCACCACCGGACGGACGGTCGTCACGACGCGGACGGTCGTCACGGTCACGGTTGAAACCGCCCGGACGGTCATCGCGACGGAAACCGCCACCACCGGACGGGCGGTCGCCGCGGTCGCGGTTGAAGCCGCCACCGGAGGGGCGGTCGTCGCGACGGAAGCCGCCACGGTCGCCACCACGGTCATCGCGGTTGAAACCACCCGACGGGCGATCGCCACGGTCACGGTTGAAGCCGCCACCGGACGGACGGTCGTCACGACGCGGACGGTCGTCACGGTTGAAACCACCACCCGAGGGGCGGTCGTCACGGCGGAAGCCGCCGCCGCCCTGACGGTCGTCCCGACGGGCGCCGCCACGGTCGTTCGACCAGCCCCCACGGGACCGGGGCTCGTAGCCTCGGCCGTCGTCCGATCGACGCTCGGGACGGTCCTGGGGCTGGTTCGACATCGTGGTGACTCCTTCTGCTGCTTCAGCTCCACCGCGGACTGAGCAACTCCGCTGCCGTCACGCGGTTTCGGCGCCGGCCTCCTGGCCGCGCACCATCTCCATTGTCCGACATCCCGGAACACTCCGCCTGGGCGAAGGTCCCGGCCTGCCGGGGTACTACTCGTTCGCAAAACACAAAAAGGCCGCGGCCCCAGCGAGTCGCTGGGGCCGCGGCCTTGAATAATTGTTCGGCGGCGTCCTACTCTCCCACAGGGTCCCCCCTGCAGTACCATCGGCGCTGTAAGGCTTAGCTTCCGGGTTCGGAATGTAACC
>NZ_JBFBHW010000087.1:0-17366 GCF_040685395.1 Kitasatospora sp. NPDC088779 | reverse complement strand
GCCGCCCCCCCCCCCCCCCCCACCCCCCCCCCCCCCCCCCGGGGCCCCCCCCCCCCCCCCCCCGGGCGGCCCGCCCCCCCCCGGCCCCCCCCCCCCCGCCGCTGTCAGTGCTTGGGGCCGATGTGGGCGTCCATGAGGGCGACGGACTCCTTGCTGGCGACGGAGACGTTGGTGGCACCGGTCGGCCGGGCCGCGGCCTTCCACTGGACGCCGACGGCGTCGAGGGTGGCGGTGACGAGGCCGATGATGTCGGTCGAGGTGTTGGTGAAGAAGTAACGCGGGTACTCGTAGCGCTTCTTGACGCCGCCGACCGTTCGCGTCGTCCAGTTGGTGATGCGGCAGCCGTCGGAGTGGATCAGGCCGCGCAGGAACTCCCAGGGGTGGGCGTCGACGATCTCCCGCTGCCAGGGCTCCAGGGCTATGGTGCGCTCGTGCTTCTTGCCGGGGCCGTGCTGGGGGAAGTGGCAGGTCAGGTGATTTGAGTAGAGCTTGACGTCGTGACAGCCGGTTCGCTGGACTCGGCAGGCACTGTTCCTCGGAAAGACCAGGCGCATGGCCTGTTCGACGGAGTCCGTGATCCCGGGCCACTTGTTGTCACAGGTGATCTGAAGGCTCTGAGTCCTGCGGTACTCGTTGGGGAGCAGGATGTGGCCGTCGCCGAGGTAGAGGCCCAGCAGATAGGCATAGGCGGGGCGGTTCAGGTCGTCGCCGTAGCAGTGCATGCACGTGGAACGCTTGCGGCCGGGGAGCTGGTGGCATTTGGCGAGGTCTTGATGCTTCCACCAGGAGACCGTGCCAGGAGAGACCCGGAGTCGTCGGGCGACATCGGCATTGCGTACACCTCGACGGAGGAGGTGTACGGCTTGTTCGCGCACGGAGAGAGATGTCATGTGCGTCAGACTGGGGCGCGTCAGGACGGATAGCGGATGCTTTTGACGTGATCCACTAGATGAGGTGAATTTCCCACAGTCTGGGAATATGAGGAAAAATATGGTGCCGAGTGTGGGATTCGAACCCACACGCCCTTTCGAGCAATCGCTTTTGAGGCGATCGTGTCTGCCCTTCCACCAACCCGGCAAGTTCGCGCCCGTGAAGGATACCCTGTGAGCGCTGTTGGGCGCAGCTAGGTACCCTCGTGCATGCAGTACCCCGCCGGAACTAGGAGCCCCGTGAGCACCGCCGACGAGCAGGCACAGCCGCTTGAGACCGATTCGCCCCAGATCACCCGGATTGTGATCGCCGAGGATGAGGCGCTGATCCGCCTCGACCTCAAGGAGATGCTCGAAGAGGAGGGGTACACCGTCGTCGGTGAGGCCGGGGACGGGGCCACGGCGGTGAAGCTGGTGGAGGAGCTTCGGCCGGACCTCGCGATCTTCGATGTGAAGATGCCGGTGCTGGACGGGCTCTCCGCCGCCGAGCAGATCCACGAGAAGCACCTGGCGCCGGTTCTGATGCTGACGGCGTTCTCGCAGCGGGAGCTGGTGGACCGGGCGCGGGACGCCGGGGCGATGGCGTACATCGTGAAGCCGTTCAGCAAGGCGGATCTGGTGCCGGCGATCGAGATGGCGGTGTCGCGGTACACCGAGATGCGGACGCTGGAGGAGGAGATCGCGGATCTCACCCAGCGGCTGGAGACCCGGAAGCTGGTGGACCGGGCGAAGGGCGTGCTGCAGACGAAGTTCGGGCTGACCGAGCCGGCGGCGTTCCGGTGGATCCAGAAGACGTCGATGGACCGTCGGATGACGATGGCCGCGGTGGCCGAGGCGGTCATCGAGGAGGGCGCGGCCCAGGACCGCAAGAAGGCGGACGAGGACGCGTCCGAGTAGACGGACGCGAGGAGGGCCCGGCAGATCTCGTCTGCCGGGCCCTCCGTGCGTGGAGGCGTGGATGCGTGGAGGTGTCAGTCCTCGCCGAGGTAGGCCTTGCGGACGGACTCGTCGTGCAGGAGGTCGGCGCCCGTCCCGGAGAGGACGATGCGGCCGGTCTCCATGACGTAGCCGCGGTCGGAGAGGGAGAGGGCGGCCTGGGCGTTCTGTTCGACGAGCAGGATGGTCGTGCCGGCGGCCTTGAGCTCGATGATGGTCGCCATGATCTTCTGCATCATCAGCGGCGACAGGCCCATGGACGGCTCGTCGAGCATGAGCAGTTTGGGCTGGGACATCAGGGCCCGCCCCATGGCGAGCATCTGCTGTTCACCGCCGGAGAGGGTGCCGGCGGCCTGGCGGCGGCGTTCTCCGAGGATGGGGAAGAGGTCGTAGGCGCGGTCGACGTCGGCGGTGATGCCGGCGGTGTCGGTGCGCAGGAAGGCGCCGAGGAGGAGGTTCTCCTCGATGGTCATGCGGGGGAAGATGTGCCGGCCTTCGGGGGAGTGGGCGAGGCCGAGGGCGACGATCTTGTGCGCGGGGACGGTGGTGAGGTCCTGGCCGTCGAAGGCGATGCGTCCGGCGGTGGGTTTGAGGAGCCCGGAGAGGGTGCGCAGGGTGGTGGTCTTGCCGGCGCCGTTGGTGCCGATGAGGGTGGTGACCTCGCCCTGGTTGACGGTGAAGCTGATGCCCTTGACGGCTTCGATCTTGCCGTAGGCGACGCGGAGGTCCTCGACCTCGAGGAGTGCGGTCACTGGTCGGTCTCCGTAACGGTCTCCGCGACTGCGGGGGTGGTGCCTTCGAGCGGGGCGCCGAGGTAGGCGGTGATGACGCGTTCGTCGTTCTGGACGGTTTCGCGGTCGCCTTCGACGATCTTCTGGCCCTGGACGAGGACGGCGGTGCGGTCGCAGAGGTTGAAGATGAAGCGCATGTCGTGCTCGATGACGAGGATCGAGACGCCCTGGTCGCGGATGGCGAAGACGAGTTCCTCGGCCGCGCGGGTCTCCTGGGGGTTCATGCCGGCGGTGGGTTCGTCGAGCAGCAGGAGGCCGGGGTCGGAGGCGAGGGCGCGGGCGATCTCCAGCTTGCGCTGTTCGCCGTAGGGGAGGTTGCGGGCGAGGTGGTCGGCCTTGTCGGCGAGGCCGGTGAAGGCGAGGAGTTCCATGGCCTTCTCGCGGCTCTCGTTTTCGGCGCGGTGGTAGCCGGGGCCGCGGAGGATGGCGGAGAAGATGCCTTCCTTGGTGCGGGTGTGGCGGCCGACGAGGACGTTCTCCAGGACGGTCATGTTGGCGAAGAGCCGGATGTTCTGGAAGGTGCGGGCGATGCCGGCCTGGGTGACGAGGTGGGGCTTGGGCGGCAGGAGGGTGCCGCGGTAGCGGACGGCGCCCTCGGTGGGGACGTAGAGGCCGGTGAGGCAGTTGAAGAAGGTGGTCTTGCCGGCGCCGTTGGGGCCGATGAGGCCGATGATCTCGCCTTCGCCGACGGTGAGGCTGACGTCGTTGACGGCGGTGAGGCCGCCGAAGCGCATGGTGACGCCGGTGACTTCGAGCAGGGGTGTGGCGGTGGTGGTCATCTGGGTGGTCACGCCCCTGCCTTGGTGAGTGCGGCGCCGTCGCCGGCGGGCTGGGCCGGGATGGCGGCCTCGTGGAACTCCAGTTGGCGGCGCCGGTTGGGGATGAGGCCCTCGGGGCGGACGCGCATCAGGATGATGAGGGCGGCGCCGAAGGCGAGCAGCTGGTAGTCGGAGAGGAATTCGAGCTTCTTGGGGATGAGGAAGAGGAGGGTGGCGCCGGCGAGGGGCCCGCTGATGGTGCCCATGCCGCCGAGGATGACGGCGGCGAGCAGGAACGCGGAGTTGGGCGGGAGGGCCTCGGCGAAGGTGTACTGGTCGGGGGTGACGGTGTAGCTGACGTGGGCCTGGACGGTGCCGGCGAGGCCGGCGAGGCAGGCGCCGAGGGCGAAGGCGAGGAGCTTGAGGCGGAAGCCGTTGATGCCCATGGCCTCGGCGGCGGTCTCGTCCTCGCGGATGGCGACCCAGGCGCGGCCGATGCGGGAGTTGCCGACCCGGGCGAAGACGAGCACGACCAGGGCGGTGACGAGGAGCATCAGCAGGTAGTAGTTGGAGAAGCGGCCGAGTTCGATGCCGGCGACGGTGTGCGGCTTGCCGAGGTCGAAGCCGAGGATCTCCAGGTCGGGGATCCGGGGGATGCCGTTGGAGCCGTTGGTGACCTTGGGGCCGGTGGTGCCGTTGAGGTTGAGCATGGTGATGCGGAAGATCTCGCCGAAGCCGAGGGTGACGATGGCGAGGTAGTCGCCGCGCAGGCGCAGCGTGGGGGCGCCGATGAGGACGCCGAAGACCATGGAGACGGCGGCGCCGGTGAGCATCGCGGCCCAGAACGGGAACTGGACGTGGATGGGGGAGGCGGGGGAGCCGGAGACCAGGGCGGCGGCATAGGCGCCGACGCCGAGGAAGGCGACGTAGCCGAGGTCGAGCAGGCCGGCGAGGCCGACGACGATGTTGAGGCCGAGGGCGACGGTGGCGAAGATCAGGATGTTGGTGGCGACGGACGTGTACTGGTCGCTCGTCTGGGTGAAGGGGAAGCTGGCGGCGGCGGCGAAGGCGGCGCCGGTGGTGACGGGGCGGTGCTTGACGGTCAGGGCGCGCAGCCGGGCGAGCAGGCCGGACCGGGTGAGGGCGGGGACGACGAGGGCGGCGAGCAGCAGGTAGCCGATGAAGAGTTCGCCGTACTCGGTGTCGATGCCGAAGGTGATCGTGAACAGTCCGAGGCCGAAGGCCAGGACGATGATCAGGACTTCGGCCCAGGAGGGGAGTTGGCGCGGCGCGGGCAGGGGCCGGTCCACGGTGCCCAGGCGCAGCCAGGTGTGGGCGAGGTGGCCGAGCTGGAGCAGCAGGACGACGCCGGCGGCGATGGCGAGGGCTCCCGCGAGGGCGGTCATCACGGGGGCGACGGGCTGGTCGCCGGGGATGGCGTGGGCGGCGAACCAGCCGGCGGGGGCGACGGGGACGAGCAGGAAGAGGCGCTTGTCGAGGATGCGCAGCGGGACGCGGGTGAGGCGGTCGAGGGGGAGGCCGAGGGCGCCGAGGACGGTGAGGAGGCCGCCGGCGGCGAGGATCCAGCCGCCGGCTTCGAGGTTGGCGAGGCCGCCGAGTTCGGTGGCGATGGCGGCGACGGAGAAGACGCTGACGGCGAGGGCGCCGGTGGCGGTGTAGAGGACGGCGTTGTGGCTGCGGGTGGGGGCGGCCCAGCGCAGGCCGGGGGTGCCGTGGGTGGCGAGGAGCAGGAGGAGGGTGAGGAGTCCGGCGGCGAGGGCGAGCCATTGGAGGCCGGCGGGTGAGCCGGTGTAGGTGAGGTCGCCGGGGAAGTCGGAGGTCCAGGTCCAGGGGAGGGCGGCGGAGGCGGCGGTGGTGAGGGCGCCGAGGCCGGTGAGGGCGGTGGCGGCGCGGGCCGGCAGGGGGATGACCGGGGTGGTTTCGGTGGTGGTGGTCATGGTGGTCACGCCCTGTCCGCGACGCGCTCGCCGAGCAGGCCCTGGGGCCGGACGAGGAGCACGAGGATGAGGAGTACGAAGGCCCAGACGTCCTTCCAGGCGCCGCCTCCGAAGAGGTGCATGCCGGGGAGGTGCTGGATGTAGCCGGTGGCGAGGCTTTCGGCGAGGCCGAGGGCGATGCCGCCGAGCATGGCTCCGTAGATGTTGCCGATGCCGCCGAGGACGGCGGCGGTGAAGGCCTTGAGGCCGAGGATGAAGCCCATGCGGAAGTCGACCTGGCCGCTGCGCAGTCCGTAGGCGACGGCGGCGACGGCGGCGAACGCGGCGCCGATGGCGAAGGCCATGACGATGATGCGGTCGGTGTCGATGCCCATGAGCTTGGCGGTGTCGGGGTCCTGGCTGGTGGCCTGCATGGCGCGGCCGGAGCGGGTGCGGGTGACGAACCAGCCGAGGGCGAGCATGCACAGCGGGGCGGCGATGAGCAGGAAGAGGTCGCTGCGCTGGATGGTGACGGAGCCGAGGCTGAAGGGGTCGCCGGGGATCTTGGGGAAGACCCGGGCCTTCTTGGCGTCGGGGTAGAAGGAGAAGACGAGTTGCTGGAGGAAGATGGACAGCCCGATCGCGGTGATGAGGGGGGCGAGTCGGGGGGCGTTGCGCAGGGGCCGGTAGGCGAAGCGCTCGGCGGCGACGGCGGTGAGGGTGGAGACCAGGATGCCGGCGATCAGCATGAGCGGCAGGGCCAGCCACAGGGTGGTGCCGCCGGGGAGGGCGAGGTAGGCGGTCAGGGCGCCGAAGCCGCCGACCATGACGATCTCGCCGTGGGCGAAGTTGATGAGCTGGACGATGCCGTAGACCATCGTGTAGCCGATCGCGACGAGTCCGTAGAGGGCGCCGAGGATCAGGCCGTTGGCCAGCTGCTGCGGTAGGTCGTGCACCGCTGGGCCTCCGTAGTGCGTTCGGGGTTGTCCGCGTGGGTGGTGGATGTGGGGGCGCGCGGGGGCACTCGTGGCGCCCCCGCGCGCTGTGCTGCTGGAAGGTGGTGCGGGCCGGCTCAGCGGTTGAGGTTCAGCCGTCGAGGGCTGAGCCGCTGGAGGCCCAGCTGTCGAGGGCTCAGCCGTTGAAGGCCCAGCCGCTGGAGGCTCAGCCGTTGAAGGTGCCGGTCTTCTCCACGGTCCACTTGCCGTCCTTGACGGTGTAGACGGTGAGTTGCTTGTTGGTGGTGTCGCCGAACTCGTCGAAGGAGACCTTGCCGGTGACGCCGTCGAAGGAGACCTTCTGGACGGCGTCGACGACGGCGGCGCGCGGGTTGGCGGGCAGCTTGCCGTTGTTGGCGGCGGCGACGGCCTTGACGGCCTGGATGATGGCCCAGCCGCTGTCGTAGGAGTAGCCGCCGTAGGTCTCGTAGGGGTCCTTGTAGCCGGCGGCCTTGTAGTCGGCGATGAACTTGGCGGCGGTGGGGAGTTGCTCGACGGCGCCGCCGACGGCGGTGGCGTAGTCGCCGGCGCTCTTGGGGTTGAGCTTGATGAAGTCGGCGCTCTGCATGCCGTCGCCGCCCATCAGCGGGATGTTGACGCCGGCGTCCTTGAGCTGGAGGGAGAGCGGGCCGGCGGCGGGGTACTCGCCGCCGTAGTAGACGGCTTCGGCGCCGGAGGTCTTGACCTTGGTGACGATGGCGGAGAAGTCGCGGTCGTCGGGGTTGACGTGCTCCTCGCCGACGATGTTGCCGCCCTGCTTGGTGAATTCGGCCTTGAAGGTGGCGGCGAGGCCGGCGCCGTAGGTCTTCTGGTCGTCGATGAGGAAGACCTTGGACTTCTTGGCGTCCTTGGCGAGGAACTGGGCGGCGAAGGGGCCCTGGACGGCGTCGGTGGTGGCGGTGCGGAAGTAGGTCTTGAAGGGGCGCTTCTTCTCGCCGGTGACCCACTTCTCGCCCTGGCTGAGGGCGACGCCGGTGTTGGCGGGGGAGATCTCGACGAGGTTGGCGTCGTTGAAGATCTGCTGCATCGACTGGGCGACGCTGGAGTTGAGCGGGCCGACGACGCCGAGGACGCTGTTGTCGGCGACGAGCTGGGTGGCGTTCTGCTGGCCGGGGCCGGGCTTGGCGGTGTCGTCGAGGGCCTTGACCTGGAACTTGACGCCGGGGACCTCGTTCTGCTCGTTGGCCTTCTTGACCGCGAGGTCGACGGAGTTGCGGATGCCGATGCCGATGGCGGAGAGGTCGCCGGTGAGCGGGGCGTCGATGCCGATGGTGACGGTGGTGGCGGAGCCGCTGTTGCCGCTGCCTCCGTCGGCGGACTTCTTGTCGTCGCGGGAGCCGCACGCGCTGAGGCTCAGGGCGCCGATCACGGCAATGCTCACGACAATTGCGGAACGGTGACGCACGAGGGTCCCCTTCGGTTCGGGAGGCGCCGCGCCTGAGTTGGCGGGAGCCGGGATGCGCGGAGGGCCGGGCCCAATCCGTTGGCGCGGTGACTGGCCGTGACTCTAGATGCCTCTGGGCGACTCGGGCAGTGGTGTGGCGAGGCTGTGATTCTCTTGTTATGAGCACACAGAGCAGTTGTCTCAACATGTGGTCGTTTTGGCGCGAGCGATCCGCCGATGTAGGGCGTTTAGGGGCTGTTGGGGCGATGTAAGGGCCGGAAATGGGGGTTGCAGCTGGCTTGGTCGATAGTCGGACGCCCGTGTCCGATTCACTTGTTCCGGTCATGCTCGTCCGGATTTCGGACAGCGAGGGCATGGCGAAGGAACTCCGGGCCGCCTGCGAGCCTCGGAGCGGGCCATTGCTCGGATTTCCTACTTGTTACGTAGCGTTACCTGCGCGGATTCCGGGCATGCTGCCGCGTCGGCCGCGCCCGGACATGCCGCCGCCCCCTTGTCCAGACCAACGCCTGCCCAGGGTGGCGGAAGGTCAAACAAGGGGGCGGTCAAGGGATTTGATGATCCGTCGGCACCGGGAAGGGTCCCGGCGCGGGGTCAGAGGTCGCGCAGCATGCAGGTCAGCCGGCAGCTGGTGACCCGCTTGCCGGTGTCGTCGGTGATCGCGATCTCGTACGTGGCGGCGGTGCGGCCCTTGAACACCGCCGTCGCCACCCCGGTGACCAGCCCGGAGGTGGCCGAGCGGTGGTGGGTGGCGTTGAGGTCCACCCCGACCGCGTACCGGCCGGGGCCCGCGTGCAGCATCGCGCCGATCGAGCCCAGCGTCTCGGCCAGCGCCGCGGACGCGCCGCCGTGCAGCAGCCCGTACGGCTGCTGGTTGCCCTCCACCGGCATGGTGCCGACCACCCGGTCGCCGGAGGCCTCGACGATCCGGATGCCGAGCTTCTCGCCGAGGGCGCCGCCGGAGAAGGTCTGCGGGTCGACGCCGAGCTTGGCGAAGTGGTCCAGCACGTCCTGCGGGACCTTCAGGACGGGGGCCGCGTCGGGGGCCGCGTCGGTCATGGGGAACTCCTGCCGCTCGGGGATCGTCATCGTGCTGCCTGTGATCGTACGACCGTCCTACTCGGCGGTAGCGGCCGTGTCCGGGGTCGGGGCGTGTCCGGGGCCGGGGCGTGTCAACGGACGCCCCGGGCACGGCGGCCCCCGGCGCGCCCCCGCCGCCCGCGCCCGACGGGCCCCGCGCCCGATCGGCACGGCGCCCGATCGGCACGGCGCCCCTTTTGTCGGTGCCGGGCCATAGGATCGGTGGCCGGTAGTGGAATCGGCAGGAACGGGACGTTGACGTGGCTACGCAGAGTACGGACAAGGGCGCGACGGGTGGCGGCGGGGCCGGCCCGCGGCCCCGGCTGATGCTGCTCGACGGGCACTCGATGGCCTACCGGGCCTTCTACGCCCTGCCCGTGGAGAACTTCAACACCTCCACCGGCCAGCCCACCAACGCGGTCTACGGCTTCGCCTCGATGCTCGCCAACACCGTCCGGGACGAGCAGCCCACCCACCTCGCCGTCGCCTTCGACCTCTCCCGGCAGACCTTCCGCTCCGTCGAGTTCCCCGACTACAAGGCCAACCGCGCCAAGACGCCGGACGAGTTCCGCAGCCAGATCGGCCTGATCGGCGAACTGCTCGACGCGATGAACGTCCCCCGGCTGACGGCCGAGGGCTTCGAGGCCGACGACATCATCGCCACCCTGGCCACCGCCGCCGAGGCGGCCGGCTACGACGTCGACATCGTCACCGGCGACCGCGACTCCCTCCAACTGGTCACCGACCACATCACCGTGCTCTACCCGACCAAGGGCGTCTCCGAGCTCACCCGCTACACCCCGGAGAAGGTCGCCGAGAAGTACGGCGTCACCCCGCGCCAGTACCCGGACCTCGCCGCCCTGCGCGGCGACCCGTCCGACAACCTGCCCGGCATCCCCGGCGTCGGCGAGAAGACCGCCGCCAAGTGGGTCAACCAGTTCGGCTCCTTCGACGAACTCGTCTCCCGCGCCGACGAGGTGAAGGGCAAGATCGGCGAGAAGCTGCGCGAACACCTCGACTCGGTCAAGCGCAACCGCGTCCTCACCGAGCTCGTCCGCGACGTCGAACTCCCGCTCGGCGTCGGCGACCTGGCCCGCGCGCCGTTCGACAAGGCCGCCGTCGGCACGCTGATGGAGTCGCTGGAGTTCCGCAACGCCAACTTCCGCGACCGCGTCCACGGCATCGACCCGGCCGGCGGCGAGGAGGAGGCCGCGGCCGAACTCGCCCCCGGCGTCGAGGTCGACGGCGAACTCCTCACCGACCCGGGCACGCTGGCCGGCTGGCTGCGCGAGCACGCTGCCGACACCAAGGCCCCGGTCGCCCTCGCCGCCGTCTACCAGTGGGCGCTCGGCACCGGCGAGGTCACCGAAGTCGCCCTGGCCGCAGGGGAGTCCGCCGCCTGGTTCGACCCGGCGCAGCTCGCCGAGGAGGACGAGCGGGCCTTCGCCGCCTGGCTCGCCGACCCGGCCGCCCCCAAGGCCCTGCACATCGCCAAGCAGGTCATGCGGGCCTTCGCCGAGCGCGGCTGGGCCATCGAGGGTGTCGTCGCCGACACCGCCCTCGCCGCCTACCTGGAGAAGCCCGGCCGCCGCACCTTCACCCTGGAGGTGCTCGCCGAGGAGTACCTGGCCCGCTCGCTCACCCCCGCCCCCGCCACCGAGGACGGCCAACTCGCCTTCGACGCCCCGGAGGAGGACCCGGCGGCAGGCGCCCAGGCACTCATGCTCCAGGCCCGCGCCGTCCTCGACCTCGCCGCGCTCTTCGACACCCGCCTCGCCGAGGTCGGCGCCACCGGGCTGCTGCGCGACATGGAGCTGCCGATCGCCGCCCTGCTGGCCCGGATGGAGCGCACCGGCATCGCCGCCGACCGCCCCTGGCTCACCAGCCTGGAGACGCAGTTCGCCACCGAGATCCAGCGCGTGGTCGAGGAGGCGCACGCCGCCGCCGGGCGCGAGTTCAACCTCGGCTCGCCCAAGCAGCTCCAGGAGATCCTCTTCGGCGAGCTCGCCCTCCCCAAGACCAAGAAGATCAAGACCGGCTACACCACCGACGCCGACGCGCTCACCTGGCTCGCCACCCAGACCGACAACGAACTGCCGGTCATCCTGCTGCGCCACCGCGACCAGGCCAAGCTGCGCACCACCGTCGAGGGCCTGCTCAAGACGGTCTCGCCCAAGGGCCGCATCCACACCACCTTCAACCAGATGGTCGCCGCCACCGGTCGGCTCTCCTCGCAGGACCCGAACCTGCAGAACATCCCCGTCCGCACCGAGGAGGGCCGCGCCATCCGCCGCGCCTTCGTCGTCGGCGAGGGCTACGAGTCGCTGCTCACCGCCGACTACTCGCAGATCGAACTGCGCATCATGGCCCACCTCTCCGAGGACGAGGCCCTGTTGGAGGCCTTCGCCACCGGCGAGGACCTGCACACCACCGTCGCCTCCCAGGTCTTCGAGGTCCCGGGCACCGCGGTGGACGCCGAGATGCGCCGCAAGATCAAGGCGATGTCCTACGGCCTCGCCTACGGGCTGTCCGCGTACGGGCTCTCGCAGCAGCTCGGCATCAAGCCCGGCGAGGCCCAGGGCCTGATGGACACCTACTTCGAGCGCTTCGGCGGCGTCCGCGACTACCTGCGCCGGGTCGTCGACGAGGCCCGCGCCACCGGCTACACCGAGACGCTGCTCGGCCGCCGCCGCTACCTGCCGGACCTCAACAGCGACAACCGCCAGCGCCGCGAGATGGCGGAGCGGATGGCCCTCAACGCCCCGATCCAGGGCTCGGCCGCCGACATCGTCAAGATCGCCATGCTGCGGGTGGACGAGGCGCTGCGCGCCGCCGGCCTCACCTCCCGGATGCTGCTCCAGGTGCACGACGAAATCGTGCTGGAGCTGACGCCGGGCGAGCGCGAGCAGGTCGAGGCGATCGTCCGCGAGCAGATGGCCGGCGCCTACCCGCTGCGCGCCCCGCTGGACGTCTCGGTGGGCGTCGGCGCCAACTGGGAGGCCGCCGCGCACTGATCCGGCGGCGCGGTTCGGCGGTGCAGGGCTGCGGTGCGGTTCGGCGGTGCGGTTCTCGGCGGGCCCGGACACGGCTGGTGTCCGGGCCCGCCGCTCCGCTCCCGCGGGCCGTCGCGCAGCGGGCGCGACGATCGGCGGTGGGCAGCGGCGGATGGCGGAGAGCCCCTTGGCGGTCCAGAATGATCCGATGGTCACGCTTGAGACTCCGCGTCTGATCCTGCGTCGCTGGCGCGAGGAGGACGTCGCGCCCATGGCTGCCGTCAATGCCGACCCCGAGGTCATGCGGTGGATCCGTGACGGCAGCGTCCGTGACGAACAGCAGACCCGCGGCGGGATCCAGGCCTGGGAGAGCGAGTGGGGGACACAGGGCTTCGGCCTGTTCGCCGTGGAGATCCGGTCCACTGGTGAGCTGGCCGGGTTCACCGGCCTCTCGGTCCCCGAATTCCTGCCGGAGGTACTGCCGGCGGTCGAGGTCGGCTGGCGGCTGGGACGCTCCCACTGGGGGCGCGGCTTGGCCACCGAGGCCGCTGCGGCGGCTGTGCGGTTCGCGTTCGAGGAGCGAGGGCTGGAGCGGATCGTCAGCATCACTCAGGTGGGCAACGACGCCTCCGAACGGATCATGACCAAACTGGGGATGCAGCTGGCCCGTGAGACCGTCAGTCCCGCCGGCGGTCGGCGAGTACGGGTGTTCGCGTTGTCGTCGGACCAGTACGCCGCAACCCCTCGGCACTGAGCGCGGCCACCTCCCGCCGGCCCGCCTTCGGAGTCAGCTGCTCCCCGGCTTCCGTGCGTCGGCTGCGTCCGCTGCGTCCGCTGCGTCCGCTGCGTCCGCGGCGTCGGCTACGTTCGCGCGGTGCAGGAACGCCTCGACGAGGCGGTCGGTGAAAGCCTGGTCCACGGGTTCCGCCGTCACCAGGACGCGGTGGTAGAGCGGTCCCACGAGTTGGTCGATCTCCGCCGCCATGTCGAGTCCGGCGGCGAGCTGGCCGCGTTCCACCGCGCGTTCCAGCGGGAGCCGGTCGCGTCGGCGCTGTTCGTCGAGGTACCCGGACCGCAGGGCGGCGGCGAACGCGGGATCGTGCTGGGCGTGCCCGATGAGGGCCTTGAAGACGGCGCCCGCGTCGGACCGGGTGAGGAACAGGGCCAGTTGGCGCAGGTGGGCGCGCAGGTCCGGGGCCAGGTCGCCGTGGTCCGGCGGGGTCAGGGCTTCGGTCGCGTCCTGGAGGAAGGCGTCCAGGAGGATGTCGGTCTTGGTCTTCCACCAGCGGTAGACGGTCTGCTTGGCGACGCCCGCCCGGGCGGCGATGCCCTCGATGGTGACGCCGGTGAAGCCCTTCTCGACCAAGAGGTCGTCGGCCGCCTCCAGCACTGCCTGCCGGGCCTGTTCGCTGCGGCCGTGCCGGTTGCCGTGGTGGCGTGCCGCCGGTTGTGACCCGGCCGCCGCGGCGGCCGTACTTCCTCGTTCCATGTCTGCCTCCTGGGGCCAGGGTAGGCCAGAACCGCTAGACGCAACGCAACGGTGCGTCTAGTCTAGGCCCATGACACCCACCAACACCCTCGAAGACCCCCGCGTCGCCACCGCCCTCGACCGGATGTTCCGGCATGCCGAGCAGGACGAGGCGACCAGCAGGCGGATCCGGGCGGCGTGGCCCCAGAACTCCGCGCCCCTCGGCCCGCAGGAGCAGGCCGACGCCAACGCCGAGGTGTACATGCCGATTTCCGCCCAGGGCGGCCGCCTCCTCTACAACCTGATCCGGGCCACCCGCCCCGCCACCGTCGTCGAGTTCGGCACGTCCTTCGGCATCTCCACGCTCCATCTCGCCGCCGCGGTGCGCGACAACGGGACGGGCCGGGTGATCAGTACGGAACTGAGCGCCGCCAAGGCCGCGGCCGCCCGCCGGACGTTCGCCGAGACGGGACTGGACGACCTGATCACCGTCCTCGAAGGAGACGCCCGCGACACCCTCGCCGCAGTCGACGGCTCCGCGGACTTCGTCCTCCTCGACGGCTGGAAGGACCTGTGCCTGCCCGTCCTGCGACTCCTCGAACCACGCCTCGCGCCCGGCACCCTCGTCGTCGCCGACGACGTCGACCTGGAGGCCCTCGCGCCCTACCTCGACTACGTCCGCGACCCCGCCAACGGCTACCAGAGCGTCACGTTCCCCGTGGAGGACGGAATGGAGATCAGCTGCCGCCTCTAGACCCGTGTGGCGTCGTGATCGGTTGTGGGCACCGCCTTCTGCGTGGGGGTGGAACCCGGTACGACACCGGTCGTGACGCGTGGGCAACTCACGAATGCCCTGCGGGTGGACGGCCCGGATGAGGCCGACGTGGCCCCCCGGGCGGAGCCGTTCGCCGTCGGCCGACGGCCCGGAGGCCCGGCCCTGGGAAAAGGGCGCGCGCCACTGCGTCCGGTCAGGCGATCATGGCTGCCATGACGGACGCAACCGGACCGGAGCCGCTGGGCGTGTGCCTCGTGGCCAATGTCGCTCAGGAGACCGGTCACGGCGAAGGCGGGTCGGAGATCCGCAAGGGGCTGCGGCACTTCGCGCCGGGGGCGAAGGTGTGGATCGCGCCGCCGGCCTGGGGCGACGGCGGTGACTGCGTCATCGTGGCCGGACGTCATCGGGGCAACAGCCGTCGCTACGTGCGGATCGTGATCAAGAGTCGGTTCCTGGTGAACTTCAGGGTCCATGCCGTCTACAGCCCGGCGCTGGTGCGCGCGTTGACGGAGGCGGGACCCGGCGAGGAGAAGGAGTTCGGCGCCCGCTTCCTGTGGGATGCGGAGCAGGCGGAGAGCTGGGCGCGATCCCGGAACACGCCGAGGACGGGCTCAGGGCGGGCTGAGGACGGCCTGAGGGCGGCGAAACCGGCGCGCCGGTGGGGCGGCGCGCCGGGAACACTGCTCCGGGTCAGCCCGCGAGGTGCTCCAGGAGCAGCGGCACGATCCGCTCGGCGTCGGCCTCCGGCAGCCAGTGGGTGGCGCCCTCCAGCGCGACGAACCGGTACGGGGCGCTGACGTGCTTGGCCGTCAGGTCGGCGGCGTCGCGGCCCAAAGCGCGGTCCTCGGTACCCCAGACGAAGAGCGTGCGGACGGTGATCTCGCCGGCCGGCACCCGGAGTTCCTCGTTGATCGCCCGGTACCAGTTGAGCCCGGCCGTCAGCACGCCCGGCTCGGTCAGCCGTCGGACGTTGGACTCGGCCTGCTCCGTCGGCAGCGTGCCCCGGTAGATCGCGCGCAGCCTGGCCGCGTCGTCGGCCAGCATGGCCTGTTCGGCCACGTGCTCCGGCAGGCGGAACTCCCTGATGTACTGGGAGCGTTCGCGCTGGTCGCTGTCGTTGTTCAGGGCCTCGTAGAGCGCCTCGGGGTGCGGGGTGGAGAGCACGGTCAGGCTGTGCAGCCGCTCCGGGTGGGTGGAGGCCAACGCCCAGGCGACGAGGCCGCCCCAGTCGTGGGCGACCAGGTGGAAGCGCGGCGCGTCCAGGGCGTCGGCGAAGGCCAGCGCGTCCGCGACCAGCAGCTCGACGGAGTAGTCCGCGATGTCGGAGGGGCGGGCGTCGGGGGAGTAGCCGCGCTGGTCCACCGCCACCGCGCGGTAGCCGGCCGCGGCCAGCGCGGTCAGCTCGGCGCTCCAGCAGTCGGCGAACTCGGGGAACCCGTGCAGCAGCAGGACGAGCTCCCCGTCGGCGGGCCCGGCGGCCAGTCCGTCGAAGGTGTGCCGGCCGACGGTCAGACGAACGGCGGTGGGCAGGGGTGAGGACATGGTCAGCTCCTGTTGGTAGCGCGTCAACAGGGCGATCACATCATAGGGTTGGGTGGGCGGATTCGGCGGGCGGATGTGGCGGGCGGATGTGGCGGGCGGTGCGGTGGCCGACGCCGGTGCTCGCCCTTGGCGCGAGGGCCCGGGCGCAGGAAGTCGGCGGGGCCGACTTCCTGCGCCCAGCTCGGCCCGTCGCCGTCGACGACCGCGCGCGGGGTCGCCGCCTTCGAGGTCTCGGGCGACGAGTGGAGCGGCGATCACGGCCGTGGATGCATGGCAGGCTGGCCCTGCATGGTGATCAGTGATGTGTCGTGGGCCGATGACGAGGTGTTGGCGGTGTGTCCTGAGCTGACGGATGCCGAACTCGACGAGTTGTTCAGCGCGTCGTGGCCGAATCACAAGCCGACCTCCTTCGCGCCGATGCTGGCCCGCAGCCTGGCTTGGATCGCGGCGCGCCGGGGGAACCGGCTGGTCGGATTCGTCAACGTCGTCGGCGACGGTGGTGTGCACGCCTTCGTCCTGGACACCACCGTGCACCCGGACGACCGCGGGCAGGGGCTCGGGACCCGGTTGGTGAGGGCGGCTGCCGACGAGGCGAGCGCACGCGGTGCCGAGTGGCTGCACGTCGACTACGAACCGCACCTGGAGTCCTTCTACGGTCAGTGCGGATTCCGGCCGACCGCCGCCGGGCTCATGCGACTCTGAGCGTTCCGCCTCCGTCGCAGGGATGACTGGGCAGTCTGAAACGGTGGGTGATCGGTGAGGATCGTTGCCATGACTTACGTGATCGAAGCTGCTCGTCCGGGCGACTCCGCGCAGCTGGGGCCGTTGCTGCTGAGGGCTTGGCTGCAGACATACCCCAACCCGGAGGTGGGGATCGACGAGGACTGGATCCGTGAGCACCGCGGCTCGTCAGCTACCGCGGAAGGCATCAACCAGTGGCGGGAGTTCATCGAGGCAGCGAACCAGGACCCGGATCTGCTGTTCTGCCGTGTTCTCCGTTCTGAAACCGAGATCGTCGGCGTTCTCTGCGGGCGCCGCGGCGAGGTGGTCACTCTCGGACCGATGTATCTGCTGGAACACGTCCAGGGCCAGGGACTCGGTGGCCGCATGATGACCGAGTTCCTCACCTGGGCCGGAGCCACACCCATATGCCTATGGGCCACCGATTACAACGACAGCGCGGTCCGCTTCTACCAGCACCACGGATTCAAGGTCACGAGCGAGCGAGAGCTTTGGCAAGGAAAGCTGCCCAACCTCCGTATGACCCGCGAGGTCGCACCCAGCCTCAACAGCTGAGCTACCCGCGTTGGCAGCAACTGCCTCGAAGGCCAGCTGCGGGAGAACCCACGCCACGAGCTCGTGGGTGGGGCGAATGCAGACTCGACGGCCCGCCGCCGGAAGGGGTGGCGGGCCGCCTTGTCGACTGCTGCTGTTTCTCGTGAACATCCACGGTCCTCAAGATCGGCAACCGCGGCTCAAACCGGCAGACAAACGCTACTGCTGGAAGTGAACGAAGCCAGGGCGGTGTGCGGCAGGTGGGCTCTGCGGGGGTTGGGGGCGGGTGTGCGCAGGAAGTCGGGTGGGTCGACTTCCTGTGTTCATGGGTGGGTTGCGTGGGTGGCTTGGGCTTGGGCTTGGGTGCGGCAGTGGGTGAGGGCGGGTTTGAGGCGGGGGTCGGGGTTGGGGGTGGTGGTGAGGAGTTCGCCGGCGGTGGTGAGGGTGGTCCAGTAGTGGGTGGGGTCGCCGGTGGTGGGGTGGGG
>NZ_JBFBHW010000086.1:0-18434 GCF_040685395.1 Kitasatospora sp. NPDC088779 | reverse complement strand
GGTGGGGGGGGGGGGGGGGGGGGGGTGGGCCCCCGGCCCGGGCCCCCCCCCCCCCCGCCGTCCGCGGCGTCGCCGAACGGCCCGACCGGCGGAGCGGACGGCCCGTCAGGATCCCCGGCGCACGCGGCTGTCGATCCCCGCGGCCGGGGCGCATACTGTCCTGCGCGGCTCGCACCCGCGCGACAGGGCCCGTTCCGGACCCGGCCCGGGCTGCGCCGCTACGGGGAAGGTCGGACGAACGTGGCAATTGTCGTTCTCGTCGTCGTGCTGGCGCTGTTCTGGCTGATCACCGGCGTGCGGGTGGTGCAGCAGTACGAGCGCGGCGTGGTGTTCCGGCTCGGCCGGGTGCGCGAGCAGGTCCGCCAGCCGGGCCTCACCCTGCTGGTGCCGGTGGTCGACCGGATGCGCAAGGTCAACGTCCAGGTCGTCACCATGCCGGTGCCCGCCCAGGAGGGCATCACCAAGGACAACGTCTCCGTCAGCGTCGACGCCGTGCTGTACTTCCGCGTCGTCGAGCCGGTCAAGGCCACGGTGGACGTCCAGAACTACTCCTTCGCGATGCTTCAGGTCGCCCAGACCTCGCTGCGCTCGATCATCGGCAAGAGCGAGCTGGACGATCTGCTCTCCGGCCGGGAGAACCTGCACCAGGGACTGGAGGTCATGCTGGAGAGCCCGGCCACCGGGTGGGGCGTGCACATCGACCGGGTGGAGATCAAGGACGTCAGCCTGCCCGACTCGATGAAGCGCTCGATGGCCCGCCAGGCGGAGGCCGACCGCGAGCGGCGGGCCCGGATCATCACCGCGGACGGCGAGTTCCAGGCCGCCGCCAAGCTCGCCGAGGCCGCCGTCACGATGTCCGAGACCCCGGCGGCGATGCAACTGCGGCTGCTGCAGACGGTGGTCGAGGTCGCGGCGGAGAAGAACTCGACGCTGGTGCTTCCGTTCCCGGTGGAGCTGCTGCGCTTCTTCGAGGCCTCCGCCGCCCGGGCCGCCGAGGCGGGCTCCGGGCCGGCGCCCGCCGTCCCGGCCCAGGCGCCGTCCGACGCCGGCTGACGGCCCGCCCGCACGGCCGACGGCCTCACCGTCCGTCACGGACGGACGATCGGCAGCAGCACCTCGTCGACGATCTCCGCCGGGTCGAGCTGCGCCGGCGCGCCGCCGCACATCTTGATCCGGTACAGCATCAGCGCCGGGACGACGTCGGTGACCAGGGGGGTGACGGACCCGGGGCGGACCTCGCCCCGGGTGGCACCGCGGGCGAGCACCTCGGCGATCAGCGCGGCGGTGGGCTCCACCACCCGCTCCAGCACGATCGCCAGGAAGGTGTGGGCCCGGTGCCGGTCCAGCTCGCCCATGATGGCCCGCACGGCGGCCCCGGGTTCGCTCAGCATCGCCGCGCGCAGCCTGGTCACCACCTCCAGCAGGTCCCCGCGTAGGCCGCCGGTGTCGGGCGGCGGGCCGGCCGGGGGCAGGCAGGCGCGCAGCGCGTCCTTGACCAGTTCCTCCTTGGAGGGCCAGCGCCGGTAGAGCGCGGCCTTGCCGGTCTGCGCGGCGGCGGCGACGCCCTCCATGGTGAGCCGGGCGTAGCCGTCGGCGGTGAGCTGCTGGAGGGCGGCCTCGAAGATGGCGTTCTCCAGCGCCTCGCCGCGCCTGCGGAGCGGGGCGCCCGTCGCCGGTCCGCGCGCGACTGCGGGTTCAGCGGGCATGGCTGCGCACCTTCTTCGGTTCCACCTCTCGACACGCCCGTTCACCGGCTGTCCGCAATGAACGGATGTGTTCCCTATATCCAGGGCCACTGTCGATGTTAGTGAACGAACCCGTCCCGTCCCAATCGTTCGCCCCCCGGCCGTCGCGGACCGCGCCGGCGCCGTCTGACCGGCCTGCCATGGCTCTCCCTCCCCTCGCCCGCGTATCGACGGCCGCCCGCCCGACGCGCCGCCCCGCCGGAGCGCGATCGCGTCCGGGCCGGAGGCCCTCGATACGCGGGGCCGCCGTCAGGACACCGTCAGTGACGACGCCCGCGCAGTCAAGGGGGCGTCAGGATCGCCCACCCCCCGAGGGTCCGCGGCCTAGGCTCGGACTCGTCCCCGCCCGGCTGACGCGGGCCCGGCGCCCCGTCACCGCCCTCCGGAGCATCCACAAGACACGCCCTCAGCCGCCCACACCCGATCGATCCGCCGCGTCGGACGATACGTCAACGAAGGTGAGGTCCCCGTGGCCGTTCTCGGCGCCTTCCACCGCCGCCAGCCCCTCCCCGCCAGCTGGCCCGCATCCGCACCGGCGCGCGGCTCGGTCGCCGCGACCCTGTCCGCGATCGTGCGCAGGCTCGCCGACAGCCCCCTGGACAATTCCGTGCTCCAGGCCGTGGGCGCCCCGACCGCCTCCAGGGGCGCCGGCGCCGCTCGCCGCACGGTGCGGATGCGGGCCAGCTGGCGGGCCGTCACCACCCCCGACGGCACCCGCCGGCTCGAAGCCCGCTGGGGCCCCGGTCGCTGAACACCCCGAGAGCCGGGCCCGCCCCGGCGGCCCCGACAGCGCGGAGCCATCACGTGCGCACGCGTGCACGCATCGGGCGCGCGCCGATCTACGATGAGCACATGAGCACAAGCACCGACCTGGCAGCTGCACACGGCTCGCAGGAGCAGGGGCAGGGCAGCGGCGAGCGGCTGGACGTCGCCGCGTCCGTCCTCGCCCTGCTCGCGGACCGCACCCGGCTCGCGCTGCTGCACCGGCTCGGCGCGGGCGAGGCCGACGTCACCTCCCTCATCGAGGCGTGCGGGGCCCCGCGCACCTCCGTCAGCCAGCACCTCGCGAAGCTCCGCCTCGCGGGCCTGGTCACCACGCGCAGGGACGGGCGCCGCGTCGTCTACTCGCTGCGCCACGGGCACCTCCGGCGGCTGGTCGACGAGGCGCTGAACGTCGCCGACCACCAGATCGGCTCCCTGCCGCCGCACGACTGACCCGCCGCACGGCCGACCCACCCCCGCAGCCCGGAACGGCAGCGAGAGCCGCACCACCGTAGCCAACACGTGCACACGTATGCACGTGTTGGCTACGATGGTGCCGCCTCACCACGCCGCCGACCGGGACGGGGCCGATGCTGTCCACCCTGCGCAACCGCACCTACCGCCACCTGTTCGCAGCCCAGGTCATCGCCCTGGTGGGCACGGGCCTGGCCACCGTGGCGCTGAGCCTGCTCGCCTACGACATCGCCGGCGCCGACGCCTCAGCGGTCCTCGGCACCGCGCTGGCCGTCAAGATGGTCGCCTACGTGGCCGTCGCACCGGTGGTCGGAGCCCTCGCCGACCGCGTTCCGCGCCGAACGCTGCTGGTGGCGATGGACCTCACCCGCGCCGCCGTCGCGCTCGCCCTGCCGTTCGTCAGCCAGGCCTGGCAGATCTACGTCCTGATCTTCCTGCTCCAGGCCGCCTCGGCCGCCTTCACACCGGCCTTCCAGGCCACCATCCCCGAGGTGCTGCCGGCCGAACGGGACTACACCCAGGCACTGTCGATGTCCCGCCTCGCCTACGACCTGGAGTCCCTGTTCAGTCCCGCGCTCGCCGCGGGCCTGCTCGCCCTGGTCCCGTACACCTGGCTGTTCACCGGCACCACCGCGGGCTTCCTCGCGTCCGCCACCCTGGTCGTCTCCGTCGCCCTTCCCAAGCCCGCCCCCGTCGAGCGGACCGGCGGCGTCCACGCCAAGGCCGCCTTCGGCGCCCGCCTGTTCTGGGCCACCCCGCGCCTGCGGGCCCTGCTCGCCCTCGACCTCGCGGTCGCCGCCGCCGGGGCGATCGTCTTCGTCGACACCGTCGTCGCGGTCCGCGAGCACTTCCACCGCCCGGCGGGCGCGGTCTCGCTCGCCCTGGGCACCTACGGTGCCGGCTCCATGCTGACCGCCCTGCTCCTGCCCCGACTCCTGCGACGGCTCTCCGACCGCGCCGTCATGCTCCCGGCCGCCTTCGCGCTCCCCGCCGTCCTGGCCGCCGTCGCCGCCGTCACCGCCGCGGCCCCGGGCGGCTGGTCCTGGGCCGCACTGCTGGCGTCCTGGGCCGCGATCGGCGCCGCCTGTTCCGCCGTCCTCACGCCGGGCGGGCGCCTGATCCGCCGCTCCGCCGCCGACGCGGACCTGCCCGCCGCCTTCGCCGCGCAGTTCTCCCTGTCGCACAGCTGCTGGCTGCTCACCTACCCCCTCGCCGGCTGGCTCGCCGCCGGCGCCGGCCTCCCGGTGACGGCCGTCGTCCTCGGCGCCATCGCCCTGCTCGCCGCCACCGCCGCCACCGCGATCTGGCCCGCCCGCGACCCCGCCAGGCTCGACCACGTCCACGCCGACCTGCCCCCGGGCCACCCCCACCTCACCGACGCCCACCCGGCCACGGACGGCTGGCTCCACGGCCACGACTACGTCATCGACCAGTACCACCGCCACTGGCCGCAGGGCCTCGCCGCGCGGGCCAACTAGGGCGTGCCCGGCGGGGGCGACAACCGCATCACCCGGGAGGGTCAATCCAGCGGGAATAAATGAAGAGCTGTTCATGTATTCCTGTATGGTCGACGCGTCGCCCCGTCCTGCCCGCGTGGAGGAACACCACAGCCATGTCCGCAACCCTCACCGAGCGCCCAGCCGCCGCAGCCCCGCGCGGCGGCGCCGCTCCCAAGCGCCGTACGCGCGTCTTCGCGCTGGCCGAGGCCCGCTGGGCCGCCGCCGCGACCATCGCCTTCCTGACCGCCCTGCCGCTCCAGCTGACCGACGCCCCGGCCTGGGCCTGGGGGCCGCTCTACGCGATCGCCTACGTCACCGGCGGCTGGGAGCCCGGCTGGGCCGGCCTCCGGGCGCTGCGCGAGAAGACCCTCGACGTCGACCTGCTGATGATCGTCGCCGCGATCGGCGCGGCCTCGATCGGGCAGGTGATGGACGGCGCGCTGCTGATCGTCATCTTCGCCACCTCGGGCGCGCTGGAGGCGCTGGCCACCGCCCGCACCCAGGACTCGGTACGCGGCCTGCTCGACCTCGCCCCCACCACCGCCACCCGCCTGCTGGACGACGGCGGCGAGGAGACCGTCGCCACCGAGGACCTGGTGGTCGGCGACACCATCCTGATCCGCCCCGGCGAGCGCGTCGGCGCCGACGGCCGCGTCCTGGACGGCGCGAGCGAGATCGACCAGGCCACCATCACCGGTGAGCCGCTGCCGGCCGCCAAGCAGCAGGGCGACGAGGTCTTCGCCGGCACCCTGAACGGCACCGGCGCCCTGCGCGTGAAGGTCGAGCGCGACGCCTCCGATTCGGTGATCGCCCGGATCGTCGCCATGGTCGAGGAGGCCTCGGAGACCAAGGCCCCCACCCAACTGTTCATCGAGAGGGTCGAGCAGCGCTACTCCCTGGGCATGGTCTTCGCGACCCTCGCCGTCTTCCTGGTCCCGCTGGCCTTCGGGGCCGCCGTGACCGGCTCGTTGCTGCGGGCGATGACCTTCATGATCGTCGCCTCGCCCTGCGCGGTGGTGCTGGCCACCATGCCGCCGCTGCTGTCCGCGATCGCCAACGCCGGCCGCCACGGCGTCCTGGTGAAGTCCGCCGTCGTGATGGAGCGGCTCGGGCAGGTCGACGCGGTGGCGCTGGACAAGACCGGCACCCTCACCGAGGGCACCCCCCGGATCACCGACCTGCTCCCCCTCACCGGCAGCGGCCTGGACGAGGACGAACTGCTGGCCCTGGCGGGCGCCGCCGAGCACCCCAGCGAGCACCCGCTGGCCCGCGCGGTGGTCGACGCCGCCCGCCGACGCGGCCTCGACCTGCCGGTCGCCGAGGGCTTCGCCTCCACCCCCGGCATCGGGGTGACCGCCACCGTCTCCGGTGCCGTCATCGCGGTCGGCGCCCCCGCCCGGCTCCTCGACGGCGCCGCCGACGCGCCCTCCACCGAGGCGGAGGCCACCGCCGCAGCCGTCGCCGTCGCCGTCGCCGAGGAGCTGGAGCGCGACGGGCGCAAGGTGCTGGTGATCGGCGACGGCGTCAACGACGCCCCCGCCCTCGCCGCCGCCCACACCGGCATCGCGATGGGCCGGGCGGGCTCCGACCTGGCGCTGGAGACCGCCGACGCGGTCGTCGTCCGCGACGAACTCGCGACCGTCCCCACGGTGATCGCGCTGTCCCTGGCGGCCCGGCGGCTGGTCGTCCAGAACCTGGTGATCGCCTCGGTGTTCATCTCCGGCCTGGTCGTGTGGGACCTGGTCGCCACCCTGCCCCTGCCGCTCGGCGTCCTCGGCCACGAGGGCTCGACCGTCATCGTCGGCCTCAACGGCCTGCGGCTGCTGCGCGAGAGCGCGTGGAAGCGGGCGGGCGCCACCGGGCCGCGGCCGGTTCAGGAGCCGGCGCGGGCCCGGCGCAGCAGGTAGGCGCCGGAGGCGGCGGCGAGCAGGGCCATGCAGGCGGTGAAGACCAGGCCGGCGCGGGCCAGGCCGATCGGCGCGGTGAGCAGGCCGATACCGATCACCGGGATCGAGATGCCGAAGTAGGCGACCACGAAGAGCGCCGACAGGGCGCCGCCGCGGTGCTCGGCGGGAGCCGCGGCGGCGATCTCGCCGACGGCTCCGCGCAGGCCCATGCCCTGGCCGGCGCCACCCACCAGGGCGCTGAGCACCAGCAGGGGCAGGGCCGTCCAGGCGAGGGAGCCCGCCATCAGGGCCAGCCCGGCGATGAGCACCAGGCAGCCGACCGGGATCGCCCGGGCGGTGCCCAGCCGGGGCACCAGGAGCTGGCCGAGGGTGGAGGCGAAGAAGGCCGTGCAGACGATCAGGCCGACGACGGCCGGGCTGTGGACGTCCAGCCGCTGGGCGAGGAAGGCCGGGCTGACGGAGGTGAAGACGCCCAGCAGGGAGAAGCCCGCGAACGCGGCGAGGCCGGCCGGGACGAACACCCCGCGGACCTCCGGCGGCAGGGACGGCCGGCGCGGCCGGGCGGTGCGCAGCGGGCGGGCGCCGGTGACGGTCTCCGGCAGGAGCCAGGTGACGGTGAAGGAGGCGGCGAGCAGCACCAGGTGCACGGCGAACGGCAGGGTCAGGGGGTGGGGCGTGTACTCGGCGAGCAGTCCCGACAGCACCGGTCCGCAGCCCAGGCCGCCGATGTTGGCGGCGGTCGCGACGAAGCCCGCGCGGGCCTGGTGTCCGGGTGGGGCGAGCTCCAGGACGTACGCGGTGGCGGTGCCGGTGAACAGGCCCGCGGACAGGCCGGACAGCAGGCGGCCCAGGGCCAGCAGCGGGAGGCCGCCTTCGGCCAGGAAGGCGACGGCGCTGCACGCCGCGAGCGCCAGTCCGCAGAGCAGGACGGGCCGGCGTCCGACGGAGTCGGAGACGTTGCCGACGAGCAGCAGGACGCCGATGACGCCGAAGGCGTAGATGGCGAAGACGACCGTCACCATCAGTTCGGAGAAGCCGATCTGCTCCTGGTACAGCCCGTACAGCGGGGTGGGCAGGGTGGTGCCCGCCATGCAGACGGCGAAGCCGGCGGCCGCCCCGAGGTAACCCGCCCGGCCCATCGCGGGTCGCGCGGTCTGATGATCGGTCATTCGCCCACGGTAGGGCGGCCGTCGCCGTCGCAGCCACGGCTCGCGGGGCCGACTAGGCCGATCCGCCCAAGAACCGACGCCCGGCCCCGGCCCCGCCCGGCCCCGGCGTGGTCGGCCACCGGCTACCGGATCGCGCCGCGGTCCGCGGACAGGCCGTGGGTGGTGCCGCCCCCGGCCCGCACCTGCGTCGGGAGCGCTCCCCAGTAACGCCGGAACGCGGTGCTGAAGTGCCGGGTGTCCGCATAGCCGCAGGAGCGGGCGACGGCCGCGACGGACAGCGGGCGCAGCGCGGGATCGGCCAGGCGCTGCGCGGCGACGTCCAGCCGTCGGCGGGTCAGGTAGGCGATGATCGTGCACCCCGTCTCCTGCTGGAAGAGCCGTGCTGCGTGGCGCTCGCTCAGGTGGACCTGGGTGGCGACGTCCCGTACCCGTACCGGGCGGTCGAAGTTGTCGTCCAGGTAGCGGGTCATCCGCGCGGCGACCGCCGCCGCGCGCCCACCCGGCACGGGCGTCGGGCGCGGGGCGTCGGGCAGGCCGGCGACGACGCGGGCGCAGGTGAGGACCAGTGCGGGGCCGAGGGCGGCCAGCAGGTCGGGGCTGGCCGGCCCCGGAGCCGCGGCCTCTTCGGCGAGTGTCGCCAACAGCCGGGGAAGCGGGGTTCCGGCGGCCGGGACGACCTGGCGCGGGCCGGCCGCGACGGCGTCGAGCAGGGCGGCGGTCTCCGGGGAGCCGGGCCCGGCGGCCCCGCGCGGACCGCGTTCGGGGACCATCGTCCAGGACCAGAAGACGATGCCGAGCGGGTCCCGGGCGTCGGTGGTGATCTCGTGGACCTCGCCGGGGCGGGCCAGGAACAGCTCGCCGGCTCCGACCGGGTGCTCCAGCGCGCCGAGCCGGAACGTCCCGCGCCCGGCGTAGGCGTAGCAGAACTCGAAGTAGGAGTGGCTGTGCCAGTAGTTGCGCCATGGCTCGGGCGGGTAGAACCCCCAGTCCACGAACTCGACCCGTCGTCCGGCGAGGGTGGTGCCCAGCCGCACGGAGTTGAGCAGGGGCAGGGCGGCGCCCGCCCGGGCCAGTTCGGTCATCTCGGCTCGCCCGCCCCGTCCGTCCTGCGCGCGGTGGGGTCGACGCCCCGCAGCATCATGCCCTGACCGAGGGACCAGGTGTGATCGTCCGTGGTGGGCCGGTCCGCAGGGTCCCGGAACTGTACCAGCCAGGTGGTGCGGGCCTGGTCGGAGGTGTTCAGCCCCGAACCGTGCACGGTGAGGTAGCCGAAGAACAGGACGTCGCCGGCCTCCGCCGGGCACGGCCGGGCGTCCTGGAGCGGCCAGGTGTCGGGCGGCAGGTGCCAGCTGCCGTCCTCGACGTGCGGCAGCGGGCCCTTCCGGTGGCTGCCGGGGACGGCCCTGATGCAGCCCTTCTCCTCCGGGGCGTCGTCGAAGTGGAAGACCGCGGCCGCGACGGTGTGCCGGGCGTGCGGGAAGAACGGGTGGTCCTGGTGCAGGGGGAAGGGGGAGCCGGTCTCCGGAGGCTTGATGAACATCTTCGTGTGGTGCAACTGGAGGTTGGGCCCACCGAGCAGTGCGGCCGCGACGTCCGTGAACCTGGGGTCGACCAGCAGCCGGGCGAAGGCCGCCGAGTGGAACTGCGCGTCGTGGGCGTGCTTGAGGGCCGTGCGTCCGGCGGACGCACCCGCGACGGTGCGCGCGCTGGCCCAGGTCGGGTCGGCGTCGGAGTCGAGGCGGGCGGCCAGGGCGTGGCACTCCTCCCGCATCGCCGCCGCCTCCTGTCGGCTGATCAGGTTCTTGACGAGGAGGAAGCCGTTCTCGTGGTAGGCGGCGAGGTCGTCGGGGCTGAGGGGTTCGTTCATGGCCTCGACCGTAGGCGTGGGGGCCGGGCCGGACCGAGGGGCGATACGGACGGCCCGGTGGGTTATCCGGACATCGGCCCGCGCGTTCACGTCCCTCCCGCCGGGCCGCAACCGAGCAGGTGGCGGCGCTCCCGAGGCGGGGAGCGCCCCCGCCCCGATGTCCGGGCACCGTCGCCTCGATGCCCGAGCACCCCCAACTGGCGTGCGGTGCGGCCGAATCCGCACGTGTCCGCCCTCTTGTCAAAGGTTAGGGATGTTTCCTAACTTAATGTCATGTCCGAGACCACACGGCACTCCCGGCGCGACCTCCTGCGAGTGAGCGCGGCGGGCGGTGCCGCCTTCGCCGCGGGCAGCCTCCTGCTGCCCGGCGCCGCCCAGGCCGCCCCCCGCCCGACCGCCCTCGACACCCCGACCCTCCCCGCACCCCGCAGCGACCGGACCGCCGGGTCCGCGCTGCGCCCCTTCGGCCGGCACCTGGCCTTCGGGGCCGATCCCTCCCAACAGGTCGTCGTCTCCTGGCAGGTGCCGGGCGCGGTGACCGCCCCCTTCGTCCGGATCGGCCTCCAGCCCGGCGACTTCGGCTCCCCGATCGCCGCCGAGGTCCGCACCCTGGTCAGCAAGCTGTCCTGGCAGCACCCGGTCGAGGACCAGCCCCTGGTCAAGCCCACCACCGTCACCCAGTACTACCTGCACGCGCAGGTGGACCAGCTGATCCCGGACACCACGTACTACTACGTCGTCGGCCACCAGGGCTACGACCCCGCGGGGCAGCGCGCCCAGCTCGGCGACGTGGCGAGCTTCCGCACCGCGCCCGCCCCCGGCCGCGGCACCGGGTTCACCTTCACGGCCTTCGGCGACCAGGGCGTCGGGTACAACGCAGCCGCCACCGCCAACCTGATCGCCGGCCTCGACCCCGCCTTCCACCTCCACATGGGCGACCTCTCGTACGCCAACAGCGGCGGCAGCGGCAAGACCAGCGACCCCTACGACGCCCGCCTGTGGGACTCCTTCTTCGTGCAGAACGACCCCGTCGCCTCCCGGACCCCGTGGATGATGGCGATCGGCAACCACGAGATGGAGGCCTGGTACGGGGCCGACGGCTACGGGGGCGTCCGCGCCCGGTTCACGATGCCCGACAACGCCTGGGTCCAGTCCACCGGGATCTACTCCTGGCGCTGCCAGAACGTCGGCCTGATCAGCCTCGACGGCAACGACATCTGCTACAACACCGCGGCCAACCTGAACTACACCAAGGGCAAGCAGAAGAAGTGGCTGGAGAGCCGGCTCGCCGCGCTCCGCGCCGACACCACCATCGACTTCGTCGTCGTCTACCTGCACCAGTGCACGTACTCCACCTGCCACGACAACGGAGCCGAACTCGGCGCGCAGCAGGACTGGGCCCCGCTGTTCGACAAGTACCAGGTGGACCTGGTGCTCAGCGGCCACAACCACGTCTACGAGCGGACCGACCCCATCCGCTCCGGCAAGCCCACCCGCAAGGTCGCCTCCGGAGACACCGTCAATCCCCTGAAGGACGGCACCACGTACGTCGTCGCGGGCGGCGGTGGCGGCGGGGTCTACTCCTTCCCCGTCGCCGACACCTACCTCGGGCACGAGACGAAGAACGACTCCCCCGTCCCGATGGTGGTCGCCGATCCGACCGGCCACAACCAGACCGTCAAGGTCACCTGGTCCAGGGTCCGTTACACCGGTTACTGCCTGGTGGCGGTCGACGTGACGCCCGCCGCCGCCGGCAAGCCGGCCCGCATGGCGGTGCGCTCGATCACCGAGGACGGCACCGCTGTGGACCAGTTCACCGTGCAACGCGGCTGAGCCGGCCCGCGCCCGGACGGTCTGCTCCCCGCCGGCCGGGCCGGGCGCGGCGGCGGGCCGGCGGGGTGCGCGTCAGCGGTCCGTGGTGACGGTGAAGCCCTGCGGGGCGCGCAGGTCGACGGCTCCGGTGTGGTCGGTGGACACCTCGATCGGCAGGCCGGCCACCGTCAGGCCGGTGAACGTCAGCGACTCGTAGCCGGCCGGGAGCTGGGCCCGCACCCGGAGCCGCCGGTTGGGGGCGTCGGCCTCCAGGCCGAGCAGTGCCTGCACCACCTGGACGGAGGCGGCGGCGGCCCAGGCCTGCGGGCGGCAGGAGGCCGGGTAGGGGACGGGGCGGGCGACCTCGGCGCGCGGGTGGCCGCCGAAGAGTTCGGGCAGGCGGTGGTCGAAGGCCGCCGCCGCGCGGACCAGGCCCGCGGCCAGCGGCGCGGCGGCGTCGTGCAGCCCGGCGCGGGCGAGGCCGTGGACGGCGATGGCGCTGTCGTGCGGCCAGACCGAACCGGTGTGGTAGCCGAGCGGGTTGAAGCCGGTCGCGGCGGCGTCCAGGGTGCGCAGCCCGAAGCCGCTGTCCATGCCGGGGGCGGTGAGCCGGCCGGCGACCAGGGCGCTCTCCTGCGGGTCGAGCAGGCCGGTGCCGAGCAGGTGGCCCATGTTGGAGGCGATCGAGTCGACCTTGTGCTTGCCGCCGTCGAGGGCGACCACCGGGTACGGGCCGTGCGCGTCCTCGGTCCAGAACCGGTCGCGGAAGCGCAGCCGCAGCTCCTCCGCCCACTGCCGCCAGCGGTCGGCACCGGGCCGGCCGAAGGCCTCCAGCAGGGCGGCGGAGGCGACGGCGGCCTCGTAGGCGTAGGCCTGGACCTCGCTGAGCGCGATGGGGGCGTCGGCGATCCGGCCGTCGCGGAAGCGGATGCTGTCGGAGGAGTCCTTCCAGCCCTGGTTGGAGAGCCCCTTGCCGGAGCTGTCGACGTACTCCAGGAAGCCGTCGCCGTCCGCGTCGGCGTGGTCGGCCAGCCAGGCGAGGGCGGCCTCGGCGTGCGGCAGCAGGGCCTCGACCTGGTCCTCGGGCATGCCCCAGCGCCAGGCGTCGTGCAGCAGGGTGAGCCACAGCGGGGTGGCGTCGGCCGTGCCGAAGTAGCAGGGCGGCAGGTGGGAGCCGTTGTCGAGGTGCTGCTCGTCGCGGCGGACCTCGTGGAGGATCTTGCCGGGCTGCTCCTCGGTGGCCGGGTCGAGGGCGCGGCCCTGGCGGCGGGCCAGGGTACGCAGCGTGCCGGCGGCGAGATCGGTGCCGAGCGGGAGCATCATCCGGGCCGCCCAGAGCGAGTCGCGGCCGAACAGGGTGAGGAACCAGGGGGCCCCGGCGCCGAGGAAGTGGTCGGCGGGCTCCAGCGGGTCGGTGAGCAGGAGGCCGCGCAGGTCGTGGTGGGAGCGGGCGATCCAGTGCGCGAGGTGGTGGTCGCGGCCGGCGATCCCGGGGGTGCGCCACGGGGCGGCGTCGGCGGCCGGGGCGGGGAAGAGGTCGCCGTCGCGGTGCTCGGCGGTGCACTCCAGGACGGCCTGCCAGGTCTGGCCGGGGGCGAGTTCGAGGTCGAAGCCCAGGGTGCCGGTGTCGGCGGCGAGGTGGTCGGGCGCCGGCTCGACGGTGAGGGCGGCGCTGAGCGGGCCCTCGCTCCAGCGCAGGCCGTTCGGGTCGGCGGTGGGCGTGAGGGCCTGGGTGGTGCGGCCGGCCTTGACGGAGTCCATCGCGGCGAAGTCGCTCTCCGCGCGCAGGTCCAGGCGCAGGCGGGCGGTGAGGTCGCCCGCGTTGCGGACGGTGTACCGCTCGACGAGGCGGCCGGGGTGCAGCTCCCGGCGGCGTTCCAGGGTGACGGCCGGGTCGGGGGTGAGTTCGGCGATGCCGCGCAGCACGGTGACGAAGGTGGTGCGCCCGTCCTCGCCGTGCGCGGTGGCGACGGGGGCGTTGGGGATCCCGGCGACACCGGCCTCCAGGCGGGAGAGGATCCGGCGGTCCCCGTGGTAAAAGCCGTCCGCGCCTTCGCCGATCCGCCCGTCCGGGCGCGAGGCACAGAAGCTCGGGGCGGCCACGGAGAGCTGGGCGTCGTGCAGGAACGGCTGCAGGGCGATCGCTGACATGGTCTCTTCATCCTCGTTTTGGGGCTTGACAGTTGCTTCCACTCGGGCGCAACCTTTCTGCCATTGGAGCGTTCCAAGACATTAACCCCCCTGGTGGGGAAGATGGAACCCCGTATTGGAACGCTCCAAGATCTTGTCAATGAAGACAGAACCTAGGATCGCCGTCATGCATGCACACTCATCGCCCCGGCCCAGGACAGGGTCCGCCGCGACCCTGGAAATGGTCGCCGCCCGGGCCGGCGTGGGCCGTCAGACGGTGTCCAACGCGATCAACTCGCCCGAGCTGCTGCGCCCGCAGACGCTGGAGCGGGTCCAGCGCGCGATCGACGAGCTCGGCTACCGCCCGCACCGGGCCGCGCAGGCCCTCAAGACCAGGGCCAGCCGGCTGATCGGCTACGGCATCCGCTCCAGCAGCACCGGCGTCCCGACCCCGGTCCTGGACCAGTTCCTGCACTCGCTCTCCGAGGCCGCCGACCAGGCCGGCTACCGGGTGGTGCTGTTCGCCGTCGCCCCCGGGGACGACGAACTCACCAGCTACCAGCAGCTGCTCGACGAGCACGGCGCGGACGGCTTCGTACTCAGCGGCACCGACCGCGGCGACCGCCGCCAGGGCTGGCTGCACGAACGCGGCGTCCCCTACGTCGCCTTCGGCCGCACCTGGTCCGGCCGGGACGTCGGCGACTGGGTCGACGTCGACGGCTCCGCCGGGACTTCGGCCGCCGTCCGGCACCTGGCCGGGCTCGGCCACCGCAAGATCGGCTTCCTCGGCTGGCCGAAGGGCTCCGGCGTCGGCGACGACCGCGCCCGCGGCTGGCAGAGCGCGATGCGCGAACTGGGCCTGCCCGCCCGGGGCCGCCGGGCCGAGAGCCCGGACGACCAGGCGAGCGCCACCGAGGCCGCCGAACGGCTGCTCGCGACCGGCGCGACCGCGGTCGTGACCGCCAGCGACACCCTGGCGCTCGGCTGGTACCAGGCGCTGCGCCGCGACGGCCGCGCCCCCGGCCCGGACGCGGCCGTCATCGGCTTCGACGACTCGCCGGTCGCCCCCCTGCTGTTCCCGTCGCTGTCCAGCCTCGCCCAACCGCTCGACGCGGTCGGCCGCGAGTGCATGCGACTGCTGCTGGAACGCCTCGGCGACCGCCACCGGCCGACCGAACACGTGCTCCTGGAACCGGAGCTGGTCCTGCGCGAAAGCGTCTGACCGCCACTCCCCCGAACCATCTCCGCCCACTCCCCCCACCCACCCTCGCAAGGAGATCCCGCATGGCCACCTCCCGCACCCTCGCCGCGGCAGCCGTCTGCACGGCCGTCGCCCTCGGCGCCGTCACCGGCTGCTCCTCCTCCGGCGGCTTCGGCGACTCACCGGCCAAGCAGTCCTCCGGCGGCAACCAGAGCCTGACGGTGCTGATCGCCACCTCCGGCGAGTCCGAGACGGCCGCGGTCAAGGCCGCCACGGCCGACTGGGCCAAGAAGACCGGCAACACCGTCACCGTGCAGATCGCCAGCGACATCAACCAGCAGCTCGGCCAGGCCTTCGCCGGCGGCAACCCGCCGGACCTCTTCTACGTCAACTCCGACCAGTTCGCGAACTACGCCAAGGGCGGCTCGCTGTACGCCTACGGCGACCAGATCCCGGACGCCGCCGACTTCTCCGAGCCGCTGCGCAAGGCCTTCAGCTACGACGGCAAGCTCACCTGCCTGCCCAAGGACACCTCCACCCTGGGCCTGGCGATCAACACCACGCTGTGGCAGCAGGCCGGCCTGACCGAGGCCGACTACCCGACCAGCTGGCAGCAGCTCTCCGACGACGCCGCCAAGCTCACCAAGGACGGCGTGACCGGCCTGGTGACCGCCCCCGACTACCAGCGGCTCGGCGCCCTGCTGAAGGAGGCCGGCGGCTGGATCACCAACCCCGAGCAGACCGCGATGACCGCCGACAGCCCGGCCAACAAGCAGGCGCTGGAGTACGTGCAGTCGATGATGAAGGCCGGCTCGGCCAAGTACGTCGCCGAGGTGGACGCCGGCTGGGGCGGCGAGGCGCTCGGCAAGGGCAAGGCCGCGATGACCATCGAGGGCAACTGGCTCAAGGGCGCGATGGCCAAGGACTACCCGAACGTCCAGTACAAGGTGCTCCCGCTGCCCGCCGGCCCGGCCGGCCCCGGCACCCTCGCCTTCAGCAACTGCTGGGGCATCGCCGCCAAGAGCCAGCACCAGGCGGCCGGGGTCGACCTGGTCAAGCACCTCGCCTCCGCCGACCAGCAGCTGGAGTTCGCCCAGGCCTTCGGCGTGATGCCCTCGCGCACCAGCGCGCTGAGCGCCTACGCCCAGAAGTACCCCGAGTCCAAGGCCTGGGTCGACGGCGTCGCCAACGCCCAGGCGCCGGTCACCATCGCCGGGTTCACCAAGGTGCTCACCCAGTTCAACACCGACCTCCAGTCGCTGAAGACGGGCGACCCGGCGGCCATCCTGGCCACCCTCCAGCGCAACGGCGAGCAGGCCATCAAGAATGCCAAGTAACAGCTCCACCGGCACGACACGCCGGCGCAGCCTGCGCGAGGGAGCATGGGGCTGGCTGTTCGCCGGCCCCATGGTCCTGGTTCTCGGCCTCTTCATGGTCCTGCCGATCGGGATGGCCCTGTGGGTCAGCCTGCTGCACTGGGACGGCCAGTCCAACCCGTTCAGCGGCAGCGCGGACTTCATCGGCCTGGACAACTACCGCCGGCTGTTCGCCGAGGACGGCCTGGACCGCACGCTGTTCGCCACCTCGATGCGCAACACGCTGTACTACGTCCTGCTGACGGTGCCGCTGCAGACGGTGCTGGCGCTGCTGCTCGCCATCCTGGTCAACCAGCGGATGCTGCGCGGCCGGGGCGCCCTGCGCACGGTGTTCTACTTCCCGTCCGTCACCAGCTCGATCGCGATCTCGACGGTCTTCCTGTTCCTCTTCCAGGGCAGCGGCGCCGTCAACCGGATGCTGGGCTGGCTCGGGGTCAAGGGGCCGAACTGGTTCGCCGACCCGCGCGGGGTGATCTGGCTGGTGCTCGGCTGGTTCGGCCTGGACCAGCCCGCTCCGGGCACGGGCGGCCCGCTCGGGCTGTCCTGGTCGGAGTGGTTCGCCGGGCCCTCGGTCGCGATGTGCACGTTGATCCTGATGGCGGTGTGGACCACCTCCGGCACCTTCATGCTGATCTTCCTCGCCGCCCTCCAGGACATCCCGCGCGAACTGGAGGAGGCAGCCGCGCTCGACGGCGTCAACCGCCGCCAGCTGCTGCGCCACGTCACCCTGCCCGCGCTGCGGCCCGTCCTGTTCCTGGTGCTGACCCTCGGCCTGATCTCCACCTGGCAGGTCTTCGACCAGGTGTACGTGATGGGCAAGGGCGCGCCCGGCAACACCACCCTGACGCCCGCCTACCTGTCCTACTCGGCCGGCTTCGACAACGCCGACTTCGGGCAGGGCGCCGCCATCGCGTTCGTCCTGCTCGGCCTGATCCTGCTGCTCACCGCCGTCCAGCGGTGGGTCCTGCGGGAGCGGGACGGCAAGCCCCGCCGCAGCCCGAAGGGAGCCCGCCGTGCCGCACGCTGACCGCAAGCCCGCCGTGGACAAGCCGATCCTCGGCCGCTTCCCCCGGCCGCTGCGGCTCCTCGGGTACACCGTCCTGCTCGGCTTCGCGCTGCTCTACCTGCTGCCGTTCCTGCTGCAACTGGTGAACAGCTTCAAGACCGACCCGGACGCGGCCGCCCACCCGATGTCGGTGCTGCCCGACGGCGGCACCCTGGCCTCCTACCGGCGGCTGTTCGGCCTGGCGGAGGGCGTCGAGAACATCCCGTTCCTGCGCTGGCTGGGCAACAGCGTGGTGGTGACCGTCCTGGTGACGGCCGGCCGGGTGCTGTTCGACTCGATGGCGGGCTACGCGCTGGCCCGGATCAGGTTCCCGGGCCGCCGGCTGCTGTTCGCCTTCGTGCTGGCCGTGATGGCGGTGCCGGGCGTGGTGCTGCTGATCCCGAAGTTCCTGGTGCTGAAGAGCTTCGGCATGTTCGACAGCTACAGCGGCATGATCCTGCCGCTGCTGGTCGACGCCGCGGGGATCTTCATCATGAAGCAGTTCTTCGAGTCGGTGCCGCGCGAGATCGAGGAGGCGGCACGGATCGACGGCGCCGGGACGTTCCGGATCTTCTGGTCCGTCGTCCTGCCGATGTCCCGGCCCTCGCTGATCACGCTCACCGTGCTCTCCTTCCAGGGCTCCTGGAACGAGTTCACGCACTTCCTGGTCTCCACCCAGTCCAGCGAGCACGACACCCTCACCACCGGCCTGGCGCACTTCGTCTCCGGCGGCCTCGGCTCCGGGACGCAGTACCCGCTCAAGCTGGCGGCGGCGCTGGTCTCCACCCTCCCGGTGGCGATCCTGTTCTTCTGCTTCCAGCGCCACTTCGTGCGCGGCGCCAACTCGGGCTCGCTCAAGGAGTGAGCCCGGCCCGGCCCGGCCGGTACACCCCCTCTGCCGAACCTTCCTGTGAACCCTTCTTGGAGAACCACGTGCCCGCCCGTATCGAGGACTACGCGCTGATCGGCGACATGCAGACCGCCGCCCTGGTCGGCAGGGACGGCGCCGTCGACTGGCTGTGCCTGCCCCGCTTCGACTCCCCGGCCGTCTTCGCCGGCCTGCTGGGCACGGACGAGCACGGCTTCTGGCGGATCGCCCCCGGTGACGCCCCGCCCGCCCACCGGCGGCGCTACCGGGGCGACTCCCTGATCCTGGAACAGGAATGGGACACCGCCGGGGGCACCGTCCGGGTCGTCGACTTCATGCCGCCGCGCGGCACGGCGGCCCCGCAGCTGATCCGGATCGTCGAGGGCGTGTCCGGCACCGTCCGGATGCGCTCGGCCCTGCGGATGCGCTTCTCGTACGGGCGCGTCGTGCCCTGGGTGCACAAGGTCACGGACGGCACGGGAACCCGCACCGTCGCCGTGGCCGGGCCCGACTCGGTGTGGCTGGACGGCGAGTCCGAGACCTACGGCCGCGACCTGACCACCTACGCCGACTTCACCG
>NZ_JBFBHW010000085.1:0-19712 GCF_040685395.1 Kitasatospora sp. NPDC088779 | reverse complement strand
TACATGATCGCCCTGCACCGCTCCGGCCGACGGGGCGAGGCCCTGGAGGCCTACCAGCGCCTGCGCAACACCCTGGTACGGGAGTTGGGCATGGAACCCTCGGCCGGACTGCGACGGCTCCAGCGCTCCATCCTGCTCGCCAACCCCGATCGCCCCGAGCCCGACCGTGCCGCCGGCCCCGCCACCCCCGCCGACCAGACCCCTCCTCGCACCACCCGGCTCACCCGCGTCGGCTGAGCCCGCCACGGAGGCGGCCCGCCGAATCGCTGACTAAGACCCCAGGTCCGGCCGCGGGTGGCCGGTCAGGCCCAGGTAGTGGCCGAGCCGGGCGGCCGCGTCGAGCATGGCCAGGCCCTGGGCGGTGAGCCTGCGTTGCCAGCTGTCGAGGGCGTCGGCCAGGGAGGCCGTGCCGCCGGCCGTCCGCACCTGTCGGACCACGGTGGCGATGTGGTCCAGCGGGTAGCCGCCGCGCCGGAGCAGGTGGGCGAGTTCGGCGTCGCGGATGTCGTCGGCGCGGAAGGCGCGGTGCCCGGTGGCCTGGTCCCGGGCGGGGGTGAGGATGCCCGCGCCCTCCCAGTTGCGCACGGTCGCCGGGGTGACGCCGAGCCGGTGGGCGAGTTCGCCGATGCTCAGGACGGCGCCGTCCACCGCGGGCTCCGCCGATGGGCCAGCCTCAAGATCCGCCGCAAGATCCGTCTCAAGGTCCGCTGCAAGGTCCGCCGAGAGATCCCGCGCCGCGTCGGGTCGCGCCGTCAGGTGGTGCACGGCCTCCCGCACCGCGTCCAGGGTGTCCCGGTCGCGGAGCAGTTGGCCGTGGCCGCGGTCGATGGCCGTCAGGGCGTCGTCGAGCCCGCCCCGGTGGAGTGCGGTCATGATCCGGCCGCCGGTCGCGTGGCCGTACGCCGCGACCAGGGAGCGGTAGGCGTCGAGCGCGGCCGCGTGCACCTCGGTGTAGATGCGGTAGCCGCTGGCGGTGCGTTCGGCGGGCGGGAGGAAGCCGTCCCGCTCGTAGTTGCGCACGGCCTGGGTCGAGAGGCCGTGCCCGCGGGCGAGGTCGGAGGGGCGCATGGTGGTCACCGGTTTGAGACTTCAGCGGAGGATCGGGCGGTCGGAGCAGGAAAAGTCTCAACCGTTCTTTCAAGGATACGCTTGAGGGTCATGAGTCAGGACTTGCGAGACCTCGTCCCTCCGTCATGCGCACTGCTGGCGCTCGGTGAACCCACCCACCGGGAACCGGCCTTCGCGCGGATCCGCAACGAGCTGTTCGCCCAACTGGTCGACCGGGGATTCCGGTCGATCGCCCTCGAAACCGACCGGGTGGCCGCGCTCACCGTGAACGACTTCGTCCAGGAGGGGGTGGGCACCCTCGACTCGGTGATGGGCGAGGGCTTCTCCCACGGCTTCGGAGAGCTGGACGGCAACCGGCGGCTGGTCGCCTGGATGCGCGACTACAACCGGAGCCGGCCGCCGGCGGACCGTCTGGCCTTCCACGGCTTCGACGCGCAGACGGAGAACACCAGCGCACCCAGCCCGCGGCGCTACCTCGAACACGCCCGCGACTACCTCGGGCTCGACCTCGACCTCGCCGGCCTGGTCGGCGAGGACCAGCGCTGGAGCCGCCCCGAGGCGGTCCTGGACCCGGAGATGTCGCCCGGCGCCTCCGCCGAGGCGGAGAAGCTGCGGACGGTCGCCGACGACCTGCTCACCCTGCTGTACGCGCGGGCCCCGGAACTGGTCGCGGCGACCTCGCGCGCCGAGTGGCTCAGGGCCAGGACGCACCTCACCGCCGGCCTCGGTCTGCTCCGCTACCACCGGCAGTCGGCCGAGCGCCTGGAGCCGGGCGCCCGGCTGTCCGGCCTCCTCGGCACCCGGGACGTGCTCATGGCCCAGAACCTCCTCGACATCCGCGGCGGCGAGGCCCGCCGAGGGGGGACCCTCGTCTTCGCCCACAACCTCCACCTGCAGCGGCAGCCGAGCGCCATGCGGCTGGCGGACCTGGACCTGACCTGGAGCGGCGTCGGCGCGATCCTGAACTCCCTGGACGAGCCGTACACCTTCGTCCCCGGCAGCCTGGGCCGCAGCGAGGCCGTCGGGCTCCAGGAGCCCGAGCCGGACACCCACGAGGGCGCGCTCCAGCGCGGGGCCGCCACCTGGGGACTGGTCGAGCCCGGTGCGGCCGCCGGTGGCCGGACGCGCACCGACACCACGCCGGAGCAGGGCTACTTCCCGCTCGACCGGGCGGTCCTCGACGGGGCCGACGCGATCCTGCACATCGGCGACGGGACCGCCGCCGCCGCGCTCTGACGGCGGCCTGCGGAGGACGGACCCCCGGCAGCGTCAGGTGCGGGCCCCCGGGCCCGGATAGGACGTCCGCAAGTGGCCCAGGAGCGCGGCCGTGGGCGGCGCGGTGGGGCGGCCGGTCGGCCAGGCCAGCGCGATCCGCACCAGCGGGACGGGGTCGGTGAGCGGCCGGATCCGCAGCCCGGCGGCGGGCGGCGGATCCGGCAGCACGGCCACGCCCAGCCCGTGCGCGGCGAGTTCGGCCAGCTGCGGCGGGGCGGACGCCTCGACCGCGACCGTGGGGCGTGCCCCGGCCGCGGCCAGGGCCTGCTCCAGTGCCGTCCGCAGGCCGGTGCCGCGCGGGGTGCTCACCAGGGCGTGCCCGGCCAGTGCGGCGACCGGCAGGGGGCCGTCCGGTCCGCCGGCCAGCGGGTGGTGCCCGGTGAAGGCGGCGACCAGCGGGGCTTCCAGCACGGTGTGCAGGGCGAGCCCGGCCAGCGTCCGCCAGCCGTCGTCGTCGTCCCGTCCGCTCGCGGTGGTGGGCAGGCCGATCACGGCGAGGTCCAACCGCCCCTCGCGCAGGGCGCCGAGCATCCGCGCGGTACCGTCCTCGGCCAGCGAGAGGTCGATGCCCGGGTGGTCGCGGCGGAACGCGGCGAGCGTGGTGGCGAGTCCGGGAAGGCCGTCCGCCCCGGCCGGCGGGACAGGACCCAGGGCTGCCCCGGAGACCAGCCCGAGCCGGACGTGCCCGCGCCGCAGTCCGCCGAAGTCCTGCGCCGTCTGCCGCGCCGCCGCGGCGGAGGCGAGCGCCGCCCGCGCGTGCGGGAGCACCGCCTCGCCGACCGGGGTGAGCCGGACGCCGCGCCCGCCGCGGTCCAGCAGCCGGTGGCCCAATTCCTTCTCCAGCTGCCGGATCTGGGCGCTGACCCCGGGCTGGGTGAGGTGCAGCAGTTCGGCGGCGCGGGTGAAGCTGCCCTGCTGGGCCACGGTGACGAAGTACTGGAGCTGCCGGAGTTCCATAACTTCTGATGATAGGTGGAAGAACTCCCCGGTCTTGGACGTCCGGAGGGTCCCGGCCGCAGGCTGGAGGCATGGGAACCGTGCAGCACGACCAGGCCGTCGACTGGGTCCGCGAGCAGATCGCGGCCGAACGCCGGGAACTCGCCGAGGTGTTCACCACCTTCTCCCCGGACCAGTGGAACTCCCCTTCGCTGTGCGCAGGTTGGCGCGTTCGCGAGGTCGCCGCCCACATGAGCACCGGCTTCCGCCACTCCACCGCCCGCAGTCTCGCGGACCTCATGCGGGCCGGCGGCTCCCTCCACCGGATGACCGACCGGGTGGCGCGCCGCGACGCCGCCGCCCTCACCGACCGCCAACTCGCCGCCGCTCTCGCCGACCACGCCGAACACCCCTGGCGCCCCCCGGTCGGCGGCCGGATCGCCGCCCTCGCCCACGACGTCGTGCACGGCCTCGACATCACCACCGCGCTCGGCCTGCCCTCGCGCCTACCGCTGCCTCGGGTCACCGCCCTGCTCGCCACCGTCTCCCGGCGCAGCCTGCGCTTCTTCGGCGCCCGACTCGACGGTGTCCACCTGCGGGCCACCGACACCGCCTGGGCGTACGGCGAGGGCCCGGCCGTGGTGGAGGGCCGGGCCGAACACCTCCTGCTGCTCACCTACGGGCGCCGGCTGCCGCCCGGCCTCCTCACCGGCCCGGGCGCGGGGCGGTTCACCCTGGACGGGTAGCGGGCGCGTCCGCTCTCGCGTGCCCGGCCGTCGGCGGGAGCGCCGTGCGGGTGCCGGAGCAGATCACCGGGCTGACCCACGGTCCCGCCCCGGCCCCGGTGGCCGAGGGGCGCCACCGCGCGGTTCGCTCCCCGCGGCGCAGTCGGGCGCGCGCGGGGGCGCGCAGGGGTGGCTAGGATCGGAATCGCCCATTCCGGATAGGCGGTGAGACGGGAAGCAAGGTCTCCGATGGCCCCGAGGTCCGAGCAGTGGCCGCCGTACGTGCGGTTCGCGCCGTGGTTGCTGATCGTCGCCGGGCTCGTCTGGAACTCCCTGGATCCCGCCGATTACTGGGGCGACCCGCTCCTCGCGGCCGCCGCCGTCCTGACCGGCGCCCTGCTGACCTTGCGGGACACCCTCGCGGTGGGCGTCGCCAATGTGACCGGCATCCTCGTGCTGGCCGTGCGGGACGGCTCGATCGGCACCCAGGACGGCTACCTGGAGCTGGTGAACACGGCCTTCGCCGCGCTGCTCGGCGTCTGGGTCAACCGCGTCGTCGCCCGGCACGGGGAGCGGCTGGCGCAGGTGCGGTCGGTGGCCGAGGCCGCCCAGCGGGCGGTGCTGCCCGAGCCGCCCGCGCGAGTGGGCCGACTGTCGGTCGCCGCCTGCTACCGGGCGGCGCAGACCGAGGCGCTGATCGGCGGCGACGCGTACGCGCTGCAGGCGACCCCGCACGGCGTACGGGTGCTGATCGCGGACGTGCGGGGCAAGGGGCTGCAGGCGGTCGGCGCGGTGTCGGTGCTGCTCGGCGCGTTCCGGGAGGACGCCCACCGGGCGCCGGACCTCGCGGCGCTGGCCGACGGGCTGGAGCGGGCGCTGACCCGGGAGAGCACGCTGCTGGCCGAGGAGGTGCGGCTGGAGGGGTTCATCACGGCGCTGCTGGTCGAGTTCCCGCCGGGTGAGGACGTCGTGCGCACGCTCGACTGCGGGCACCCGGGACCGTACCTGCTGGGCGGGCCGGAGGCGGTGCGCCGGCTGGATGCCGCCGACCCGGGGCTGCCGCTCGGGATGGGCTCGCTGGGCGTGGCCCGGCCGGCGCCGGAGACCCGGCCGTTCCCGCCGGGGTGCACGCTGCTGCTGGTGACCGACGGGGTGACGGAGGCCCGGGACGCGGCCGGGGAGTTCTACGATCCGCTGCTCGCCCTCGGCCCGCTCGGCCCGTTCGACGGCCCCCAGGAGGCCGTCGACGCGCTGGTGGCGGACGTGGAGCGGTGGACGGGCGGGCCGCGGGACGACGACATGGCGGTGCTGGCGGTGACCTGCCGGGAGGCGGACTGAGCGGCGGGGCCCGGTCCGGCCCGTTCGGCGGCGCGGGTGCTTCTTCCCACGGCCTCCCGCGACGCGGCCGATATCACGATCAGATGACGGACAGTCAGTGTTTCGCATGATCCAGCCAAGTTGAGTGACGGCGTCCGGTGGCCGGAATGCGAATGCCCGCATAGCGGACGGCGAATTGGACGTGCGGGGCCCGCGGTGCGCCGGGTGGCCGTGCGAGTGGTCCGCCCCAGGTCGGCGGCCTGCGCGGACGTCCCGGCGGGAGCGTGCTCGGTCGTATGGGGTCCGTAAGGGCGGGTCGCGGGAGTGGCGCGATCCGGCCGACCCGTGGTTCGTCCGGAAACGGACGCGATGCTTGCCCAGTAGCGAAGTGGTGACCGAAAGTCGCACTGATGAACGAGACGCCAAGCCCCCGCCGCGACCGCCTGCTCGGCCACCGCGACTTCCGACTCCTGCTCACCGGAGCCGCGACGGCCCAGACGGGCAGCCAGGTGACCCTGGTCGCGCTCCCGTTGGTGGCGGTGATGGTGCTCGACGCCACACCCTTCGAGGTCGGCCTGCTGACCGCCGCCGAGACCGCCGCGTTCCTACTGGTCGGCCTGCCGGCCGGCGCCTGGCTGGACCGGATGCGCAAGCTCCCGGTGCTGATCCGCGCCGACGTGGTGCGCTGCCTCGCCGTCGGGTCGATCCCGCCGGCCGCCGCGCTCGGCGTGCTGACCATGGCCCAGCTCTACCTGGTGGCGCTGGTCACCGGGGTGGCGACGGTCTTCTTCGACGTCGCCCACCAGTCCTTCCTGCCGTCCGTCCTGCCGCGCGAGCAACTGGTCGGGGGCAACGGCGCGATCGAGACGGTCCGCTCCTCGGCGCAGATCGTCGGGCCCGGGCTCGGCGGCGGCCTGGTCCAACTGCTCGGCGCGTCGCTCGCCATCGTGGCCGACGCCGTCGGCTACCTCGCCTCCGCCCTGCTGCTCGCCCGGATCCGGGTCGAGGAGCCCCGACCGGAGCCGGCGCCCGGACGGTCGCTGCGTGCCGAGGTCGCCGAGGGCGTGCGCTTCGTGCTCGGGCACCCGCTGCTGCGCGCGATCGCCGCCGCGACCGCCGTGTCCAACCTGTTCGCCGCCGTGCTGGCGGCCGTGCAGACGGTGTTCTGGGTGCGGGTGCTCGACCTCGCGCCGGGCGCCATCGGTCTGCTGCTGTCGGCCTCCGCCGTCGGCGGCCTGGCCGGGGCGCTGTGCGCGGGGCGGCTGGCGGCGTGGCTCGGCCAGGCCCGGCTGATCTGGCTCGCCACCGTGGTGACGGCGCCGTTCGCGCTGCTGTGGCCGCTGTCCGGCCGGGGCGCGGGCGTGGTGCTGTTCGGAATCGCCTCGGCGGTGGTGCTGTTCGGCGCGGTGGCCTACAACGTCGCCCAGGTGAGCTTCCGGCAGAGCCTGTGCCCGCCGGAGCTGCTCGGCCGGATGAACGCCACCATGCGCTTCCTGGTCTGGGGCACGCTGCCGATCGGCGCGCTCGTCGGCGGCACCGTCGCCGACGCGGCCGGACCGCGCGCCGCGCTGTGGCTGTGCGCGGCGGGCTTCCTGCTCGTCCCGGTGCCGCTGCTGCTGTCGCCGCTGCGCCGGCTGCGGGACCTCCCGGCGGACACCGCCGCCACGGCCGGGGAGGAGCCCGTCGCGAGCCCCGCCGCCTGACGCACCCGGCCGCCCGACGAGCCCCGCCGCCTGACGTCCGAACCGAACCGAAACCGGAAACCGGAGACCGTTCCGTGCACGCCAGCATCACCGCCGCCTACCTCGCCCGGTACCGTTCCGCCGCCGCCGACTCCCCGATGGACCTGCTCCCGCTCACCGGCGCCCAGCGGCGCTTCCTGATCACCCGCAGGCTCGCGCCGCAGGGCCGGCCCGATGTCGTCCCGCTGTTCCACGCCTACCCGGGCGGCACCCTCGACCTGCCCCGGCTGGCCCGCGCCGCCGCCGCCACCGCCGCCCGGCACCCGGCGCTGTGCGGCGGCTTCGGGACGGTGCGCGGCACGCCCGTCCTGCGGGTCGGCGCCCCCTCGGCCGAGGCCGCCCGGATCGCCGTCCCGCCCGGCGGCACCGCCCGCTCCGCCCTGCGCGAGGCACTGCTGGACTGGCCCGCCGACGGGCCCGCGCTGCGCCTGCTGGTGGCCCGGGAGCCGGACGGCGAGGAGGAACTGCTCGCCCTCGCGGTGGACCACGCCGCCTGCGACGAGCAGTCGCTCGGCATCCTCACCGCCGACCTCACCGACGCCTACGCCCGGGACGACCACGCCCAGGAGGCCGTCGCCGCCCCCGACCAGGACGCCCTGGCGGCCTACCGGGAGGCCGTCGAACGGCAACTGGCCGCCGAGGACGCCGCCGGCGGCCCCGCCGCACAGGCCCACTGGGGCCGCAGGCTCGGCGGCGTCACCGGGACGGGCGGGGGAGCGGCCGGCTCCACCGGCATGCTCAGCCACCGGCTGCCCGCCGCCGAGGGGGCCGCTCGCACCGCTATCTTCCCCGCCCTGCTGGACGCCACCGCGGCCGCCGCCCACCGGCTGCACCGGACCGACGGGCAGCTCGCCCTCGGCTACCCGTGGGGCGGCCGCCCGCCGGGTGCGCCCGCCGCGCTCGGCTGTTTCCTCAACACCCTGGTGCACCCCGCCGCACCCGGCGCGGCCGCCGCCCTGGAGGACCTCGCCGACGCCTGGTGGGACGACCTCGACCACGCCGACACCCCGTTCGACGAGGTGGTCCGGGCCGCCCGCACCGCCGGCGCCCCGTGGACGGGCGCCCTGGACGGCATGCTCACCCTGGAGGACCTGCACCGCCGCCCGCCGCTGGTGTTCGGCGGCGTGCCCGGCCGGGAGACCCACCTGGCCGGGCGGCCGCTCGCCGCGCCGTTCGCGGTCGCCGCCTCGCACGGCGACGACCTGCTGGTGCGCCTCGCCTGGGACCGCGAGCGGTTCCCCGAGGACGCCGCCACCGCCGCCTTCGACGACCTGCTCGCCACGCTGCGCCGCCACCTGCGGGCGGCCTGACCCGCCCCGGCCTGACCCCGCCCCCCGGCCTGACCTCGCGTCGGACGCCTGATCCGCACGCCCGCTCCGGACGCCTGATCCGCACCCGACCCGAAGCCGCCCCGGACCCGACCCGAAGCCGTACCGGACCTGCACCGGACGTCCGCATCAGGACGCCCGCCCCGGACGCCTGACCCGCCCCGGACCGAAGCCGCCACCGAGCCCCCACACCGACCGCCGGGCCGCGCCACCACCCCGGCGTGCCCGGAACCAGGGCCGGGCCATCCACGCCCGCCCCGCCACCACAGGGCCAACACGCCCACCACACAAGGGAGTCACCGATGTTTGCGCTCTCCTCCTCGCAGGAGATCGTCTGGCTGCACGAGCAGATGCTGCCCGGCAGTCGTGCGTACAACTTCACCGCCGTGCTCGACCTCTGGGGCGCCCTCGACGAGGACGCGCTGCACGCCGGACTGGCCGCCGTCCTCGCACACCACCCGGGCCTGCGCCTGGAACTGGTCGCCCGCCCGGAGGGCCTGCCCGGCCAGCGGGTCGCCGAGCACTGCGAACCGACGCTGCGCCGCAGCGACTTCGCCGCCGAGGCCGACCCGGAGGCCACCTTCCGCGAGCTGCTGGCCGCCGAGGCCGAGGAGCCGGTGGACACCGAGAAGGCGCCGGTGCTGCGCTGGCACCTGGTGCGCCTCGGCACGGACCACCACCGGCTGATCCACGTCGAGCACCACCTCGTCCACGACGGCCACTCCTTCGCGATCCTGCTGCGTGACCTGTTCACCGTCTACCGCGCCCACGTCCTCGGCGAGCCCTACCAACTGCCCGAGGCGCCCTCGTACGAGCAGCACGCCCGCACGGCCGTCGACCCGGACGCCCGTGAGCGCGCGCTCGCCTTCTGGCTGCGGGAGCTGGCCGACGCCCCGCGCGAGGTCACCCTGCCCGGGCTGGCCAACCCCGGCGCGGTGCGCCGCCACCGCGGCGGCCAGATGCGCCAGGCGATCGGCGCCGACCTCGCCGAGCGGCTGCGCACCCGCAGCAAGGAGGACGGGCACACCCCGTTCAGCACGCTGCTCACGCTCTTCGCCGAACTGCTGCGCCGGCACTCCGGGCACCGCGAACTCGTCGTCGGCACCGCCGTCGGCAACCGCCCGGAGGGCTTCGAGGGCACCGTCGGCATGTTCGTGAACACCGTGCCGCTGCACCTGCGGCTGGACCCGGCCGCCCCCGGCACCGAGGCCGTCGACGAGGTGACCGACGTCCTGCTGCGTGCGCTGCCGTACCAGGACCTGCCGGTCCAGGAGCTGACCCGCCGGCTCGGCCTGCACACCGGCGGCGCCGACAACCCGCTGTTCAACGTGATGTTCAGCGCGCACGACGCCGCGCTGCCGGACGTCCAGGCGCCCGGTCTCGAAGTCTCGCTGTACGAGGGCTTCAACACCGGCACCACCCGCTTCGACCTCGACCTGGTGCTGCTGCCCGACGACCGCCGGGTGGTCGGCGAGAAGCACGGCGGCGCCGGGATGACCCTGGTCTGGGACTACGACGCCGACCTGTTCGGCGAGGCCGAGGCCACCCTGCTGGCCGACCGCCTGCTCCAGCTGCTGCGCTGCTACCTCGACCGGCCCGAGGCCACGCTCGCCGCGCTCGACCCCGCCCCGGCCGCCGAACCCGCCATCGCCGTCGCCCGGGCCGGTCTCGACCCGGCCGCCGCCCACGACCCCACGGCCATCGCGATGATCGCCGGCACCGAGCGCCTCAGCTACGGCGAGCTCGACCGCCGCGTCACCCAGCTGGCCGAACGCCTGCGCGCCGCCGGCGTCACCCCCGGCCAGCCGGTCGCCGCCGTGCTGCCGCGCGGCGTGGACAGCGTCGTCGCCCTGCTCGCCTGCCTGCGGTACGGCGCCGTGTACGCGCCGCTGTCCGCCGAGGACCCGGCCGCCCGGCTCGGCCTGCTGCTGGACCGGCTGGCCCCGGCCCTGGTGCTGGCCACCCGGCAGAGCGCGCTCGCCCTGCCCGCCGAGGGCGTCACCCCCGCGCTGCTGGACGGCCCGGCCTTCCCCAAGGCCGAGCCCGCCGCCGTGCTGGACGGCGCCGCCTACCTGATCCACACCTCCGGCTCCACCGGCGTGCCCAAGCCCGTCCTGGTCGGCCGCGACGCGCTCGCCGGGTACGTCGCCGCGATCGCCGCCCGCTACGAACTGACCCTCGCCGACCGGGTGCTGCTGTTCGCCCGCCCGTCCTTCGACGTGGCGTTGGAGGAGGTGCTGCCCGCGCTGGCCGCCGGCGCCGCCCTGGTCGTGCCGCAGCGCGAGGTGCCCACCGGGCCCGAGCTCGTCGCCGTGCTCGCCGCCCGCGGCGTCACCGTCGCCAACCTGCCGACCAGCTACCTGCTCGCCGTCCGCGAGGACCTGCGCGAGGCGCTGCGCGACGGCCGCTGGGCGCCCCGGCTGCTCGTCCTCGGCGGCGAGCGCCTGCCCGCCCGCGCGCTGGCCGGCCTGACCGAGGCCACCACCGTGCTGAACGCCTACGGCGTCACCGAGGCCACCGTCACCTCCACCGTGTACGAGGTCACCGCCGCCGACGTGGCCGAGGACGGCGAGATCCCGCTCGGCGCCGAACTGGACGGCGTGCGCCTGCACGTCCTGGACGAGGCGCTGCGCCCGCTCCCGGCCGGCTGTGTCGGCGAACTCGCCGTCAGCGGAGACCTGTTGGCCGATGGCTACCTCGGCCTGCCGGAGCCGACCGCGGCCCGCTTCGTCACCGTGCCCGCCCTCGGCGGCGAGCGCGTCTACCGCACCGGCGACCGCGGCTACCGCGACCTGCGCGGTCGGCTGTGCTTCCTCGGCCGCGCCGACAACCAGGTCAAGCTCCGCGGCCACCGGATCGAACTGGAGGAGATCGAGGCCGCGGCCTCCGCCGAACTCGGCGGGCGCTCCTGCGCGGTGGTGCTGCACACCGACCCGCAGGCCGGCCCGCGCCTGATCGGCTTCCTGGAGGGCGCCGACCGCCCCGACCAGGCCGCCCTGCACGCGGCGCTCGCCCAGCGGCTGCCCGGCGGGCTCGTCCCCGCGACCTGGACGGCCGTCGAGACGATGCCCACCCTGCCCGGCGGCAAGCCCGACCGCGCCGCCCTCGCCCGGCTCGCCGACGAGGCCCCCGCCCAGGAGGCCGCCCCGGCCGCCGAGAGCGCCTTCGCCGACCCCGGCCAGGAACTGATCGCCGCCGCCTGGCGCGAGGTGCTCGGCCACGACCGCTTCACCGCCGAGTCCCACTTCTTCGAGGTCGGCGGCCACTCGCTGCTCGCCGCCCAGCTCGCCGCCTGGCTGGAGCCGCACCTCGGCAGCCGCCCGCCGCTGCGCACCCTGTTCCGCCACGCCGTCCTGGCCGACCAGGCCAGCGCGCTCACCGGCCAGCACCCCGGAAAGGCAGACCGCGCATGACCGCCCCCTCCGCCGTCCTCGAAGACGGCCACCGCGAACTCGTCGACGCGTTCGAGAGCTTCGTCCGCCGCGAGCTCGTCCCGCTGGCCGCCGAACTGCCCGAGACCGCCGACGAGGTGCCCGCCGAACTGCGCGCCTACGTCCGCAAGCGTTCCGCCGCGCTCGGCTTCTACGCCGGCGACTACCCCGAGGAACTCGGCGGCGCCGACATGCCGTTCACCGCCGTCGTCCTGCTGCACCACGCCGCCGGGCGCAGCGGTTGCCCGCTCGCGCCGTACGCCCTGGCCGGCTCCGACGGCCCCAGCCCGTTGCTGCGGCACGGCACCCCCGAGCAGATCGAGCGCCACCTCGTGCCGCTGGTGCGCGGCGAGCAGACCCGCTGCCTCGCCCTCACCGAGCCGCACGCCGGCTCCGACGCGTTCCGCCTCACCACCACCGCCGTGCGCACCGCCGACGGCTGGGTGCTGAACGGCCGCAAGACCTTCGTCAGCAACGCCGACCGGGCCGGCCTGGTGCTCGTCGTCACCGCCACCGACCTCGGCGAGGGAGCCGGGCCCACCGCCGGCGCCACCGCCTTCGTCCTCCCGATCGACCAGCCCGGCCTGCGGATCGGCCAGCGCTACGAGGGGATGTCCGGCGAACCGCTGTTCGAGCTGCTGCTCGACCAGGTCACCGTCTCCACCGACGCCGTGATCGGCGGCGAGGAGGGCGTCGGCGCGGCCACCGCCCTCGCCATGGACAGCCTCTCCCGGGGCCGCCTGGTCGTCGCCGCGATGTGCAACGGCATCGCCGAGTACGCGCTGCGCATGGGCGTCGAGTACGCCCGCGAGCGGCGCGCCTTCGGCAAGGTGATCGGCGAGTACCAGCACGTCCAGGAGCACCTGGTGGCCACCCGGGCCGAGGTGGAGTGCTCCAAGCTGCTCACCCTCGCCTGCGCCCGGCTGGTCGACGACGGCACCGAGGCGCCGGAGAACGCGGCGCTCGCCAAGCTCACCGCCTCCGAGACCGCCGTGCGCGCGGTGGACCGCTCGCTCCAGGTGCACGGCGCCACCGGCTGGGTGCGCGGCCACCCGCTGGAGTTCCTGTACCGCTACGTGCGGATGACCACGATCATCGAGGGGACCTCCGAGGTCCAGAAGGTGATCATCGCCCGCTCCATGGGCCTGAACTGACAGTCCGTCAACGGCCTGTCAACGGCCTGAACCACCTGGAGACGATGATGGAAACCCTGAGCATCGAATACGGTCGCCCGCACCAGGACGGCGCGGTCCTCGACCTGTTCGCCACCTGGGTGCACCGGACCCCGGACGCGCCCGCCCTGATCGACGGCGCCCGCACCTACAGCTACGCCGAACTCGACCGCCTCGCCGACACGGTGGCCGCGGCGCTGCGCGACCGGATCCGCCCCGGCGACCTGGTCGGCGTCTGCCTCGGCCACTCCGCCGCCCTGGCCGCCGTCACCCTCGCCACCGCCAAGCTCGGCGCCGTCCACCTGCCGCTCGGCCCGCGCCCCGGCGAGCGCCGGCTCCAGGCCGTCGCCGAGCAGCTGCGGCCCGCCTGCCTGGTCGGCGACCCGGCCCGACTGCCGCATGGCGGCGAGCAGCTGGCGCTCGACCTGGACCCGGCCAGCGACGTGGTCGCCGCGTTCGTCCCCGGCGAGCAGGTCCACGTGCCCGCCGGCACCCACTACGCGGTGCTCACCTCCGGCTCGACCGGCACCCCCAAGGCCGTCGCCGTCGGCGAACCCGCCCTCGGCGCGCTGCTCCACTGGTACCGCGAGCTGACCGGCCTCGGCCCCGGCGAGCGGCACAGCCTGCTGATCGGCGTCTCCTTCGACCCGCACGTCCTGGAGCTGTGGGCCACCCTCACCTCCGGCGCCGCGCTCACCCTCGCCCCCGAGGCCGTCCGCTGGGACCCGGGCGCGCTCACCGACTGGTGGCGCGAGGCCGGCGTCACCGTCAGCATCCTGCCCACCCCGCTCGCCGAACCGATCCTGGCGCGCGCGTGGCCGGACGGGCTGGCACTGCGCCACCTCACCATCGGCGGCGACCGGCTGCGCCGCGCCCCCGGCCCGGACGTCACCGCGGCCGTCCACAACGCCTACGGTCCCGCCGAGGCCACCGTCACCACCACCGTGCACACCATGGCGCCCGGCCTCGACCACGGCGCCGGCGCACCGCCGATCGGGCTGCCCGTCCCGGGCGCGGTCGTCCTGGTCACCGACGAGGAGGGCCGACCGGTGCCGCGCGGCCAGGCCGGCGAACTGCGCATCGGCGGCCGGGGCCTGGCCGCCGGCTACCTCGACCCCGAGCTGACCGCCCGGCGCTTCGTCGGCGTGCCGCCCGGCGTGGACGGCATCGACCGGGTCTACCGCAGCGGCGACCGGGTGGTGATGCGCGCCGACGGCGTGCTGGAGTTCCACGGCCGGCTCGACGACCAGGTCAAGGTCAGCGGCGTCCGGGTCGAACCCGCCGAGGTCGAGGCCGCGTTCGAGCGCGACCCGCGGGTGCGCCGGGCCGTGGTGGCCGCGGCCCCGGCGCCCACCGGCGGTGTCCGGCTGCTCGCCTTCGTCCAGACCGTCGAGGGGTCCTCGGCGGCCGACGCCGACGAGCTGCTGGCGGCGGTCCGGCCGTGGCTGCCCGAGCAGGCCGTCCCGTCGGCCGTCCGCCTGGTCGACACCTTCCCGCTGGACGCCAACGGCAAGGTCGACCGCGCCGCCCTGCTCCTCGCCCCGACGGCGGACGAGCCGGTCGCGGCGGAGGAGGGCGCCACGCCCAGCGAGCGCACCGTGCTGCGCCTGTGCCGCGACCTGCTCGGCCGCGCGGACCTCGGGCCCGGCGACAACTTCCTCGCCTCGGGCGGCAACTCGCTCGCCGCCGCACGGCTGCTGGAGGCCCTGGAGGAGGAGTGCGGGGTGCGGCTGCGCGCGCCCCTGGTGCTGCGCCAGCCCGACCTGCGGGCCGTCGCCCGGCTGGTGGCGGAACGGCAGCCGACCGCCGCCGCCGCCGTCTGACCGCCCGCCCGCCCGTACGACCTGCGCAGGGCGCCCCGGCCGTTCGCGGCCGGGGCGCCCGGAAGGGACCCACCATGCCCACCGCGACCCTCCCGGACCTGATCGCCCGGCACGCCCAGGAGCGCCCCGACGCCCTCGCCGTGACCGACGGCTCCACCGTTCTGACGTACCGTCAACTCGTCGACTCCTCGGCCCGGCTGGCCGCGACCCTGACCGCCCGGGGAATCGGTGCCGGCAGCGCCGTCGGCCTGCTCTGCGCCCGTTCCACCCGCCTGGTCGTCGCCCAGCTCGCGATCTGGCGGACCGGCGCCCACGTCGTCCCGATCGACCCGGCCTACCCGCGCCAGCGCATCGCCGAGATGACCGGGGACGCCGGAGTCCGGCTCGTCCTCGGCGACAAGACGCTGCTCGCCGAGGCCGGACTCGCCGAGGAGCAGACCCTCGCGCTGACCTCGACCCTCGTCCTGGCCGAGCCCGCCGCCCCGGCCGGGAACGGCCCCGACGCCATCGGTGCGGCCGCCCCCGACGCCGCCGAGCCGGCCGCGCCCGCCCTGCTCTTCTACACCTCGGGCTCCACCGGCCGGCCCAAGGGCGTCATCGTCCCGCACAGCGCCGTCGCCGACCTGGTCACCGCCCAGGACGCGTTCACGCTCGGCCCCCGCGACCGGGTCCTGTTCCACTCCACGATCAGCTTCGACGCCTCCACCTTCGAACTGTGGGCCCCGCTGGCGCGCGGCGCCGCCGTCGCCGTCTCGCCGTCCGACCGGCCCACCGCCGAGGAACTCGTCCGCGACATCGAGCGGTTCGGCGTCACCACCGTGTTCATCACCACCGCCCTGTTCCACCACCTGGCCGCCCGGCAGTCCCGGATCTTCGGTGTGCTGCGCACCCTGGCCGTCGGCGGCGAAGCCCTGTCGCCCGAGTACGCGGGGGCGGTGCTGCGCGCCTTCCCCTGGCTCGAACTCTTCAACGTCTACGGGCCGACCGAGGCCACCACCTTCACCACCCTGCACCGGATCACCCCGGCCGACTGCACCACCGGCCCGGTCCCGATCGGCCGGCCCTTCGGCGGCGCCCGCACCCTCGTCCTCGACCAGGAGCTCGCACCGGTGCCGCCCGGCACCGTCGGCGAACTGTGGATCGCCGGCGGCCGGCTCGCCCAGGGCTACCTGGACCGGCCGGAGCTGACCGCCGAGCGCTTCCGCGACCTGCCCGGCACCGGCCGCGCCTACCGCAGCGGCGACCTCGTCCGCCAACGCCCCGACGGCGCACTGGAGTTCCACGGCCGCACCGACGACCAGGTGAAGGTCCGCGGCTTCCGGATCGAACCCGGCGAGGTCGAGCACGCGCTGCTGCAGTTCCCCGAGGTCGCCGAGGCGGCCGTCGTGGTCCGACGGCCCGGCCACACCGACGCCGCGCTCACCGCCTGCCTGGTCCTCGCCGACGGCAGCCGACCGGCCGTCGAGACCCTCCGTGCCCGGCTCGCCGACCGGCTGCCCGCCCACCTGGTGCCCACTGCCTGGACCGTACTCGCCGCCCTGCCGCTGACCGGTACCGGCAAGATCGACCGCCGCGCCCTCGCCGCCGCCGACGAGACGGCCGCCGACGGACCCGGCACCGCCGCCGCCCTCACCCCGATCCAGCAGGCCGTCGCCACCGCCTGGACCCGCGCCCTGGAACGCCCGATCACCGACCCGGCCGCCGACTTCCTCGCCGAGGGCGGCCACTCGCTGCTCGCCATGTGGGTCGTCGACGACCTCCGCGAGGACCTCGGCGTCGAACTCTCGCTCGCCGACTTCCTCGGCCACCCCACCGTCGCCGGCCAGGCCGACCTGCTCGAACGAGCCCTGCGCGCCGCGCACGACGACACCCCGCAAGGAGCCACCCGATGACCGCCGAGCACCCGGCCGTCGACCAGACCGCCGACCAGGCCGACCTGCTGCGCCGCGCCCGCCGCAACCGCCCCGCCGCGGGCGGGCGCCCGGCGGCCCCGCAGAGCGCGCCGACCGGCCAGGGCGACGGCCCGGCCGGCCCCGCCCCGCTCTCGCACGCCCAGCAGCGGATGTGGCTGATGGACCACCTCGGCCAGGGCGGCGCCCTCTACAACGTCCCGCTCGCCACCCGCCTGCGCGGACCGCTCGACCCCGCCGCCCTCGCCACCGCCCTCACCGGCCTCACCGAGCGCCACGCCGTCCTGCGCACCCGCTACGGCCGCCAGGGCGACCAGCCCCACCAGCAGACCGACCCGGTCACCCCGGTGCCGCTGCGCACGGTGGACGCCACCTGGGAGAACGGCGCCGGGAACAACGCCCCCGCCCTGCTCGCCGCCGAGGCCGCCCGCCCCTTCGACCTCGCCACCGGCCCGGTCCTGCGCGCCCTGCTGCTGCGGCACGGCCCGCAGGACCACACCCTGCTCCTGAACATCCACCACATCGCCGTCGACGGCGGCTCGCTGCCCGTCCTCGCCGCCGACCTGGCCGCCCTCTACGCCGCCGCCCGCGACGGCGTGGCGCCCCAACTCCCGCCGCCCGGACCGTCGTACGCCGACTACGCCCGCGAGGAGCGCACCCGCGACGCCGAACTCACCAGCGCCGCCGACGCCCGCGCCCGACACCTGGCCGGCGCCCGCCCGCTGGCGCTGCTGCGGCCCACTCCGCCCGGGGCACGCGAGCGCCGGGCCACCCTGCACGCCGCCCCGCTCGCCCCCGCCACCGTGGAGGGCCTGCGCCGGCTCGGCGCCCGGCACGGCGCCACCCTGTTCGCCGTCGTCCTGGCCGCCGCCTTCGCCACCCTGCGCACCGCCGCCGACCAGGCCGACCTCACCCTCGGCTGCGCCAGCGGCCAGCGCCTGCGGCCCGAGCTGCGCCGTACCGTCGGCCTCGGCGTCAACACCCTCGCGGTGCGCGCCGACCTGGCCGGCGATCCCACCTTCACCGAGGTGCTCGGACGGGCCCGGACCGCGCTGCTGGACGCGCAGCAGCACCACGAGATCCCGTTCGACCTGATCGTCGAGCGGCTCGGCGCGGCGGCCCGCGGCGCCGACGGCACCCCGCTGCTGTCCGTCAGCTGCGACCTCGTCCACCCCGCCGAGCCGCTCACGCTGCCCGGCCTCACCGCAGAGGACGTCGAACTCGACCTGGGCCTGGCCAAGTTCGGCCTCGCCCTGCTGGTCGAGGACGGCCCGCAGCCGCGCTGCCTGGTCCAGCACGACCGGGACGCCCTCGACGAGACCACCGCCGAGCAACTGCTCACCGCCTTCGCGGACCTGCTCGCCGCCGTCGCCGCCGACCCCGACCAGCCCCTCTCCGCGCTCCCCGGCACCCGCCTGGCCACCGCCCAGCACCCGGCCCTTGCCGCACTGTCGGCCGACTCCCGGGTGGTCGAGGCGGCCGTCGTCGAGACCGCCGACGGCCCGCCGCTCGCCTATGCCGTGGTGCGCGGCCCGGTCGCCCCGACCGGCGTCGAACTGCGCGCCGCACTGCGCGGCCACCTCGCCCCCGCCCACCTGCCGTCCGCCGTCACCCTGCTGGACCGGCTGCCCCGGCACGCCGACGGAACCCCGGACCGCGGCCGGCTGCCCGGCGCGGCCCCGACCGCCCCCGAGCGGTCCGGCCCGCTCGACACCGTCCGGACGGCCTTCGGCGAACTGCTCGGCACCACCCCGCCCGCCGACGGCGACTTCTTCGCCCTCGGCGGCCACTCCCTGGTCGCCGTCCAGCTCGCCGAACGCCTGCGCACCCGCACCGGCCTGCCGCTCACCGGCCTGGACGTGCTGGAGCAGCGCACCCCGCGCGCCCTCGCCGCCCTGCTCGCCACCCGCGAGGACGAGCGCCGCGCCGCCCCCGCCCGCACCGGCTCCCGCCCGGGTACCCGCACCCGCGCGGGCACCGTGCTGCTCACCGGCGCCACCGGCGGTGTCGGCGCGGCCGTCCTCCAGGAACTGATGGCCCAGGGCCGCCCGGTCCGGACCCTGGTCCGGCCCGAGTCCGCCCACCTGCCCGCCCTGCACGGCGCCGAACTGGCCGAGGGCGACCTCGCCGACCTCGACAGCCTGCGCCGCGCGGTCGAGGGTGTCGACGCCGTCATCCACGCCGCCTGCACCTTCACCGAGCACGCCGTCGACCTCGCCGCGATGCGCGCCCTGGTCGAGGGCTGGCGCGGCGGCCCGTTCGTCTTCGTCAGCAGCATCGACGCCTACGGCCGCCCGTCCGGCACCGACATCCCCGAAGGCGGCCCGACCGGCGAACCGGTCAGCCCCTACGGACAGGCCAAGCTGGACTGCGAGCGCATCCTGTTCGAGGCGGCCGCCACCGGCCGGGGCCCGGCCACCGTGGTCCGCGCCCCGATCGTCTGGGGCCCGCACCAGCGCCTGCGCGACCAGCTCCGCTGGGGCTCCACCGGCGACCTCTACCAGGCCGCCCTGGCCGGCCGCCCGATCGCCCTGCCCGCCCCCGCCCCCGGCGACCGCTCCGCCTGGTACGGCGCCGCCTGGGTGCACTCCGCCGCCCTGGCCCGCGCGCTCGCCGCCTGCGTCGCCGACGGCAACCCGGCGGCCGGCCGGATCGTCAACGCCGTCAACGGGCACGTCTCCTGGGCGGACTTCACCGGCGAGCTCGTGCGCCTGCTCGACTCCGGCAGCCCGCTGGACCTGCGCCCCGACGCCGATCCCGAACTCCGCCGCTCCTGGCACTACCGCGCCGAGACCCTCGCCGCCCCGCTGAGCCCCGAGCCGGGCGAGGACTGGCGCACCGTCCTGGCGGCGATGGTCGGCTGACCTGCACCGCTCCGCGTCGTGGGGGGGGGGCCCGGGGCCGCCCCCCCCGCCCGATCGGGGGAGGACACCAGGGGACTAGAGTGACAGATGGGGATTTGGGGGGTTGGGGGGTGTGGGGGTT